>JAWVDY010000287.1:0-2607 GCA_033856995.1 Gaiellaceae bacterium
TCGTCGTCGCTGTAGCTCGTCGCCAGCACGACGCCGAGCCCGGCCAGGTCGACGTCGCCGGCACTGCCCTCGGTGACCTTCCACGAGAGCGCGCCGAGGCAGACCCCGTACGTCGAGCGGCCGCCCATGACGCCGTCGATCCGGCGGCACGGGCAGATCGCCTCGCAGTTGCAGCTCTCGAGATACGTGCCGCTGACGCGGAAGGCGCTCAGGGCTTCGTCGGCGACTTCATCTTCTTCACCGGCTTCTGCATCGGCTGCATCTTCGCGGGAGTCATCCCCATCATCCGCTGGCGGGCGAGATCCGCCGCGTGCGAGTTCGGCTGCACGAGACCGGGCACGCTCGCAGGCGCGACGCCGACCCACACCCCGCCCGCGACGAGCGCGAGCGCGAAGGCCCGCGAGAGCTTCTCGCCGGCGGGCAGCAGCTTCTCGGCGAAGATCACCGCCGCGACGATCGCCATCCAGAAGAGGCTCATCACGCCGAGCGCGAAGAGAGCCAGCATCAGGCCCCAGCAGCAGCCGACGCAGAACGCGCCGTGCTCGACGCCCATCCGCAGTGCCCCACCGCGCCCGTCGCGCCAGCCGTGCAGGACGAAGTGCATCGGCCCGCGGCAGTGGCGCAGGCAGACCTGCTTCAGCGGCGTCAGCTGGTAGAGCCCGGCCGCGAGCAGCGCGGCGCCGGCGAGCCACGGGCCCGCCCCGTCCCAGCTGAGCGAACCGCCGACCGCCCAGCGCACCAGGCGGAAGAGGCCGTACGCGAGGAGCCCGTAGCCCACCCAAGCGAGCAGGTAGCCGGCGAGGAACACCCACGTCGGCACGAACGGGCGGCCGCGCGTGCCGCGGTCGCGGCTGATGCGAGCGAAGACGAGCACCATCGGCGCGACCGACGGCAGCATCATCGCGCCCATCATCGTCACCCAGACCCCGAGAAACCAGCCGAGGCCGCCGAGGTCGGTTCCCGGCCCGGCGTCCATCCCGTGCATGCGCTGGTACGTGACGATCCAGAGGACGAGCGCGGCCGCGAGCAGCAGCGCAGCCGTGCTGGTCTGCCGAGACAGCCGCACGAAGCTCAGCCCGTGAGCGGCGTGTAGTTCTCCTGGAAGCTGTTGCCGTGACGCACGAAGGCCATCGACGCGTGCGAGTTCTCGAGCGTGTACTCGATGTCGCCCTTCGCAAGGAGCTTCGTCGCGACCGCCGTCTCGGCTTCCTCGTCCGGACCGGTGTACTCGAAGCCGCCGGGGATCCGGACGACGACGCGGTACGGGTCGGGCGGGTCGAAGCCGCGCAGCGTGTCGACCTCGGTCTCCATCACGTCGCCGGCTTTGACGTGGCCCTTGCGCGACTCGAGGTCATGCTCGAACTCGAACGGGACGAACTGCGGCTCCTTAACGTTCGGGCACACCGCGGCCACGATCTCGAAAAAGGTGTCGCCCTGCTGCCCGCTCATGATCTGTAGCAACGCGTTCCGCTGGTCGTCGTCGGCGCGCTCGTCGACGATCGGCACCACGCTCCCGTTCCCCTCGTGCATTGCACCCGGCCACTGAACGATCCCTGCCCAGTACAGGCCCGAGAGATCGGTGTCCCCGAAGTGACCCTTGTCGATCTTCATCGCGACGATGCCCTCGCAGTGGTCGTGCGTCGGAAACTGGTTGAAGTCGCACGGACAACCCGGGTCGCAGTTGCAGTTCTTGAACCAGGGGCCTTCCATGTACCACTCGGTCGCCATCGCGCCTCCTCTTGCCGGTGTTCCGGGATGATCGTGCGTCCCGCGGCAGGGGTCAACCCGATTGCGTCCGGTTGCGGTTGACGGCCTCGATGTTGTTCCCGTCGGGATCGAGCACGAACGCGCCGTAGTAGCCCGCGTGGTACTGCGGCCGCTCGCCCGGAGCGCCGTTGTCGTCGCCTCCTGCGGCGAGCGCCGCGGCGTGGAAGGCGTCGACGGTCGCGTGGTCGGGCGCGACGAACGCGACGTGCACGCCGGGGCCGGCCGCCCCCTCACGAACCCAGAACCACGGCTTGCCGTCACGCCCGAAGCCGGTCATCCCGGGGAACTCCTTCGTCAGCTCGAGCCCGAGCGGGGCAAGCGTTGCGGCGTAGAACTCCTTGCTGCGGCCGAGGTCGCGGACCTCGAGCACGACGTGGTCGATCATGGTGACTCCCTCCGGTCGTGGAAGACGGCCTCGATGTTGTTGCCGTCAGGGTCGCGCACGAAGGCGCCGTAGTAGCCGCTGTGGTACTCCGGCCGCTCGCCGGGTGCGCCGTTGTCGCGGAAGCCGGCCGCGAGTGCGGCTCGGTGGAAGGCCTCGACGGTGGCGCGGTCGCTCGCCGGGAAGGCGACGTGCACGTTCTCGGTCACCGGGTCGTCGCGGACGAGCGCGAAGGAGCGGCCACCGCTCGTGACGTGGAAGCGGTTCGCATCGCCGTCCTGCACGCGCAGGCCGACCGCCGGCGCGACCGTCTCGTAGAAGAGCCTCGACTCGACCAGGTCACGCACGCGGATCCAGAGGTGGTCGAGCCGGTTCTCGCCGGTGCGCGGTTCGCCGTGGTGCACAGCCTCGACGCTGTTGCCGTCGGGGTCGCGGACAAAGGCGCCGTAGTAGCTCGA
>JAWVDY010000288.1:0-18773 GCA_033856995.1 Gaiellaceae bacterium
ACCGAGCACTTGTCGATCGCCAGGTGAAGTCCGTCGATGACGTCGGTGTCGAGAGCAGAGGAAGAGGAGGCGCTCGTCGTGAGGGTGGTCGAGCCGAAGTCGACCGAGCCGGCATAGTTGAGGTCGATGGCGCGCTGCATGGTGTCGCCCGCCGCAATCGCGGTCGCGCCGGTGCCGAGACGGTTCGTAGGCCCGGAGGTCAGCGAGAGCGTGCCGCTGGCGATCGTCTGGCTTGCGCTCGTCGAGCTCGTGAAGGTGGCGAACGTTCCTAGACCGGCGATCGCAGCGGCGACGCCGAGCACGGCGATCGAGGCGATCAGCTTCGCGCTCAAAGACGGGGTGGTGGTCGTTGGCCGCATCGAGGTGTTGTGTCGGCGCAAAGCGGGCTCGTCCTCTCCCCTTTTCGGGGGTGCCTCAGTCGAGGTAGTACGAGTAGGAAACGCGTAGCTGGTCGGTGACCGACTTGACGCAGACCGGGTTGCCGCCTCCCCCGCACAGGGGCGAGACCCAGTAATAGAGCTTGATCACGAGGTTGTTCGACTTCGTGACGTCGTTCACCTCCGGCAGCGAGATCGTGTCCGTGGCGAAGACCGTGCCGCTTGCGCTGCACGCGACCGGGGAGGCGCCGCTGCCGTGCGTGGCCAGCGACGTGGCCCCGTTGAAGGTCTCGAGGTAGTAGCAGAGAGTGCCGCCGCTGGTGACGGGTGCAGACGCGTGCCAGACATTCGTCACCGTGACGGCTGTGACCACGGCGCCGGCCGGTACGAACGGCTCGAGTGTCGCCTTGAGGTACCTGGTCGTCGACGGCGTCGCCGAGGGAGCGTTGGTCGTGGCCGTGTAGGCCGTGGCGTCGACGGTCGCGAGTTGCCAGGGAGTCGTCGCTGGAGCGCCGCTCGTGTCGTCGACGGATTGCGTCTCGTAGGCGGTGAACGCGGTGTACGGCGTCGAGCCGGAGAGCGTCGCGAGGTCGACGTCGACGGTCTTGGTCTTCGTGCCGGTCTCCCACACGTAGGCGCGGATCACGAGCCCGTTTGCCTGGTCGGTGCTCGTGACCTCGGGAATCGCCGTCGAAAACGTCGTCTGCGTCGTCCCCGCGCTGCAGCCGGTCGCGCTCGCGTAACTGCCGTGCGTGCCGATCACGCTGCCACCAGAGCGGACGTCGAACCAGAAGCACGCGTTGCCGGCCTGTGCGCCTCCGGAGCTGGCGAGCCGGAAGTTGAACTGCGCCCCCGAGACGGTAAGGCCGCCCGCACGCGCGCTGCTCAGTGTGACCTCGAGGTAGCGGTTGGTGCCGGACGCGATCGCCGTCGAGGTCGTGGCGACGATCGCGTCCGCGTACGAATACGGGTCCGATTTGTTCGACTCGATCGCGCTGCTCGCGTCGCGGAGGTCCTGTGCCGCCAGCGTGCGGGCACCGGGGAAGATGCGCTTGGAGGCGATTGTCTGCGGCCCACCGCTCGCGAGCGAGCTCAGGCCCGCGAACGCGGCCGAGACGACCACGAACGACGCGAGCGCCGAGCCCGCGACGGTGCCCCAGCGGATCGGGCGCCTGAGCGAGCCTGGGTCAGCCGGCGGCCTGGGCATCGGGCACCTCGGTCGTCTCGCCGGCGGGAGGAACCCGCCAGATCCGCCAGAGCCCGAGCAGTGCGAGCAGGAGCGGCGCGCCGAAGATGGAGAGACTCCGAATCAAGGGGTTGCGCAGCCGGGCGATTGCCCAGCCCGCTTCGGGGACGACGTACCGTACGCGCCAGGCCGTCGTACCCTGCAGCTTCGCAACCCACGGGTCAGCCGCGCGGTTCGCGTCACCCTTGGTGCGGACGAGCGGGTTGCTTCCGCCGCGGACGACCGCGATCACCCGGTGGCTTTGGACGTGGTGGTCGCCGAGCGGAATGTGGTAGCTGATCACCTGTCCGACGCGCACCTCGCGCGTCGACTCCGGCGTAACGACGATCAGGTCGCCAGGCGAGAAATAGGGCCGCATGCTGCCCGAAAGTACGGTCTCGGTCCGGTACCAGCCGGTGCGAGGGAGCAGCCCGAGCAGGATCAGGACGAGGACCGCGCAGGCGAGAGCGCCGCGGACGAGAAGCTCCGCGGCGCTTCGCCTGGTGCTGGCGCTGAGAGCGCGCACCGGCTGGCGCTACTTGTTGGTTGCCGTGCGCTGGGTGCCGGTGAACGCGTAGCTGACGGTCGACGACTGGTTCTGGAAGGTGTTGCCCGCGGCACCCGGAAGCGTCAGCGTGACGCGCAGGTGGTCGGTGGCGCCCGCCGTGAGCGAGCCGAGGTTCGACAGTGCGAGGCCGCTGCCGATCACGGCGCGTGACGCGAGCACGGTCGCCGTCGAGCCGCTGCACGAGTAGGTGTAGGGCGGCCCGGACTCCGTCCAGGCGACCGAGCACTTGTCGATCACCATCTGCAAGCCGTTCGTGGCGTCGGTGTCCAGCAGAGAGCTGGCGGTGGCCGAAGTCGTCAGTGTGATCGAGGCGAGGTCGAGCGAGCCCTGGTTGATCAGGTCGACGCTTCGCTGAAGCGTGTCGCCGGGGGCGATCGCCGACGCGCCGATGTTCAGCCGGTTGGTCGAGGCGCCGGTTGCCCCGAGCGCGATCGTGACGGTGCCAGACGAGACCGTCTGACTGGCGGACGTCGAGCTCGTGAAGGTCGCGAACGTGCCAAGGCCGGCGATGCTCGCGGCCGCGCCGATCAGCGCAAGCGACGCCAGCAGCTTGCGAGTCGGGGACCAACGGCCGGTGGTGCGCGGGCGAAGGATTGAACGCCGTTTCATCTCGGATCTCCTGTCGTCGTGTGCCGTCTCTTTGGCGCTGGGGTGACCCACCCGGGTATCGGCCGCGAGCGAGTCCCTCAAAAGGGGGTTTTTAAAGGCAACAATTTCCGGCCTTGGCGGCCCCGCTACGCTGCCTTCGTGAGCGTCAGAATCGACGCAGCGCCGCAGGCCGACGAGCGCGTCTGGCTACGGCGGGCCGTGACGGTGTTGGCGCGGCCACACGAGGTTCTTGGTGGGATCCGCGACGATTCGGAGGCCGCGTCGCGCGCGCGAAGCGAGGCTGTTCTCGCCCTCGTCTGGCTGACGGGCATCGCCGGCGTTCTGTGGGCCCCGGTTGCGGGCACCGTCCTGAACGACGTGAACCTGGACTGGCTCGACGTGGCGGTCTGGGCGTTTCTCGGCGGTGGCCTGTACGGCGCGGCCGGCTACTTCGTCGGAGGCCTTGTCCTCTATGCCGTGTCGCGGTCGGTGGGCGGGGTCACGTACCGCCAGGCGCGGCACCTGCTCGCCTTCGCCTCCGCGCCGGTCGCGCTCTCGCTGCTCGTGCTCTGGCCGGTGCGCCTGGCGGTCTACGGCGAGGATGTCTTCCGGCGCGGAGGAGCCGACCGCGGCGTGGGAAACGCCTTCTTCGTCGTGATCGAGTTTGCCTTCGTGGCCTGGTCGCTCGTACTAGTCGCGATGGGCCTCCGCAGCCTGATGCGCAGCTAGCCAGCCCTCGAACTCCTCGAGCTCCTCCTCCGGGATCGCGTAGGTGTGCTGCTCCTCCGGAAAGCGGCCCTCGCGCACATCGGCGACGTACGCCTCGAGCGAGCGCCTCGCCTCGGTCGCAAGGTCCGCGTAGCGCTTCACGAAGCGCGGGGCCTTGCCCTCGTAGAGGCCGAGCAGGTCGTGCCAGACGAGCACCTGGCCGTCGCAACCCGCGCCGGCGCCGATCCCGATCGTCGCCACGCTCAGTGCCTCGGTCACGCGCGCCGCGACCGCAGCTGGAACCGCCTCGAGCACGATCGCGAAGCAGCCCGCCGCCTCGAGCGCGAGCGCGTCCTCGTAGAGCCGCCCGGCCTTGTCCGCCGTCCGGCCCTGGGCCTTGAACCCGCCGAGCATCGTCGCCGACTGGGGAGTCAGGCCGACGTGGCCCATCACCGGCACACCCGCCCCGACGATCGCCTGCACGCGCGAGAGTGCCGGCCCGGCGCCCTCGAGCTTGACCGCGTCGGCTCCGGCCTCCTTCACGAAGCGCACGGCGTTCTCGACCGCCGCCGCGTCGGAGACCTGGAACGACCCGAAGGGCATGTCTGCGATGACGATCGGCCGCTTCGCCCCGCGCACGACCGCCGCGGTCAGCATCAGCAGCTCCTCCATCGTGATCGGCACCGTCGACTCGTTGCCGAGCACGACCATCCCGGCCGAGTCGCCGACGAGCACGAGCTCGACGCCGGCCTCGTCGGCGATCCGGCCGCTCGGGAAGTCGTAGGCCGTCACCATCGCGAGCCTCTGACCGCGGCGCTTGAGCTCGACGAGCTCCGGCAGCGGCAGCTTGCCGTGGGTCCAGGATGCGTATTTGCTCACTGCGGGTCTCCTTCCAGGACGACATTGTCGATCAGGCGCGTTGAGCCGACGCGGACGGCCGCGGCGAGGACGCGGGGCTCGAAATCGGCCTCCTCGAAGTAGTCGACCTCGAGCCCGTCGAGCAGGGTTCGGTCGCGGGCGGCGAGGGCGCGGGGGAGGGCCAGCGCCCGCTCGCGTTCGTCGTGCGAGAGGTAGGCGTTCCGCGACGAGAGCGCGAGCCCCTCGGCGTCGCGGACCGTCGGCACGACCCGGATCTCTACGGGGACAGCGAGATCCCGGACCATCCGACGCACGACGGCGACCTGCTGGGCGTCCTTCTGGCCGAAGTACGCGCGGGCGGGGCGGATGAGGTTGAAGAGCTTGAGGCAGACGGTGGCGACGCCGCGGAAGTGCCCGGGCCGGTGCTCGCCCTCGAGGATCGAGCCGAGCCGATCCACCTCGACCCAGGTCTCGAACCCCGGCGGATAGAGCTCGTCGGCGCTCGGCGCGAAGAGGACGTCGACGCCCGCCTCCTCCGCGAGCAGCGCGTCACGCTCCTCGTCGCGGGGATAAGTCATCAGATCCTCGCCGTCCGCGAACTGGGCGGGGTTGACGAACAGACTCGCGACGACGACGTCGTTCTCCGCGCGCGCGGCGCGGAAGAGCGCGAGGTGTCCCTCGTGGTAGGCACCCATCGTCGGCACAAGGCCGATCTCGCCGTCGGCCGACAGCTCCGCGGCCGTGCGGGCGATCCTCATCGCGCCGTCGCCTCCGCGAGCACGTCGTAGAGCGGCTCGAGGTCCGGCCGCGCGGCGCGGATCGCCTGGCGATGTGCCTCGACGGTCTCGCAGTCCCCGCGCTCGATCGGGCCGGTCAGCTCGAAGCCGTTTTCGATCGTCCTGCGCATGAGTGGCTCGAGCGCCTCCGGCGGCGCGCCGGCGGAGGCGACGAGCCCCGCGGCTGCCTCGTGCAGCGTGACGAGGTAGTTCGAGGCCACCACGGCACCGGCGTGATAGAGGGGCCGGTCGCCGTCCTCGAGCTCGAAGGGCTCGAGGCCGAGCACGCGGGCGAGCCCGAAGCCGAGCTGCCGCGCCTCGTCGCTTTCGGCGGTGACCGCGGCCCAGGCGCCGTCGAGCTGCTCGGGCCCGCGTCGGTGCGTGAAGGTCTGGAGCGGGTGGAGCGAGAAGCGCCGCTCGTGCGGGTCGAGCGCCGAGAGCGGCGTGGCGCCGCTGACGTGCGCAACCCAGGAGCCATGTCCCAGGGACAGACCCTGGGCCACGTCCCGGATGGCCGTATCCGGTACGCACAGCAGCACGAGCTCCGCGTCCTCGCGCAGGTCGAGGCCGCGCTCCTCGAGCCGCGCGGCGACCGCCGACCCGACTCGGCCGCGACCGATGACGTTGACGCTCTTGACCATCAAAGCTCCAGTTCCGCAGGGGATACCGGGCGAGCGGAAGTCTAGCCGCGGAGGCGTTCCTCGAGCGCTCGCCGCACCTCGGGCCAGTCGTCGAGGATCACCGCGTACCAGGCCGAGTCCCGCCGCTCGCCGTCGCGGACGATCATGTGCCGCCGGTGGATCCCCTCGAACTCGGAGGGAATCGCGGCCAGCGCCGCGCGGGCCCGGTCGTTCAGCGCGTCGGTCTTGAACTCCACGCGGTAGCAGCCAGCGACCTCGAACGCGTGCTTCAGCAGCAGGTACTTCGCCTCGGTGTTGGCGCCGGTTCCCCACGCCGACGGGTGAAGCCAGGTGTTGCCGATCTCCAGGCGCCGGTGCTCGGGCCAGAGGCTAAGATAGCTCGTCGAGCCGACGACCTCGCCGTCGCGAAGGACCGCAAAGGGCCGGCGATCCTCGTTCGGTCGCAGGACGTCGGCGATCCACGCGTCGACGTCGTCCGTCCACATCCACGTCCAGGTGCGCTCGTCGGCGGCCGCTGCGCGCAGCCCCTCTTCGTGCTGCGGGCCGAGCGGCTCCAGCACCAGGAACCGGCCCTCCAGCGTCGGGCTGAGATCTTCGAACATTGCTGGCATGATGAAGGAGCCGTGGGCCGTCACCGGGGGGCTGAAAAGGCCGAGCTCTTGCTCTCGGCCGCGCGCTACCTGAACGAGACGCTGGAGCTCGAGCGCGTCTACGATCGATTTGGCGAGCTGCTGGCCGACGCCGTGCCGCACAACGGCGTGATCGTCTCCTCGTTCGACTCGGAGACGGAGCTGATCCGCTGCGAATATGCATGGGTCGACGGCGGCAAGCTCGATCCGGCGATCCTGCCGCCGCTCCCGCTGAACCGCGAGGGCGGAGGCATGCAAAGCCGCGTGATTCTGAGCGGCGAGCCGCTGCTCGCGAATGACGTGCCCGAGCGGGTGAAGGATCCGGGAGGCGTCTACTACGACGTCGACCGCGAGGGCCACATGCGCAAGCTCCCGGCCGAGGGACCGCCGGGGGTCCAGTCGGCGATGATGCTGCCGGTCAAGAACGAGGGGGACGTCGTGGGGGTCGTGCAGCTGATGCACGAGACCGTGGCCTACGACGAGGAGCAGCTCGGCCTGGCCGAAGGGCTCGTCGGGCTGATGGCCGCCGCCGTGCGGAACGCGCGCCTGCACGAGCAGGCAAAGGCGGAGGCCGCGGCCCGCGCGACCGCAGAGGCGACCGCGGCTGAGCGCGAGCGGGCCGCGCGCGTGCTCGAGGCTGTCGGCGACGGTGTCTTCTTCGTCGACGCCGAAGGCCTGCTGCGCTTCTGGAACCGTGCAGCCGAGCTCGTCAGCGGACGCACCCGCGACGACGTGATCGGGCGCGAGGCGGGCGAGATCTTCGAAGGCTGGGCGACGATCGCGACGGAGATCCCGGTCTCCGAGGGCCGCGAGGCGGCGCGACCAGTGACGCTCCCGGTCGAGGTCGAGGGCAACGAGCTCTGGCTCTCGTTCGTCGCCGTCCGCACCCCTGGCGGCGTCGTCTACACCTTCCGCGACCTGACCGTCGAGCGCGGGCTCGAGGCCGCGAAGAGCGACTTCATCGCCACGGTCTCGCACGAGCTGCGCACGCCGATGACGGCCGTGCTCGGTGCGGCGAAGACGCTCCTGCGAGACGACATCGAACTCTCCCCAGAGCGTCGCCAGCAGCTTCTCGAGATGATCGGGGCGCAGGGCACGCGGCTGACGCAGATCACCGAGGAGGTGCTGCTGGCGAACCGGCTCGACCGCGGCGACCTCCGCATCCATAGCGAGCGGGTCGACGTCGCGGAGGTGGTGGCCGAAGCCGTCGACGCGATGTGCGTGCGGCTGCCCGAGACGGTCTCGGTCACCGCGAGCACGGAGGCGAACGGCGGCGGCGTGGCCGCGCTCGGCGACCGCGACCGGATCGAGCAGGTCCTCGTCAATCTGATCGACAACGCGGTCAAGTACTCGCCGGACGGCGGGAACGTGGTCGTGCGCACGGCGCCGTCGACGTCGAGCGTGCGGGTCGAGGTCGCGGACGAGGGCATCGGGATCGCGCCCACAGAGCTCGAGGCGGTCTTCGAGAAGTTCTACCGCGGCGACCCGCAGCATCGCGCGATGCCGAGCGGCACAGGCCTCGGCCTCTACATCTGCCGGGAGCTCCTGCGCCGCATGGGCGGCACGATCGGCGTTCGCTCCCGCCCCGGGGAGGGCTCGACGTTCTACTTCGAATTGCCGCGTGCTTGAGTGCCGTCCGGTGGCGAGTCGAAGATGCGGACCCGTTGCTAGGGTCTGCTGACACGGTGCCGATCTACGAATACGTCTGCATGGAGTGCGAGTCGCACTTCGAGGAGCTCGTTCGAAACGGCGAGCAGCCGGACTGTCCGGACTGCTCGTCCGCGAACGTGCGCAAGCAGTTCTCCGTCTTCGCCACGCACGGCACCGGCGAGCAGCCGACCTTCGGGGGTCCCACGTCCGGCGGTGGTTGCTGCGGTGGCAGTTGTGGCTGCGGCCACTGACCAGCAGCTGACCGAGCTCGACGCGTTCGCGCGCCAGGTCGCGGGCTGCACGAAGTGCCGGCTCGCCGAGGGGCGCACGCAAGTCGTGTTCGGCGCCGGCGACCAGAACGCCGACCTGATGTTCGTCGGCGAGGCGCCCGGCTTCCACGAGGACAAGCAGGGCTACCCGTTCGTCGGCCAGGCCGGCAAGCTGCTCGACAAGCTGCTCGCGGGGATCGGGCTCAACCGAGACAGCGTCTACATCGCGAACACGGTCAAGTGCCGCCCGCCCGGCAACCGCGATCCGCAGCCCGACGAGAAGCAGGCGTGCGAGCCATACCTCTTCCGCCAGCTCGAGCTGATCCGCCCGCGGGTCGTCGCGACGCTCGGCAACCACGCGACCAAGCAGCTGACGGGCAAGGACGTCGGGATCACGCGCGTGCACGGTCAGCCACAACAGCTGCGAGTGGGGTCGTTCGAGGTGCTGCTCTACCCCCTCTACCATCCGGCGGCCGCGCTCTACACGCCGGCGATGCTGCAGGTGCTCGAGCAGGACTTCGCGCGCCTGCCGGAGCTGCTCGGCAGCCCGATCGCCGCGCTCGAGCCTGCAGCTCCGCTGCTCGTGCCCGTTGCGCCCGAGCCAGCAGTCCAGCTCGGCCTCTTCTAGGGCGATGGAGGTGTCCTCCGCCTCGCCGGCGGAGACCGAAGCGGTCGCCGCGGCGCTCGCCCGCGAGCTGCGCGTCGGCGACGTCGTCACCATCTCGGGCGAGCTCGGCAGCGGCAAGACGACCTTCGTCCGCGGCGCCTGCCGCGCGCTCGGCGTGACCGTTCCCGTCACGAGTCCGACCTTCACGATCGGCCACCGCTACGACGGCCAGCCTGAGGTCTCGCACCTCGACCTCTACCGCTTCCAGGGCTTCTCCGCGGCCGATTGGGGGGATCTCGAGCCCTACTTCGAGGACGCGATCTGCTTCGTCGAGTGGCCGGAGGCGGCGGCCGGCGCCCTCCCGCCGGTGCGCGTCGAGGTACGTTTGTCCCACGTGGATCCCGCTCGGAGACTGATCGCACTGGAAAGCGCCGAACCATCGCTGCTCGACCGTGTGCGCGGGGGTGCTGACACTCGCGTTTGACACCGCGACGAGCGCAGCCACCGCCGCGCTCGTCCGGGACGGAGACGTGCTGGGAGAGACCGTCTCCCGGGCGGTCCGGGTGCTCGAGGACGCCGACGCGCTGCTGCGCGACCACGGTGTCGAGCGCTCTGAGCTGACAGGCATCGTCGTCGGCACCGGCCCGGGGAGTTTCACGGGGCTGCGGCTCGGGCTCGCCGCCGCCCGCGGGCTGGCGCTCGCGCTCGACCTGCCCGTCGCCGGTGTCTCGACACTGGACGCGCTCGCAGCCGGCGCGCCCGGCGCGGTGCCGGTCGTGGACGCGGGCCGCCGCGAGGTCTTCACGCTGGTCGACGGCGAGCCCGTGGCGCTCGCGCCGCAGGACGTTCGCGGCGCGTTCTGCGTCGGTGACGGCGCGCTCCGCTACCGCGCCGAGCTCGAGGCCGCGGGCGCGGAGGTCCCGCCCGACTCGGACGAGCGCCATCTACCGCGTGCGCGCTTCCACGCGCAGCTCGCGCGCGACTTCGGCCCGGCCGACTGCGTCGAGCCGCTCTACCTGCGGATCCCCGACGCGGAGCAGGCGAAGTGAGCGACGTCGAGCTCCGCCGGCTCGAGCTGCGCGACCTGAACTCGATCGAGGAGATCGAGCGCAGCGCCTATCCGACGCCGTGGTCGCGGTCGATGTTCGCGAGCGAGCTGGCCAAGCCGTCGTCGCTCTGCCTCGGCGCGTTCGAGCCGGAAACCGGCAAGCTCGTCGGCTACCTGATCATCTCCCGCTACGTCGATGCCTGGCACGTGATGAACGTGGCGGTCGAGCCCGAGCGCCGCCGGCAGGGCATCGCCTCGCAGCTGCTCACCAGGCTCTTCGAGCTCACGGCCGGCCGCAGCCGTCGCGGCTACACGCTCGAGGTGCGCGTCTCGAACGCGGGCGCGATCAAGCTCTACGAGGAGCTCGGCTTCCGTCCGCGCGGCGTGCGCCGCGGCTACTACACGGACAACCGCGAGGACGCGTTGATCATGTGGAAGGACCCGGTCTCCGAGCCGGCGGCGCACTCCTGATCCTCGCCCTCGAGACCTCGTGCGACGAGACCGCCGCGGCGCTCGTCGAGGACGGGGAGATCCGGTCGAGCGTCGTCTCGTCGCAGGCCGACCTGCACGCGCGCTTCGGCGGCGTCGTCCCGGAGATCGCCTCGCGGCGGCACCTGGAGCTCGTGGTGCCGGTCGTGAGGGAGGCGCTCGCCGACGCGGATGCGAGCCTCGACGACGTCGACTGCATCGCGGTGACGCAGGGCCCGGGCCTGATCGGCGCGCTGCTCGTCGGCCTCTCGGCGGCGAAGGCCCTGGCGTGGGGGCGGGGCCTTCCGCTCGCGCCGGTCAACCACCTCCACGGGCACGTGGCCTCGCTCTGCCTCAAGCCCGAGCCGCTCGAACCGCCGTTCCTGTGCCTGCTCGCGAGCGGGGGGCACACGCTGCTCGTCGACGTCCAGGAGCCCGGGGGCTTCAGGCGGATCGGGACAACCCTCGACGACGCGGCCGGCGAGGCCTTCGACAAGGGCGCGCGCCTCCTGGGCCTCGGCTATCCGGGCGGCGCGGAGATCGATCGTCTCGCACGCGAGGGAGACCCAGAGGCCTTCTTGTTCCCCGTCGCCCGCGTTCCCGGGCTCGACTTCTCGTTCTCGGGCGTGAAGACCGCGCTGCTGTACGAGGTGCGCCGTCTGGGCGAGGGAGTGGCCGAGCGACGGGCCGATCTCGCCGCGAGCTACCAGCGCGCGATCGTCCGCGCCCTCGTCCAGCGGACGCTCGACGCGGCGGAACGCACCGGAGCCGAGCGGATCGCCGTCGTCGGGGGCGTGGCAGCGAACTCGGAGCTGCGCTCGGCGCTTCCCGACGCGAAAGCCCCGCCGCTTCCGCTCTGCACCGACAATGCGGCGATGATCGCCTCCGCCGCCCGCTACGTCGAAGCGATCCCGTCGCCTCGTTATCTTGCGTTGGATGCTTTCGCGTCGGCTCTCTGAGGCTGCGCTCGCGATCCTCGCGCTCGGCGCGACGGCGCTCGCGGTCGGATTCGGCGTCAGCGATTCGAAGCAGCGCTCGCTCGCCTCGGCGGCCTCGTCCTGGCGCGGACTCGTGGGCGGCGGTCACCCGGCGGTCACGGTCGACCAGCGCGTGCTCGTCGTCCTGCGCTCGCCTTCGATGGCACAGCGAGTGGCGCAGAATGGCGGCGTGGCGAGCCAGCGCAAGGAACGCGCGTGGACGCGCGAGGCGCTCGCCGCGCAGCGGCAGCTGCTCTCGGAGCTGAGCACGCGCGGGATCCGCCCGCGGATCCAGTTCAGCTACTCGCGCGTCCTGAACGGCTTCTCTGCTCCGCTCGACGCCCGGGCGATTGCGGTGCTCGAGCGCCGGCCCGAGGTGGCAGGGGTCTATCCGGTACGCGTCGCGTACCCGGCCTCGGTCTCGTCGGAGCTGCTCGGCGTGAAGGGCGTCGCGCGCGGCGCGAGCAGCCTGCCCGCGCTGCGCCTGCCCGGCTATGACGGCCGAGGCGTGACGATCGCGCTCCTCGACACAGGCGTCGACCGGGCGCAGCCGTACCTGCGCGGGCGCGTGCTGCCCGGAATCGACGTGGTCGGCGGCGATCCCGACGCGACCGCCGCGTCCGACCCCGGCGGCTCGGGCCGCTTCGAGCGGCACGGCACGGAAATGGCGGGAGTCCTCGTCGGTGCCGGCGGGCCGGGAGGCGTGACGGGCATCGCGCCCGGCGCGGCAGTGCTGCCGATCCGCGTCGCCGGGTGGCAGCCGGACGTCCCCGGCGGCTTCGCCGTATACGCGCGCACCGACCAGCTGATCGCGGGCCTCGAGCGAGCGGTCGACCCGAACCTCGACGGAGACGCCCACGACGCGGCCCGGGTCGCGCTGATCGGCGAGGCGGTCTCCTACGGCGCTTTCGCCGACTCACCCGAGGCGCGCGCGATCCACGGCGCGATCGACCTCGACACGCTCGTCGTAGCGCCCGCCGGGAACGACGGGCCGGGCGGGCCCGCCTACGGCAGCGTCTCCAGCCCCGGGGGCGCGCCAGACGCGTTGAGCGTGGGCGCGGCCGACCTGCGAGGCCAGGCCGAGGAGGTGCCGGTCGCCGTGCGGGTGGGCCTCGACCTGGTGCTCGACCGGCGGCTGCCGCTCGCGGGCGCGGTCGTCTCGGCGCAGCCGAAGGAGCTCGAGCTCGCGGCGCCGCGCCGCGGCGGCGGCCCGAGCCTCGATCACTTCTTCGACGCGCACGGCCGCAGCCTCGTCGCGGGGCGGGCGGCGCTTGTCTATGACGGCTCCGATCCGCAGCTTGCAGTCGAGTACGCGGCGCGCGCGGGCGCGACGGCCGTGGCCGTGTACGGCACGGAGCTTCCCGCCGGCGGCCTCGGGCTAGACGAGGCCGTGGACGTCCCCATCGTGAGCGTGCCGCTGCACGTGGCGCAGGTCGCGCTCGCGGCGATGGCACGGCACGAGCATCCTTCGATCGCGATCGGCGTCCCGAGTGTCGTGCGAAACGGCAGCGATGGTGGGATCGCACCGTTCTCGTCGCGCGGCCTCGCCTTCGACGGACGCGTGAAGCCCGACGTCGCGGCCCCGGGTGTCGCGCTCGTCACCTCGGAGCCAGGAGCGAACGACGACGGCACACCCCGCTTTGGCACGGTCAACGGCTCGAGCCCGGCGGCGGCGGTGGTCGCGGGCGCGGCAGCCGTCTTGGCGCAGGCGCGCCCGGGCCTCCGCGCACTCGACCTTCGAGGCTTGCTCACCGGCACGGGCCAGGCGATCCGCGACACGAGCGTCACCGCGCAGGGCGCCGGCCTCGTCGACCTCGGTGCGGCCGTCTCCGGCGAGATCACCGCCGAGCCGGTCACGCTCGCGTTCGGCCGCGCGCAGGGTGACGGCTGGCACGCGCTTCAGGACGTCATCGTCCGCAACGTCTCGACCCGGACACTGCTCGTCCGCGTGCGCAGCAGCGGCAGCGGCGGCCTGGTGATCACGCCGAAACCGCGCTGGGTGCGGCTGAAGCCGGGCGGCCACGCGACCGTGACGCTGCGGGCTCGCCTGAACGGCGCGCCGCCCGACGACGGTTCGGCCGAGGGCGCCGTGCTACTGGTTGCGCGCGGGGGAGGGCCGTTGAAGATCCCGTGGGCGATCACCTTCGGCAAGCCGCCGCAGGAGCTGATTTCCGCCGCTGCGCTCTCGGCGTCGTCGTTCAAGCCGGCCGACCTGTCGCCCGCGGTGCTCTCGCTGCAGGCGGGGCTGGTTCTGCCGGCGGCGACGGGAGCCCAGGTGTACCCCGTCTCGAGGCTGGACGTCGAGCTCTGGCGCGGCAAGGAACGGCTTGGCCTGCTCGCGCGCCAACGCGACCTGCTTCCGGGAAGCGTCACGTACGGCATCACTGGCCGCGACCCGGCGGGAACGCTGCTCGAGCCCGGTCGCTACAGCGTGCGGCTGCTCGCGTACCCGACGAGCAAGGGCCCGCCGACCAGTCGCACGATCCCGTTCCGAATCAAGTAGAGACCTATACTCAGCCCGTTTCCGACCGAGGAGCCTCAGTGACCACCGTCGAAGCGCCCGAGTCCCACCTCCGAGAGAATCCCTTCGAGATCGCCCGCGAGCAGGTTCGCCGCGTGGCCGAGATCTTCGACATCGACCAGCGCCTCGTGAACGTGCTCCAGGAGTGCAAGAAGGCGGTCGTCGTCTCGATCCCGGTGACGATGGACGACGGCACGATCCATGCCTTCGAGGGCTACCGCGTCACGCACAACATCGCGCGTGGCCCCTCCAAGGGCGGGATCCGCTACCACCCCGACGTGACGCTCGACGAGGTCAAGGCGCTCTCGATGTGGATGACGTGGAAGTGCGCGCTGATGAACATCCCGTTCGGCGGCGCGAAGGGCGGCGTCGTCTGCGACCCGAAGCGGCTCTCGCGCAGCGAGCTCGAGCGCATGACGCGCCGCTTCACGACGGAGATCATCAACGAGATTGGGCCCGAGAAGGACATCCCCGCGCCCGATGTCGGCACCGACGGCTCGGTGATGGCGTGGATCTTCGACACGTACTCGATGAACAAGGGGCACTCGGTGCTCGGAGTCGTAACCGGCAAGCCGCTGAACGTCGGTGGCTCGCTCGGGCGGCTCGAGGCCACGGCGCGCGGGGCGCTCTACTGCATCCAGGAGGCGGTGCGGAAGAAGGAGCTGCAGCTCTCGAACCTGAAGGTCGCCGTGCAGGGCTTCGGCAACGTCGGCAGCTTCCTCGCGAAGTTTCTCGCCGAGGAGGGTGCGACGGTCGTCGCGATCTCCGATTCGCGGGTCGCGCTCCACAACCCGAACGGGATCGACGTCGCGGCCGCGATTGCACACAAGCAGGAGACCGGCTCGCTCGCCGGGCTGAAGGGGGCCGAGGAGATCACCAACGAGGAGCTGCTGCTGCTCGAGTGCGACGTGCTCGCGCCCTGCGCGCTCGAGCAGGTGATCACCGCCGACAACGCGGCCGACGTCAAGGCGCAGATCATCTGCGAGGGCGCGAACGGCCCCATCACGCCGGCGGCCGACGAGATCCTCGACGAGAAGGGCGTGCTCGTCCTCCCGGACATCCTCGCCAACGCGGGCGGCGTCGTCGTCTCATACTTCGAGTGGGTCCAGGGCCTCCAGGAGTACTTCTGGAAGGAGCCCGAGGTGAACTCGAAGCTGCGAGACATCGTCACGCGCGCCTTCAACGAGACCTGGCAGGTCTACGAGGAGAAGCAGATCAGCATGCGATACGCGGCCTACGGCGTCGCGGTCGGGCGCGTCAGCGAGGCCACGGTGACGCGTGGGCTCTACCCGTAGAGCGTTTGGCTTGTATCCGAACTTGTCTCGACCGGCCGTTTCAGACGGACGTGCGGGCGAGGCCCGCACGTCCTGACGGCGGCACCGCAAGCGGTGCCTCGGGTCACCGTTTTCCACGCGAACCGCTGCCACCTCTGTGAGCGGGCGCTCGCGCAGGTGCGAGCGCTCCGCGACGAGCTGGCGTTCGACCTCGAAGAGATCGCGATCGACGGCGACCCCGAGCTGGAGGCGCGCTACCGCGAGCTGATCCCGGTCGTCGAGATCGACGGCGAGCGGGTCTTCGCGTACTACGTCCACGACGACGCGTTCCGCCGCCGGCTGGCCGCGGCACAAAGTCCCCGCTGAGAGCTGAGCTTGTGACGGTCTGACGCGCGGAGCGGCGCGGGACTGGCAGAATGGTTGTGCGTGTTGCAAACGACCGTTCACAGTGCGTCGGGGTCGGAGCGGCTGACTGTCGGAGTGGCGGCCCGGCTGAGCCGCTACCTCCAGGTTCTGACCCAGGCCAAGAAGATGGGCAAGGACCGCATCTCCTCCCAGGAGATCTCGGACTACACGAACATCAACGCGACGCAGATCCGCCGCGACCTCTCGGCCTTCGGCAAGTTCGGTAAGCGGGGGGTCGGCTACAACATCGACTCGCTGCTCGGCGAGATCCGCAAGATCCTGCGGACGCAGGGGCAGCACAACATCGCTCTCGTCGGTGCCGGCAATCTCGGTCACGCGATCGCGAGCTCGCCGATCTTCGCCGAGCACGGGATCAACATCGCCGCCGTCTTCGACAACGACCCGGACAAGGTCGGCCGCACGATCGGCTCGATGGAGATCGAGGACTCGCGTCGCCTCGCACAGGCCGTGCGCGAGAAGAACATCATCGTCGGCGTCGTCGCAGTGCCCGCCGATCGCGCCCAGCAGGTCGCGCAGGAGCTGATCGACTCGGGCGTGCGGATCATCTTCAACTACTCGGAGGCGCTGCTCGACGTGCCGCACGACGTGACCGTTCACACGTCGAACCCCGCGGTCGACCTGCTGCACGCGCTGTACTTCCACCTCACCTAGCCGCCGCGGGCGTGGCTGCAGCGCCAACAGTGACAGTCACAGTGACAGTCGCAGTGACTGTCACTGGAGCTCGGTCGTAGACAGGCTCGCGCGATGAAGATCGTCCTCTGGCACGGGTACCTGCTCGGCGGGACCGGCTCTAACGTCTACACGCGCGCGCTCGCGCGCGAGTGGAGCCGCGCCGGGCACGAAGTCGTCGTGCTCTCGCAGGAGCCGCACCCGGAGCATTACGACCTCGGCGGGGCACGGCACGTGCGGCCCGAGATCGGCGGCGTGCTACCGGTCTTCGTGCTCGACCGCTATGAGGGCCTAGAGGCCCGGCTCCTGACCGAGCTGACGCGCGAGGAGCGCGAGCGCTACGTCGAGCTGAACGCCGCTGCCGTGCGCGCCGAGCTCCCGGCCGAGCTCGTCTTCGCCAATCACGTCCTGCTCGGCGGCCCCGTCGGCGCCGCGAGCGGTGCGCGCTTCGCCGTCAAGGCGCACGGCTCGGAGCTCGAGTACGCGATGCGTGGCAACCCGGAGCTGCAAGCGTGGGGGAGAGCCTCGCTCCCCACCGCCGAGGCCGTCTTCGTCGGCTCGCAGCACATCCGGGAGGTGCTCGAGGAGGTCGTCGGCCGCTTCGAGCACGTGCACGAAGTGCCGCCCGGCGTCGATGTCGACGAGTTCCGCCCGAGGCCCCGCGCCGAGGCCCTGGCCGCGCTGCTCGAGGAAGCGCGCAGCGACCCGCCGAACACCGGCAACGAGCGCCTGCCGGACGAGGGCAACGCCGCGCGCCTCGCCGACTTCTTCGCGACGGACGAGCCGACCGTCCTCTACTTCGGGAAGCTGATCCGCAACAAGGGCGTCCACCTGCTCCTCGAAGCCCTGCGTGAGCTCGACGCCCGGGCCGTGATCGTGGGCTTCGGCGACTACCGCGAGGAGCTCGAGCGCCTGGCGCCGCCGCGCACGCTCTTCACCGGCCCGCTCGAGCACCGGCACCTCGTCGACCTGCTCCCGCTCGCTGACGTGACCGTGGTCCCGTCGATCTTCCCCGAGGCGTTCGGCATGGTCGCCGCCGAGGCCGCCGCCGCCGGCTCGCCGCCCGTCGTCGCGCGGCACTCCGGGCTGGAGGAGATCGCGGAAGGCCTCGAGGTCGAGTATCCGGCTGAGCTTCGGCACCTGACGAGCTTCAAGACAGGAGATGCGGCCGATCTCACGGCCAAGCTTCAAGAGCTGCTCGAGCTGCCGCCTGGCCAGCGCGAGCGCATCGTCGCCGCGGCACGAAGGGCCGTGGTGGCCCGTTGGAGCTGGCACGGCGTCGCGGCCAGGCTCCTACAACCCTTCAACTAATGTAGTGCGACCTTGGGAGACGCCCAGCGCCTCACCCCGGACGAGCAGATCCGGTTCGCCCGCGAGCAGTACGAGGGGGCGCGTGACCTCACGCTCGCCGTCGAGGAGGAGTTCGCGATCCTCGATCCCGAGACGCTCGAGCTCTCCAATCGCTTCGAGGAGCTGCAGGCGGCGTCGCAGGGGACGGCGCTGGAGGACCACCTGGTCGGCGAGCTCATCGCCTCGGAAGTCGAGATCCGCACCGGGCGCTGCGACTCGTTCGACGAGGCCGCCGCGCGCCTCGGCGAGCGCCGCGGGCAGCTCTTCGAGCTCGCCGACGCAGCCGGCGTCGCGCTCGGCGCCACCGGAACGCATCCCTGGAGCCCCTGGCAGGAGCAGCGGATCATCGATACCCCGCACTACCGGCGCAACGACGAGCTCCTTCGCTACGTCGTCTGGCGCAACAACTCCTTCGGCCTCCACGTGCACGTGGCGATCAAGGGGCCCGACCGCGCGATCGCCGTCTGCAACGGGCTGCGGAACTTCCTGCCCGAGCTGCTCGCGTTGTCGGCGAGCTCGCCGTTCGTAGAAGGCGTCAACAGCGGCCTCCACTCCGCGCGCACACAGGTCTTCACGCGCATGTTCCCGCGCTGCGGGGTGCCGGACCCGTACGACGGCTGGGACGGATTCGAGCGCTACGTCCGGTTCCTCTACGAGACCCGTTCGATCGACGAGCACACCCAGCTCTGGTGGAGCGTGCGACCGCACCTCGCGTTCCCGACCGTCGAGATCCGGATCTGCGACGCGCAACCCGACCTCGCCGAGGCGCGTGGCCTCGCCGCGCTCTGCTTCGCGCTCGCCGCGCGGCTCGCGCGGGCGCACGACGAGGGCGAGCCGCCTCCTTCACACTCGCATCGCCTGATCGAGGAGAACCTCTGGCGCGCGATCCGTTACGGGCTCTCCGGCGAGCTGATCGACCTTGCCAGCGGCGACGTGCGCCCGGCCCGCGCGCACCTCGAGTGCCTGCTCGAGTGGGTGCAGCCGGTCGCCGCGGAGCTCGGGTGTGCCTCCTATCTCACGATTCCGGCGGCGAACGCCGCGGAACGCCAGATCGCCAGGCACGCCGACGGCGCGAGCCTCGCGGAGATCTACGCCGAGCAGGTGCGACCCAGGGAACCGGTCGGTGGCTGACGACGAGCAGCGG
>JAWVDY010000289.1:0-3492 GCA_033856995.1 Gaiellaceae bacterium
GACTGGATCATGGCGGCGAAGATGTTGCCGATGCCGACTCCGGCGCCGAGGGCGCCGAGGCCGACGCCGAGCGCGAGGCCGATCGCCTTGCCGGCCTTCGTGACGTCGCCGGTCGTGGCGGCGAGGACGGTTCCAAGCACGGTTCCTCCTTAGTGCTCCGGCTCGATCGCCGAGCCGATGTAGATGGCTGACAGGGCGGCGAAGATGAACGCCTGGATGCCGACGACGATGATCACTTCGAAGAGGTAGAAGATCGTCGCGAAGGCGAGGACGGGGATCAGCTTCAGGGACTGGAAGATGAAGATCAGGCCGAGGAAGGTCAGGATCAGGATGTGCCCGGCGAGCATGTTCGCGAAGAGTCGGACGCTGAGCGAGATGAGCCGCATGAACTGGCCGAGGATCTCGAGCGGGACGATCAAGCCCAGCAGCAGCTTCGGCGCCTCGGGGATCCAGCTCTTGAAGTAGCGGACGGGCCCGTTCCAGCGCACGCCCTCGAAGTGCGTGAAGACGAAGGTGAGCAGCGCGAGCGCAAGCGTGACCGAGAGCGACGAGGTCGCCGCGTAGATCCCCCACGTTGGCACGCCGTGCCAGGTCTCGCCGGTGAGCGGCAGCGGGATGAAGCCGATCAGGTTGACGACGAAGATGAAGAGCAGGAGCGAGGCCACGTACGGGAACCAGCGACCGATCGCCTTCGAGGGCAACCCTTGCTCGGCGATCTGGATCTGCGCGATCTCGTAGATCTGCTCGCCGACCGTCTGGCGGCGGTTCAGCGTCTTGCCGCGCATCAGCACCAGGCCGAGCAGGATCGTCAGCACGGTGCCGAGGAGCAGGTAGGCGACCGCCTTCGTGATCGACAGGTTCAGCGGGCCCAGGTGGATGGAGACCCACTCGTGCTGCTCGAACTCCTTCGTGGGGTCGAACGTGCCGCGCGCGAAGGCCTGTGTCGGCAATGTCAGGGCGAACAGCATGACCGCCGGCAACGCTCTTCTCATGCCCGCGGCTCCTGGGCGTAGTAGCCGAGCAGCGACAGGGCGAGCTCGGCGGTGTACGCGGCGCCGTAGACGAGCGCGGCTGCCAGCCCGGCGTTCCGGTTCGAGGCCACGAGCGCGAGCAGGACCGCGAGGATCGCGAGCAGCCGGAACATCATCCCGAAGGCGAGCATGCCCGAGGCGGCGACGTTGTCGGCGGACGGCTTCACGCGCGCGAGGAGCAGCCCGAGCGCCTGCGCGCCGACCCAGAGCAGCGCGGCGGCGGCCCAGCCGATGAGCGGCCAGCCTGCGACGAGGAAGAGCGGCAATGTGAGCGCGATCACAAGCGCGCCGGCAGCTGCCGCCAGCCACCGCTGCGCAGGCATCGGCCGCGGTGCTCCCAGGATCCCGACGCGCGTCAAAACGCGTTCCTGTACCGCTTGTAGACGGCGAAGACGCCCGCGGGGACGCCGACGAAGGCGCCGCCGAGAATGCCGAGCCCGAGCGAGCCCGCGGCCCAGCCGATGAGCGCGCCCGCGCCCACGCTCGCGGCGGTCACGCCCCCGAGCAGCGCGCCGGCTCCGGCCGGCTCGAACGTCGAACGGGGGCTGGGCTCCATCGCGGCGAGCATAACAAACCTTGTAACACTGAAATTCGGCTCCGGATCCGCGTTTTCCGGCGACTTTGTTCACGTACGATCCGGCGGTGCGGGTGGTGCTGATCCACGGCAGCGGCGGGAACGCCCGCTCCGCCTGGGCCTCGGTGCAGCCCCTTGCGCGTCGCTTCGATCTCGTGACTCCGGACCGGAGCGGCTACCCGCCGAACCCGCCGCTCGAGCGGATCGACTTCGAGCTCCAGGCGGACGAGCTCGCGCCGCTGCTCGAGGGGGGCGCCCACCTCGTCGGGCACTCCTACGGCGGCGTGATCGCGCTGCTGATGGCGGCCCGACGGCCGGACGACGTGCGCTCGCTCGTGGTCAGCGAGCCACCGGCCTTCGCGCTCGCGCGGGGGAACCCGGAGGTGGACGCGCTCGTCGAGCGGCTCGACCGGCATTTCACCCACGGGCCGCGCGACCCGCGCGAGTTCGCGGAGGGCTTCCTCGCGCTCGTGGGCACCGGCGCACAGCTGCCCGATCCGCTGCCGCCGGACCTCGAGCAGAGCATTCGCGCCACGATGGCCGAGCGCCCGCCGTGGGAGGCCGAGATCCCACTGGACGAGCTCGCGGAGACCCGGTTTCCGAAGCTCGTGATCTCCGGCGGCCACCACCCGGCCTTCGACGCCGTGTGCGACGTGCTCGAGGGGCACCTGCCCGCGGAGCGCGCGGTCGTTCCCGGCACGGGGCACGGCATCCCGCGCGCACCGGGCTACGTCGGGGTGCTCGAGCGGTTTCTCTAGGCGCTGCGGCGCTCGGCCGCGTCGCGGGCTTCCTGCTCGCGCCGCCGGATCCGCGGGTTCGCGAGCTTGACGATCTCCAGCAGATAAACCATGTACACAGAGGCGCCGAGCGCGACCGCGCCGATCGCGGCCACTGCGATCGTCGGGCCGACGCGCCAGTCGCCGTGCGCGTGCGGATGGAGGAAGCGGGTCGCGAGCGCCGCAGCCGCGAGCAGCGCGCACCAGGCCCACATCGTCAGCGCCGCGCGCCGTTGCGAGTAGCCGATGTTCAGGAAGCGGTGGTGCAGGTGCGTCCGATCGGCGCCGTAGACCGGCTGGCCGTACTTGATCCGCTTGGCGACGACGAAGGACGTATCGAGGATCGGCACCGCCAGCACGAGCAGCGGGAAGAGGAGGGTCGCGACGGCAGCCGTCTTCAAGAGACCCTGGATCGCGAGCGCGCCCAGCGTGAACCCGAGCAGCAGCGCGCCCGAGTCACCCATGAAGATCCGGGCCGGATAGAAGTTGTGCCGCAGGAAGCCGAGACAGGCTCCCAGAACGACCGCCGCGAGGATCGCGGGCTCGGGCCGGCCGAGCGAGAGCGCGATCACGCAGAAGGTGAAGCCGGAGATCGCGCAGACCCCCGCGGCGAGGCCGTCGAGCCCGTCGAGGAAGTTGACCATGTTCATGATCGCCACGATCCAGATCACCGTCAGCGGGATTCCGACCCACTCCGGCAGCTGATGCACGCCGACCAGCGGGAAGGTGAAGCGGTGCACCCAGATCCCGAATCCCGTCGGGATCGCCGCCGCGGCGAGCTGGCCGCCGAGCTTCTCCCACCAGACGAGGCCGCGGAAGTCGTCGATCGCGCCGACGGTGGTCGCGACGGCGGCTCCGAGCAACAGACCCTTCGTCTCGCGGCCGAGCGGCAAGAACGCGAGCGCCGGCACGAAGATCCCGAAGAAGAGCGCGAGGCCGCCGAGGCGCGGGACGGTGCCGCGGTTGACCCGGCGGGCCCCGGGCACGTCGACGGCTCCGAGCAGGCGGGCCATCCCTCCGACCGCCGGGGTCAGCAGCACGACGATCACGAGCGCGGCGACGGCGCCATAGGCAACCTCGGGGTTGTCAGTGAGCGTCTGCCACATAGTTA
>JAWVDY010000290.1:0-13729 GCA_033856995.1 Gaiellaceae bacterium
CCAGAACCTACGTGCCCTCCCGCGTCGTGCGGCGCGGGAGGGCGCTTCCTACGTGAGCCCGGCGGCCTCCGCTGCGGCGACGACCGACGCTTCGTCGATCGGGTCGAGCACCAGGATCGCCTCATCGGCTCCCGCCTCGGCAAGGGCGTCGAGGTGCGCGGCTAGCTCGGCTACCTCGACTGGCGGCGCCTCGTTCTCGCTCGGGCGCTCGCCGCGGCCGCCGTCGACGGACACGAGCACGCACGCGCTGCGCTTGAAGCTCCCCGGGAAGCGGGAGCTCAGCTCCGCAAAGCCCGCAGGCGTGTTGCCGTACCACGAGTACCAGCAGTTCCACCAGTCGATGTGCTCCGCGGCCGCGGCGAGCACGCGCGGTCCCGCCGTGCCGACGAGCAGGGGCACCCGGCGCGTGGGCAGCGGCAGGAGCACGGCGTCCTCGACCGAGTAGTAGCGGCCGGCGGCAGTGACGCGCTCGCCGTCGAGCAAGCGCCGAATGATCGGGAACGCCTCCTCGAAACGCGCGACCTTGTGGTCGAACGGGATCCCGAAGGCGCGGAACTCCGTCTCGTTCCAGCCGGTGCCGAGGCCGAGCACGAAGCGACCCGCCGAGATCTCGTCGATCGTCGCGGCCATGCGGGCCAGCAGGCCCGGAGGATGGAACGCCGTCGCCGCCACGAGCGGGCCGAGGCGCACATGCTCGGTGGACGCTGCGATCGCCGCGAGCATCGTCCAGGCGTCCCACGGCCCTCGCTCCGGGCGGCCGTCGCCGCGGTAGAGCATGTGGTCGCCGAGCCAGACCGAGTCGTAGCCGCTCTCCTCGGCGGCGCGGGCGACGGCGAGCAGCTCGGGCCAGCGCACCTCGCGCTCGACCTCCGGGAGCTGCACGCCGACCTGCACGACCGCGAGAGTACGGCAGGACTGTCCGGAGCCGTGCTTAAGGTGACGTCGTGACGGTTCTCGGCATCGATCCAGGGACGGCTGCATGCGGGTTCGGCATCGTCCGCGAAAAAGGAAGCCGCCTGAAGGCGGTCGAGTTCGGGTGGTGGCAGACCTCCGCCAGGCAGCGTCCCGAGCTGCGGCTCAAGACGATCTTCGACGGCGTGGGGGAGCTGATCGAGGAGTTCGAGCCGGTTGCGGTCGTCCTCGAGGAGTCGTTCGTCGGCGTCGACGCCCGCACCGCGCTCTCCGTCGGCCAGGCGCGCGGCGCCGTGCTCGTCGCGGCCGCCTCGTACGGCATCGAGTGCGCCGAGTACGCGCCCTCGCACGTGAAGCAGGCGGTCTGCGGCTATGGTCGCGCCGAGAAGGCGCAGGTGCAGCGGATGGTCGCCGCGATCCTCGGGCTCAAGAAGCCGCCGACGCCGCACCACGCGGCCGATGCGCTCGCCGTCGCGATCTGCCATGCGATGGCGCCGCCGCTGATGCGCGCCCAGGCCAGCTAAGGAGGAGGGCTTGCCGAACACCGCGATGCCCTCGGGCCGCGCTGCCCGCCCCGAGGCGGCGTCCTCAGTCGCGCCGATAGCGCTGCTATCGGCACTCCCTGCATCCTTGCCTCGGAACGGCCCCCGCGAGCGGGCGGCGTCCGCCAAGACCTCCTAGCTCGCGCAGGAACGTCCGCGCTCGTGCCTAACCTCTCGGTGTGATCTCGCGTCTGCGGGGAACTGCCGTCGCGCGCGCCGGCGAGCGGATCGTGCTCGACGTCGGCGGCGTCGGCTACGCGCTGGCCGTGACCCCGACCGCCGCGCGCCTCGCCGAGCGCGGGGGAGAGGTCTCGCTCGACACCTACCTGCACGTGCGCGAGGACGCGCTGCAGCTCTACGGCTTCGGCGAGCCCGCCGAGCGCGAGCTGTTCGAGCACCTGCTCGCGGTTTCCGGGGTCGGCCCGAAGGTCGCGCTCGCGATCGTGTCCGGCTCGCCGCCGGCCGATCTGCGCCGCGCGATTGCGCTCGAGGACACCGCGCGGTTCGAGGCGATCCCCGGGATCGGCAAGAAAACCGCGCAGCGCGTGGTGCTCGAGCTGAAGGAGAAGCTCGGGTCGATGGACGAGCCGACGCCGATCGCGGGCAAGCCGCACGCGGTCGCCCGCGATGCGCTCGTCGAGCTCGGCTGGTCGCCCACCGAGGCCGAGGAGGCGCTGGCGGCGACCGATCCGGACCTATCGCCCGAAGAGCGGGTGCGCCAGGCGCTGAGGGCCGCGTGACCGAGACGGAGACTCAGTTTCTTGCGCCCGCAGTCCAGGTCGAGGACGACGAGCTCGAGCGTTCGCTCCGTCCGCGCAGCCTCGGCGAGTTCGTCGGCCAGGAGCGCGTCAAGGAGCAGCTCGCGATTGCGCTCGAGGCGACGCGCACGCGCGGCGAGGCGCTCGACCACCTGCTGCTGATCGGCCCGCCGGGCCTCGGCAAGACGAGCCTCGCCTTCATCGTGCGCGAGGAGCTCGGTGTTGGGCTGCGCTCGGCCGCAGGCCCCGCGCTCGAGCGCAAGGGCGACGTCGCCGCGATCCTCACCGGGCTCGGCGAGCGCGACATCCTCTTCATCGACGAGATCCACCGCCTCAGCCGCTCGGTCGAGGAGATCCTCTACCCAGCGCTCGAGGACTTCCGGCTCGACATCGTCGTCGGCCAGGGGCCGGCGGCGCGGACGCTGACGCTCGACCTGCCGCCTTTCACGCTCATCGGGGCCACGACTCGCACCGGGTTGCTGACGACGCCGCTGCGCGACCGGTTCGGCATGACCTTCCGGCTCGAGCACTACGAGCCGGAGGAGCTCGCGCACATCGTTCGCCGCTCGGCTCGCATCCTCGAAGTCGAGATCTCCGACGAAGCCGCCGAGGAGATCTCGCGCCGCTCGCGCGGAACGCCGCGGATCGCGAACCGCATCCTGCGCCGCGTTCGCGACGTCGCCGAGGTGCGCCACGAGGGTGCGATCACGACCGAGATCTCCCGCGAGGCGCTGGAGCTGCTGGAGGTCGACGGACGAGGTCTCGAGCGCACCGACCGCGCGCTGCTCAGGACGATCGTCGAGAAGTTCGAAGGCGGCCCCGTAGGCCTCTCGACCCTCGCGGTCGCGCTGGGCGAGGAGACCGACACGATCGAGGACGTCTACGAGCCGTATCTGCTCCAGCTCGGGTTCCTGCAGCGCACGCCGCGCGGGCGGATCGTCACGAAGCTCGGCCGGGCTCACGTCGGCGCGCCGGCCGACGACGGCGCGCTCTTCTAGTGTCGGACCTCTGGATCCCAGGTGCGTCGGGCCCGCTGGACGACCTGGTCGCGCGTATCCGACTGCGGATCGAGGCATTCGCCGAGCGGACCGGCGCGCCGCCGGTGGTCGAGGTCGAGCTCCGCGACGGCTCGACCGCCCTGCTGCGCTCGCTCGACGCGGATCCGGGCTTCGGGTTCGTCACGCTCGTCCCGTTCGGCGACCACGGCGACGACGGCGACGACCAGGAGTGGATCCTTCCGATCGCCGCCGTCGCGCGTATCACAATGCGCAAGGCCGAGGAGCGCGAGCCCTTCGGCTTCTCGTCAGCCGGCCGTTAGCTCCGCGTACGAGGCGAGGACGTGCTCCCAGCCTTCGCTGTAGCCCTGCCGCGCCTCGGCTGCCCGCTCGCCGAGCCGCTCCCAGCCGCGGTGCTCGAGCTCGACGCGCGTCTTGCCGCCCTCCTCGGTGAAGGTGACCTCGATCTCCGTCTGTTCCCGGTCCTGCTCACGGCTCGGGTTCCAGGCGAGCACGAACCGATGTGGCGGCTCGTACGCGATCACGTCCGCCCACTTCAGCTCCTCGCCGTTCTTCGTGCGCTCGTAGATCTGACCGCCCGCGCCGCCCTGGAAGACGACCGTCTCCGCGGGCGAGCCCGACTCGTAGGCGTCGATGGAGTGCTTGCCGAGCGGCCACCAGTCGTGGATCCGTTCGGTGAAGGTCGCGAACGCGTGCTCGATCGGGCAGTCGACCGTGATCGATCGCTTGATCGCCTCGGTCTCCGTTGCCTGCGTGCTCATCCTTTCCTCCTCTCGTCCTCGGCCGCCGCCTTGAACGCGGCGAGGGCCTCGTTCCAGAAATCGTCGAAGTAGTCGCGTAGCTCGCCCAGCCCGTCCGGGTCGAGCCGGTAGAGCCGCCGCGTGCCGTTGCGTCGTTCGGTCACGAGCCCCGCCTCCTTCAACACGCGCAGGTGCTGCGAGACTGCGGGGCGGCTGACCGGCAGCCCGTCCGCGATCTCGCCGACCGCCCGCGGGCCCGAGCGCAGCTGCTCGAAGATCGCCCGTCGAGTCCGGTCGCCCAGCGCATCCATGGCGCTTCGGTTAGCCATAACTTACGTAAGTGTACGCTTACGTAAGTGGCGAGTCAAGTACTGCGCTAGCGCCTGAACTGGAGCTCGTGCCAGGACGGCGTGGGCGCGAGCTCGAGGAGTGCGCGCTCGCCCCCGGGCTCGAGGTACGCGAACTCGGACGCGGCCTCGTCCCAGGTCACGTCGAGGCGGCCGTCCTTCACGCGGTGGTCGAGCCAGGCGCCGCGGAAGACGAGCTTGCGCAGCCAGTAGACGAGCGACTCGCCGTCCACGAGCGAGAGCCGCTCCCAGTGGCGCACGAGGTAGCGCCCGAGCTCGCTCCGCGGCTCCTCGATCACGCCGTCGGCGGTCAGCTCGACGAGGTCGTCGGTTTCCTCCTCGTCGAGCTCGTTTTCGTCGACGAGGCCGAGCCTGAACGCGGCCGCGCACACCCGCTGTGCGAAGTCGGGGGCGTTGAAGCTGAAGCGAAGGCGGAGGAACTCGACGACGATGTCGTCGCCCGACGAGTAGTTGTCCGCGTCCACGGGTGGAGAATAGCCCCGGCTCTAGACTGACCCGCGTGAGCACGAAGGCCGCACTCGCTTCAGGTCTCGTGACGGCCGGGCTCGTGCTCGCGGTTGTCTGGGTCTTCGAGGTCTCCCTCGACCGGGCAGCCGTACTGGCGCCCGTGATCGTGGTCGCGGTCGGCGCTGCCGCCGGCGTGGTGGTGCTCTGGGCGAAGGTCGGCTGGGAAGCCCTGAAGCGGCAACCGCGGCCGTGGCTGGTGGTCGGGATCGCGGTCGGGGTCCTCGGCCTGATCGCGGTCCTGTCGCTGCTCGGGGTCAACCTCCCGCGCGAGTAGCGCCGTCCGGAGGCCCCCGTACCGTGGACTGCCCATGTCTTGGCAGCTGCGAAACGGGTGCGAGAGGGTCGAGGTCGAGGCGCTGTCCTCGGCGCTCGGCGTCAGCGAGGTGCTCGCAGCGGTGCTCGTTCGGCGGGGCTACGCGAAGGCCGAGGCAGCTCGTGCCTTCCTCGACGCGGAGCTTCCCGAGCACGACCCGTTCGAGCTCGGAGACATGCGCGAAGCCTGTGCCGCGATCCGAGCAGCGGTCGACGCCGGGAAGCGCATCTGCGTCCACGGCGACTACGACGCCGACGGCATCTGCGCCACGGCACTCGCCGTCCTCGTTCTCCGCGAGCTCGGCGCGGACGTTTCGTTCCACCTCCCGAGCCGCTTCGACGAGGGTTACGGCGTCGCCGGCGAGACGCTCGACCGCCTGGCCGCCGAAGGGGTCGGCCTCGTCCTCACCGTCGACTGCGGGGTGACCGCGGTCCCAGAAGTTGCACACGCGCGCGAGCTCGGGCTCGACGTCGTCGTGACCGACCACCACCGGGCCGGCGACGAGCTGCCGGATTGCCCGGTCGTCGGGCCCTACCGTGGCGAGTATCCGTTCCGCGAGCTCTGCGGGACGGGTGTCGTCTGGAAGCTCGGCCAGGCGCTTCTCGGCGCCGACTCCGAGGCGCTCAAGCGGCACCTCGACCTCGTCGCCGTCGCAACCGTGGCCGATGTCGTGCCGCTGCTCGACGAGAACCGTGGGCTCGCGGTCGCCGGGCTGCGGCAGCTGGCGCGAACCCAGAAGCCGGGCCTGCAGGAGCTGATGCGCTCGGCGCGCGTCGACGCCGCGGCGGGCGACGCAGCCGCGATCGGCTTCCGGCTCGCTCCCCGCCTCAACGCAGCCGGACGGCTCGGCCGTCCGGAAGCCGCGCTCGAGTTGCTGCTGAGCGAGGAGCGGGAGCCCGCCGCACAGCTCGCTGCGCAGCTCGAAGAGCTCAACCGCGACCGGCAGGCCGTCGAGGAACGGATCCTGCGCGAGGCCGTCGAGGAGATCGAGTCGTGGCCGGACGCGAAGCGCCGGCGTCGTGCCTTCGTGGTCGCCGGGGCCGACTGGCACGAGGGCGTGATCGGGATCGTGGCCTCGCGGCTCGTGGAGCGCTACGCGCGTCCGGTCGTCCTGATCGCCGGAACCGATCGCGACTGGAAGGGCTCGGGCCGCTCGATCTCCGGATTCGACCTACATGACGGGCTACGCCGTTGCGCCGCGCACCTCGAGCGGTGGGGCGGCCATGCGGCCGCGGCCGGGCTCTCGATCAAGCCCGACAACGTGCCGGCCTTCGCCGATGCGTTCGCCGCGATCGGCGACGAGCGGCTCGCCGACGACGACCTGCGCCCGCCGGCGCTCGTCGATGCGCTCGTCCACGGTCCCGATCTGACGCTCGGCCTCTGCACGGAGCTGGCCCAGTTGGCGCCGTTCGGCCTCGGCAACCCGAACGTCACCCTGCTGCTCGCGGGTTGCGAGCTCGCCGACGTCAGCGCCGTGGGCGAGGGCAAGCATCTGAAGTTCCGCGTGCGTGAGGACGGGCGCGACTCCGGCAGCGCGATCGCCTTCCGGCTCGGGCGTCGGCTCGACAGCCTCCGCCGGCCCGGCCACTACGACGTCGCCTTCCAGCTCGAGGCGAACCAGTGGAACGGCATGGTCGCACCACAGCTGAACGTGCGCCACGTGCTCGAGGCCGACGAGCGCTACCTCGACAAGCGGGAATGGCTCAAAGGCGAGTGGCGGAAGAAGCACCGCGACCCCGCGGCCGCGGCGATCTTCGAGGAGCTCGGCCTCGCCGAGGGCGGGGCGCGACGGCACCTGCTCGAGTCCGAGCGCTTCCTCGCGCTGCTCAGGGAGCCCGAGCTCGCCCGAGCGGCTTAGCAGGGCTAGCATCGACGTAATGGGACGAATCCTCAGAAGACTCAGGCAACTGTCATTTCGGTCGCTCGACCGCGGGGACCACCCTGCCGGCTCCGTGCGTCCGGTCGACAACACCGACGCGGGCGCTGCGAGTTTCGCCGCGCACCCCAAGAGCGGCGCGAGCGGCGAGTCGGGCTTCCCGCCGGGCTACGTCAAGCCGGATGACGGCCGCCCGCGGCACTGAGCGCCGCCAGCTGAGCCCGCCGTGGCCGCCACGGCCGCGCTGCCTGCGCGGTGTCGTCGAGCGCGACGAGCAGCCGAGCCAATCGCGCCGCCTTCCGTCCTTCCCGTCTCTTGCGCATGAGGGCCATCGTTCGCGTCGGATGAGTTCCCTCCTGCGCAGGGAATTACTCGCAGCGGCCAGGGAAAGGGCCGGGAGTACAATTTGCGCATGACGGTCATCGAGTCTGCAGAACAGCATCAGGAGCTCATCGACGAGCTGATCGGGACCGTCGCTGCCTACAACAAGGACGTCGACCGCGACCTCCTGACGCGCGCGTTCCGCTTCGCCGCAGCGGCTCATGAAGGCCAGCAGCGGCGCTCCGGCGAGGACTTCATCCACCACCCATGGGGCGCGGCGAAGATCTGTGCCGACCTCCGCCTGGACGAGCAGACCATCGCGGCTGCGCTCCTGCACGACGTGGTCGAGGACACGAGCACGGACATCAAGGAGGTGCGCGCGGAATTCGGCGACGAGATCGCCCAGCTCGTCGAGGGCGTGACGAAGCTGACGCGGATCCAGTTCCAGAGCCGCGAGCAGGCCGAGGCCGAGAACTACCGGAAGATGATCGTGGCGATGGCGCAGGACGTGCGTGTGATCCTGATCAAGCTCGCCGACCGGCTCCACAACATGCGCACGATCGAGTACCTCGGCAAGCAGAAGCAGGTGCAGAAGGCCAAGGAGACACTCGAGGTCTACGCGCCGCTTGCCCATCGGCTCGGGATCAACAAGCTGAAGTGGGAGCTCGAGGATCTCGCCTTCTCGGCGCTGCATCCGCGCAAATACGACGAGATCAAGGCGATGGTGAGCGAGCGCCGTACCGACCGCGAAGAGCATGTGCGCGAGGCGGCGATGACCCTGCAGCGCGAGCTCGAGAAGGTCGACATCCCGGCGGACATCTCGGGGCGCGCGAAGCACTTCTATTCGATCTACGACAAGATGGCCAAGAAGGGCCGCGAGTTCAACGAGATCTACGACCTCACCGCGATGCGCGTGATCGCGCAGCGCGGCGGCGAAGAGGGGACGCGCGACTGCTACGGCGCGCTCGGCCTGATCCACTCGCTCTGGAAGCCGATGCCCGGCCGCTTCAAGGACTACGTCGCGAGGCCGAAGCTGAACGGCTACCAGGCGCTGCACACGACGGTGATCGGGCCCGAGGGCCGGCCGCTCGAGATCCAGGTTCGCACGCGCGAGATGCACGAGACCGCCGAGTTCGGCGTCGCGGCGCACTGGCTCTACAAGCACGGCCGCGCTGGCAAGACGCGCGACGACGAGTGGGTCGCGTGGGTCAGGCAGCTGATGGACTGGCAGGAGGACGAGACCGACCCGCGCGAGTTCATCAAGACCTTCCGCACCGATCTCTTCGACGACGAGGTTTACGTCTTCACGCCGAAGGGCGAGGTCAAGGTGCTGCCTGCGGGCTCGACGCCGATCGACTTCGCCTACGCCGTGCACACCGACGTCGGCCACCGCACCGTCGGGGCGAAGATCAACGGCCGCATCGTCCCGCTGCACTACCGCCTCAAGAGCGGCGACTTCGTCGAGATCCTGACGACGAAGAGCGGCCGCGGCCCGTCCCGCGACTGGATGTCGCTCGCGGCCTCCTCGCGGGCCCGGAACAAGATCCGCCAGTGGTTCTCGCGCGAGACGCGTGAGGAGACCGAGCAGAAGGGCCGCGAGACCCTCGAGACGGCGCTGAAGAAGCAGAACCTCCCGTACCGGAAGCTTCAGGGCTCGGCGGTGCTGGCGCAGGTGATCCGCGAGACTGGTTTCAAGAAGGCGGAGGACTTCTACCTCGCGCTCGGCTCCGGGAAGCTCCAGCCGGGCCAGATCGTCAACAAGGTGATCCAGCGCCTGAAGACCGAGGAGGTCGCGCAGGAGGAGGCCGTGCCGCTCAAGGCGCCGAAGGCTCGCCACGCCACGGCGAGCGAGAACTTCGGCATCGCGGTGCGCGGGATCGACGACGTGCTCGTGCGGCTGGCGAAGTGCTGCACGCCGCTCCCCGGCGACCAGATCGTCGGCTACGTCTCGCTCGGCAAGGGGATCACGATCCACCGCGAGGACTGTTCGAACGTCAAGGCCCTGAAGCGGAACCCGGAGCGGTTCACGAAGGTCTCGTGGGACGGCGGTGCGACTCAGAGCTTCCGGGTCCAGATCTCGGTGGACTCGTGGGACCGGCCGCGGCTGCTGGAGGACGTGGCACGTACCTTCGCCGAGCACGGCGCGAACATCGTCGAGTACGGCGGTCACGTCGAGGACCAGCTCGCGAAGAACTGGTACGTCGCCGAGGTCGGAGACGTGAAGGCGCTACGGAGCCTGCTGACCGCGCTGCGCAACGTCGACGCCGTCTTCGACGCCTACCGCGTCACGCCCTCCTAGGTCCTTTTGGACGAACCCTCGAACGAGGGATCGTCCCTCGAACGAGCGGGGTACCTCGATATAGGGATGGCGCTTTTCGCGCGTCTGACTACAACGTGATGTAGGGGAGGGGGGCCTCTCGAAAGAGAGAGCTGCGGCGCCCGTTCGTCTCGAGGACAGCGGGCGGGCGCCCGGCGCGCCCGGCCGGTGGCGGCTGTCCGGGCGCGCCGAGCGCCTCAGCGCACGGCGTAGACGCGTGGGAGCGCATGGTTGAGCGCTTTGCGCGGCACGAGCGCCCAGAAGCGACCCCCCGCGACCGGGGCGACCGCGATCACGCGTCCACCCGCGGCGACGATCACGGAGCGCGCGCCCGAGACGCGGCCGCTCACCTGGACGAGCGGCCCAGTGCCGTCCAGGGGGTCGAGATCGTCGACACGGCGGCGTCCCTCGATCGAGTGACCGAGGAGTCGCCGGTCAGGACCGACGGCGAAGAGCGTGGACGCCGGCTCGTCCGATCCGAAGAGCCGCAGCTGCCGCCGCAGCGCTCGTTCTCGACGCGTATCGAGCTGCCCCACGGGGATCACGAAGCGCTTGCCGCGGTCCTTGACCAGCACCACGTCACGCTCCGGCGGTCGCGGTGCGATCAAGGAGTGACCGTCGAGCTCCCAAGGGATCCGGAGACCGAGCGCGCCCGCGAGCGTGGGCAGCACGTCGATCGTCCTCGCGTGCAGGCGCACGACGCGGGGCCGTTGCTGCCCGGGCAGCTTCACGAACAGCGGCACGTACGCGATGTCCTGCAGGTTCGCCGGCGAGAGGGGCCGGCGCTTCTCGCCTGCGCGGAAGCTGACGCCGTGATCGGCCGTGACGATGACGAGCGCGCGGTCGTACAGGCCGGTCGCGCGCATCCTCCTCACGAGACGGCCGAGCACGCGATCGGCGTAGCCGAGTTGGAGCAGGTGGCGCTGCCAGTACTGGTCGACCGCGGCCTGGTTCTCGGTCCAGACCTCGTCGGGCCCCCAGCCCGGTGCCTGCCGGACGTCGTACGAGTCGCCTGACGGCAGGAATCGCCACGGGCTGTGCGGCAGCATCACGTGCAGATACCAAAGGGTCGCGTTCGACCGGGGACGCAACGAGGCGACGAACTCCGGGTCGATCTGTCCGGGGTCGTGGTCGGCGCTTGCGTCGCGGAGGAAGTTGTCCCAGCCGTCCGCGATCGAGGGGATCCCGCCGGTGAGGTCGTCCGGAAGCAACTGGTGCAAGTAGACGACGCCTGTGTCCTCGGCGAGCGTCGTGGCGCGGCTGCCCAGGGAGCCTTCGAGGCCGGGACAGAGAGCGGGCGGACAAAGGTGCGTCTCGTCGTCGAGCACGTGCAGGTCGGTAGCCCCGCCGAGCAGGGTGAACAGGTTCTGGCGGTGGTCCGCGTAGGTCGGGAACTCGCCGGCGCGCGGGAAGCGGCCCGTGAGGATCGCCGGCACGGCGTGCGTCGTGCCCTCAGCGACGGTCGTCGTCCGAGCGAACCACGTCGAGCCCGAGGCGAAGCGCGCAAAGCTCGGGAAGCGCCTCGGGTCGACGTTCTCGCGTGCGTCGAGGAGCGAGTTGAGCGGGAGCTCGTCGAACACGATCAGCACGACGGGCGCGTGCGGCCGCTCGCCGGCCGCCTGCGCGTCCTTGGCGATCGAGAGCCGCGAGACGTCCGAGTTGAAGAGGAAGAGCGCAAGGAAGAGCAGCGGCGCGGGCCCGAGCACGGTCAGCGCCAGCCGCGCGCCGCCCACACGCAGGTAGAGCTCGCCGGCAACGACGCCAACGGCTGTCGCGACCACGACCAGCAGCCAGCCCGGCGCGCCCGCGCCCCGGACCGTCTGGAGGACGAACAGCGCCACGAGCGCCGCGACGACGATCGCGTGCACGGCCCAGCGCAAGCTCCTGGCGACGGTGCATTCGAGTCCGAGCAGGACTGCGGGCGGGACGAAGACGAGCACGAGCGCGAAGACGACTGCGTCCCAGCGGGTCGACCCCCGGGCGGCGAAGAACTCGCCGTTCTTGCCCAGCAGGTCGAAGAGGGGCTGCGCGACCGCGAACGACCAGAGCACGAGCAGGTGCAGGCTGGCCAGCCGCAACGACGGGGCCTGCGGCCGGCTCACGAGCGGGGCTTGGCGAGGTAGAGCGTGCGCGTGCCCGAGCCGAGCTGCTCTTGCCGCTCGACCTCGAAGCCGTGCGCCAGCGCGCGCTCGAACTCCTCGCGACTGTAGGACGCGTGGGTCTCGGCGCGCTTGGCCGCGAGCAGCCGGGTGACCATCGGGTCGTCGCGGTCGGCGAACTCGATCACGAGCCGGGCGCCAAGGCTCCGCAGCCACGCGATCTGCTCCGCGAACGGCACGTTGCGTCCAATCGCGAGGTGATGCACGAGGGCGAGGGAAAGTACGAGGTCCGGCCGCCCGCGCTGCTCGAGCCGCTGCCGTTCGACGCCGCGCCAGCCCCGGGCCGGCCAGGCGTCGGCCAGGTCGACCACGAGCGGCAGGATCGTCTGCGATCCCTCGCTTTTGAGAGTCGCGTACAGCTCGGCGACGACGCGCTCGTCGCCGTCGACGGCGAGGACGTACTCAGCGTCGAGCGCGCGCGAGAAGCGGCCGTCGTTCGCGCCGAGGTCCCAGGCAAGCCGGGCCGAGCCGGCCTTCCGGACGAACTGCTCCTTCCGCTCTGCGTCGTCGTCGGTGTAGGGCGCGGCCTCGCGGTAGCCGGCCCACTCGGAGCGGCCGCGCTTCGGCGAGAGTCGCTCGACGAGCTTGCGCAGCCGCCGCACGTTCGCCTGGATCAGCTCCTTCTTGAACCCCGCTGCCTTGAGCTCGGAGCGGACGTCGCGCTCGCGGTCGGCGTGCTTGGCCTCGAGCCGGTCGTGGAGGACGACGTGCGTCAGCACGCCCCGGCGGAAGCGCGGTAGGAGCGCGCGCGCCTGCGAGGGCTCGATCCCCTCGAGGCTCCCGCGCAACCACGGCTGCGGCGCGATGCCGCGGTACGCCTGCAGCATCAGCGGATAGAGGAAGAGCCCGCAGAACTGGCGGTAGCCGGCCCAGGGCTCACCGTCGCGCAGCCGCTCGAACGAGCCGACGTCGACAAAGACCGGCCGCGTGCCGCGCCACTGGGTGTTGTACGGCGACCCGTCCTTGAGCACGAATCCCTCGGCCAGGGCCTCGTCGAGCAGCTCGAGCTGGAGCAGCGCCGCGTCGCGCAGCATCTCGAACGGCCACTCGTACGGGTACGAGACGAACGGCAGCCGCTCGTGGCGCAGCACGCCGGGCTCGATCTCCTCGGTCGCGACGATGCGGCCGTCCTCGAGCGCTCGGCGGAAGAAGCGGGCGCTCTCGAGCGCCGACCAGTCCTCGCGGCCGCGCGGGGAGAGCTCGCGCAGCACCTCGCCCTCGGCCGAGTACACGACTCGAGCTTCGGGGTCGCGAAAGGAGGCGGGCTCCGGAGTCCTAGTTGTCGGTGTCGTCGTCATCCCTGCGGATGCGCAGGACCCGCAGGAAGCGCCGCCACGTCAGCTTCGCGGTCACCCCGACGGCTGCCGCGCCGCCGAGGATGATCTGGAGCAACATGCTCCCGGAGCCGGCGTCGAGGTAGTTGAGGGGTGCCATACGGGAATTGTGACAGTAGCGTTGCCGGTGTGTGACCGGGAGGTGAGGATTCTTCGACAGGTCTCACGCCCCTCCTTTGGTCGGGTCGTCCGGGCAGTAGGGCGCGACGAGCTGCGCCACCTGCTCCAGGAACGCACGGTCGTCCTCCCCGAACGCAGCCGGGCGGTCGGAGTCGATGTCGATCTCGCCGACGACCTTCCCGTCCTGGGCGATCGGGACGACGATCTCGGAGCGGGTCGAGGGGAAACAGGCCAGGTAGCGCGGGTCGGCGTTCACATCGTCGACGATCTCCGTCCGGCCGCTCGCGGCAGCTGCGCCGCAGACGCCCTGTCCGACCGGAATGCGCACATGCTCGGTCGCTGCGGGTCCCTGCCACGGCCCGAGCACGAGGTCGCCGCCGTCGACGAGGTAGATGCCGACCCAGGAGTAGTGCTCGAAGCCCTCGTGCAGAGCCTCCACGACCGCG
>JAWVDY010000291.1:0-15276 GCA_033856995.1 Gaiellaceae bacterium
ACGGCCTGACGCTCGCCGGGCGCTACCTGGTCGTGCGCTCGCGCCTACCCGATCGGCCGGGCGAGCTGATCAAGCTGCTCACGCTCGTCGCGCGCGAGCGGGCGAACGTCGTCTCGGTCGACCACCATCGCGAGGGAATGGACCTCCCGGTCTACGAGAGCGAGGTCGAGCTGACGCTGGCGATGCGTGACGAGCACCACTGCGCTGTGTTGCTCGAGACGCTGCGCAGCCTCGGCTACGCCGTCGAGCGGCTCAGGTAGTGCCGCAGCGGCGGAACGCGGTGAGCGCGTGGCCGCGTTGCTGCCAGTCGTCGATGCCACCGTCGAGCACCGGCCGCGCGTGCACGCCTTCGGCCACGAGGACGCTGGCCGCCACGCCGGCTCGGGCGCCGGTCGAGCAGATCGTGACCACCGGCCGGCCGTTCTCGAGCTCGTCCCGGTAGGCCCTGACGAGCCGGTAGGGGATGTGCCTGCTGCCCGGGATGTAGCCCTCGTCCCGCTCGTCCTTCTCGCGCACGTCCAGCACCTCGACGGCGTTCTGATCGACCAGCGCCTCGAGCTCGGCGATCGCGACCGGATCCGATCGCTCCGGCGTCTTGAGCTCGAGCGCGTAGCCCGCAACGTTGAGCAGCCCGACCGCGTTCAGACGGCGCGCAGCGTCCTTGGCGTCCTCGGCAGAGGACGCGTGAATAGTGATCGGCTGATCGTGGTCGAGCACGAAACCGGCTCTCGTGCCGACGGACCCGCCGTCGAGCGGGATGTTGATCGCCCCCTGCGCGTGGCCGACGGCGTGAACCTCGGTGCTTCGCACGTCCAGCAGCTGCCCTTGTGCCGCGTTCAGCCGCTCGAGCGGTGGCTGCGCCGCGAGGAACGGCCCGCGGTTGAGCTCCACGACGCGCTCGACGGTCGGCGGCCGCGGGGCCGCGATTCCGGCCGAGTGGGCGACGAACTCCTGGACGTCGTGGATCGCGAGCGCGTGGTTCGTCAGCCGCTCGGAGCGGATCGTCGAGGTGCGGTCGCGACTGAGGCCGGCCCCGCAGAGCGAGCCGCCTGTGTGTCCCGGGTCGATCTCGGTCTCCTCGGGGAGACCCGCCAGCCGCTCGAGCGAGTGGAAGAGATCCTCGGCGCCCTCGCGCGCCTCGACCGCGAGGTCGGGTCGCGCCGCGTCGCCGATCAGCAGCGAGTCGCCGGAGAGCAGGTGACCCTCGACGAGGAAGCAGCAGTGCTCGGGCCGGTGGCCGGGGGTGTGCAGGACGCGGATCGGGATCGAGCCGAGGCGCAGCTCGTCGCCGTCGGCGAGCGGCTCGTAGGGGAACTCCGCCTCGGCCAGCGCGTGGATGGCGACGGGAAGGTCGTGCTCGAGCGCGAACCGGCCGTGGCCGGAGACGTGGTCGGCGTGCGTGTGCGTCTCGAGAATGCGAACGATGCGTACGCCGCTGCGCTCGGCCTCCGCGAGTTAGGGCTCGATTGCGTAGGCGGGATCGACGACCACGGCCTCGCCGGCTGCCTCGTCGCCGATCAGGTAGGACGCACAGCCGAGGTCGTCGTCCACGAGCTGGCGAAAGAGCACGTCGCCTGTGACCGTACCAAGGGCCGCCGCTAGCTTTCTTGAAGTGAGGAAGGCGCTGATCGCCGGAGCCGCGCTGCTAGCAAGCGCGGCGAGCGCCTGCTCCGGTGGTTCCGTGTCGAAGCAGTCGCTAACCGTGGGGGTCGCGGCGTCACCGCCCCCGCTGGCCGGCGCGCTCGTGCTCGGCGCTGAGTCGGGCAGCCGCGCGGTCGCGCTCGCGGTCTTGCGGGGACGGCTGACCGCAACCGTGCTCTCGCCGGAGGGCGGGCCGCTCTCGGGTCTCGCCGTTTCGTTCCGCGTGGGCTCGCGCGTGATCGAAGCGGCCGCGTGCGGTGACGGCTGTTACTCGGCTGCCGCCCCTCGTGCGACGCGGATCGAGGTTCGGCAGAGCGGCAGCAGGCCGGTCGTGTTTCACATTCCTGCGAACGCCCCGCCGGCCGCGGCGATCGTGGCGCGAGCCGCGCGCGTCACCCGCAGGCTGCGGAGCCTCGTCTACGTCGAGTCACTGCGCTCTGGCCCCACCGGCGGGCTTCTGACGACGTGGCGGCTCCAGGCTCCGAGTCAGGTCGAGTACCGGATCCGCGGCGGCGCCTCCGCCGTCGTGCTCGGCACGCGCCGGTGGGACCGCGACCGCCCCGGTGCGAAGTGGCGCCGCTCGCAGCAGCTCCCGGCGCTGCGCGTGCCGCAGCCGGCCTGGGGGTCGCGCGCGACGAACGCGCGCCTGCTCGGTGAGACGCACGTGGCCGGCAGGCCGGTCTGGATCGTCTCGTTCGTGAACCCCTCGACGCCGGCCTGGTTCACGGCCTGGATCGACCGCGCGACGTACCGCCCGCTGCGTCTGCACATGACGGCCGCGGCACACTTCATGACGCACCGGTACCTCGAGTTCAACCAGCCGGTGACGATCCGGCCGCCGAAGTAGCTAGAGGGACTGCTGCGTCGAGGCGGGCTCCTCGAAGTGCTCGAGGACGTCGAAGAAGACGGCCACGCCGGCGATCGCCGCCGCGCCTCTGGCCGAGATCGCGAGGGCCACTGCAAACCGAGTCAGGTTCCCGGGCACGGCGGAAAGCACTACTCCGTGCAGGAAGACCGGCAGCTTCGTGAGCCCGACCGCGAGGGCCAGCAGGCCCAGCAGACCGCCGGCCAGCGCCCGTGCATCCCGCGAGCCGTGCAGCAGGAACGTGAGCCCTGCCAAGGCGAGCACGATCTCGTTTCCCGCCTCGACCCAGGTGCCTTCGGAGGCGGTGGAGGCCGCAGCGAGCCCGCCGGCGACCAGCAGAGTCGCGAGCGCGGCGCCTCCGCCGAGGGCCGCCGAAGCGAGCCTCAGCGTTTGTGGTCGCCGCCGTGCAAGCAGAAGCGCGGTCGCCGCGGCGAAGACCGCTCCGATTGCGATCCACGGCCAGCCGGGAGGCGCGGCAACGCGCTGGATCTTGCCCTCGAGCCGGGCCCGATTGCCGTCGACGAGCAGCGGGATCGTCCAGCGCCCGCGATCGGTTCCCGGTGGCAGAGTTCGAACTCGGGCGTCGTGCCAGATCACCTTCGGCGTTCGCGAGTACAACCGCCAGCTCGTGGTACCGCCTTTCCGCGAGGAAGGCGCGGCAAGGCCGGTCCCGGCCGCGGTCAGAGACGAGTCGTTCACGTAGGAGCCGTCTCTCGTCAGGCGCAGGAACGGCTCGCCGAAGTAGCCGATCACGACGATCCGGTGACCGCCGACCGCTCCCAGCCCGGGTGCGAGGTCGGCTCGGTAGATCCGCACCTCCAGCGCTCCGGCCAGGGGCGGATGGAGCGGCCCGACGGTCGCCGCGTAATCGACTGCGGCGCGGCTCGTTCGAAGGTGCGCACCCGCTGTTCCCGGGGTGACGAGCGCAACGACCGCCACCGTCGCGACGGTTCCTCGGCGCACTAGATCGTCCGGCGGATCGCACCCATCACGATCACCCATGCCGCCGCAGCCACGGCGAGGCCCACGAGCGCGATCAGCAGCCGAGCCCTCATCCGCCCGCCTTGTCGAGCAGCGTGACGACGAACGGCTTGCCGCCGGAGGGCGTCACCTCGAACAGGAGGCCCCAGTGTCCGACCATCACGAGCGCCGGGGCCGACTTCGAGAAGACGCCGGGCCGCAGCTCGCGGAAGCGGTAGCTCTGCTCGCCCATCTGCATGTCGAGCATGTCGAACTTGGTCACGACCTCCGCGCCGCGAACCGGCCTGCCGTTTCGAGTGAGCTCGAGCGAAAACGTATTGGCCACCGCGGCGCGGTTCGGCGTCACCCGAACGCGCACGTCGTAGCGCGGCATCGCGACCACCTTCGAGACCGGCCCGGGGCCGACGCGGGCGGCCACGTTGTGCACGCGGGCGAGCGCGGTCGAAGGCGGCGGCAGGCTCGCGAGCACGCCGGCCGCGAAGACCGCCGCCGCGACGAAGAGGATCTCCCCCTGCACCAGCCGGCGCAGCAGCAGCGGGGCTGAGGCGTCTCCAGCCTGTAGCCGCGGCTTCGTCCGCGCGAGGTTCACGGCCGCGAGCACCAGCGCTGCCGCGAGCAGCCCGATCTTCCAGAGCAGCGCCTGGCCGTACGACGTCTGCCAGAGCGTCGCGAAGGTCGGCAGCTCCAGGAGCGACTGGCCGATCCCAGTCCCGATCAGCAGCAGCACCGAGCAGAACGCGACCGCGGAGAAGCGTGGCACCACATGCGCGAGCACGGCGGCCCGGCCCGCAGCGCCGACCGAGAGCCACAGGACGCCTATCCCGACCAGGCCGCCGAGCCAGATCCCCGCGGCGCCGAGATGCGCCGCGTCGAGGGGCAGCGAGAGGCCCCGCGGCGACTTCTGCCCTGCGTGGCCGGCGAGCGCGGGGAGGACCAGCGTGGCCGCGCCCGCGGCGAGCGCAGCGGGCAGTGCGAGCAGCTCCGTCACGGAGCGCTGTTCACGATCGGGCCGGTCGACGAAGAGCGCCGCCCCGGCCGCCACCGCGAAGAGAGCGAGCACGAGCTCCAGGTCGAGGAAGTCGCGGCCGAACCCGGAGGCGCGTGCGAGCGGAACGATCGCCCCGAGATCCCAGACCGGCCGCAGCGTGAACTGGGCGGTCGCGAACAGGACGTAGATCGGCGTCGCCACGAGTGCGACGGCCACGGCGATCGCGAACGCGACCGTCAGCGGCCTCAGCGAGCAGCCCCGAACGACCCGGACGACCGGCCGCGCGATCAGCGCGCGCAGCACGAACAGCCCGAGCGCCGTCAGCAGCGACAGGAACACCACCCAGCGCGCGATCAGCAGGCGCGTCGTGGTCGCGGTCTCGCTCAGCGAGGGCACGCGGAACTGCGGCGGCGGCCCTGCGTTCGGCCCGACCGCGAAGGTGAAGGCGCCGCGCACGGGGTGGCCGTCGGCCGAGATCACGCGCCAGAAGACGAGGTACCAGCCCTCTGGCACGTGCTTGAGCGGCGTGACGAGCGTTTGCGGAGAGCCGGGGTCGCTCGCCGGCTCGCCGCTCGTCACGTCGTGGCCCGCCGCGTCGGTGACCGAGACGATCGCGAAACGCGCTTCGATCGGCTCGCTGTAGCGGAGCCGCACCTCGGTGGGCGCGCGGTCGATCGTCCGGCTGGCCTCCGGGATAGTCTGGAGCAGCGCGGCGTGCGCCCACGCGGACGCCGGCAGCGCGAGCGCCGCGGCCGCGACGAGCCCGAGGAGGCAGCCGCGCCTCACGCCAGCGGCCGCCCTCTCGTCGCCAGCCCCACGATCCCGAGCAGGACGCCGACCCCGCCGACGATCAGCGCGACGATCGCGAGCGTCGAGGTGGAGGCGCCGCCGAGCGACGAGACGCTCTCGACCTGCGGCGCCGGCGTGTCGGAGCTCTCCGGGCCGCTCCAGTCGACGATCTTCCCGTCCGAGTACGTCTGCCGCACGGTGAACGCGTAGGTCTTGCTCGAGTCGAGGCTCCCGTTGAAGTGGAAGACGGCGTCCTCGTCGGTCGGGACCTTGCCGCCGGTCCACGTCACCTTCTGGATCGAGCGAGACTCGCCCGAGCCGGTCGCTTGCTCGGAGCGCTTCCAGCCCGGGGTCGCCTCGAACGAGTCGATCGTGAAGTCGGCCGGGACGGTCAGCTCGATCTCGGTGGTCGTGGCGCCCTCCTGCTCGGTCGGAACAGACAGTGTGAACTGCTGCAAGACCCTCGCCTTGGCGACGACCGGGCTCATGATCGCGTGGGCCGAGGCGGCGCTCGCGAACACGAGCGTGAGTGCGCTCGCCGCGGCGGCGAGCAGCGCGATTCTCATTGGTTCTCCTTTCGGCTTCGCTGGTCCGGGTCAGGCCGGGACCGGCGGCGCACGGGGCCGCGGACGCGAGGCGACTCGCCGTGAGGCGAGCCTTGCGAGCGGCTCGGAGCGAAGCGGGAGCGGTGCGGAAGCGAGCCGGCGGCGGCGCAGCTCGCGAACGACTGCGCGCATCCAGCCGAGCAGGTGCGCGGCGACCTCGGCCAGCGCGGCCGCGGCCAGCGACAGGGCGGCGAGGAGCGGGATCACGTTGCGGTGCACGGGCCCGACCAGGCACGAGAGACCATGGAAGCCGATCCCCGCGCGCCAGTGCAGGTACGACTCGAAGAGCGCGAAGGCGATCGAGCTCGAGGCGTAGAGCAGGACGGCGCGCAGGGCGAGGCGCCTGAGTCGCAGCCGGGGAGCGACACGGTCGGGCCGCAGTCGCTGCCGCTCCCGCACGCCGAGCGCGGTCAGCCAGACGCCGAGCGTCGAGACGAGCGCCGCGAGCCCGAGCGAGACGAGCGTCACCACGACGAGCCGCGGGCCGCCGGCCGAATGCTCGAGCGGGCTCGCGAGCGGGCTCGGCGCCAGCGCGTAGGCGAGCCAGCGGGCGGTCAGGACGAGCAGGGCCACAGCGGCCGGCCAGAGCAGGAGGCGCGCTCTCATCGCACGCGCAGCCAAGGCGTCGCTTGCGATTCCGGACAAAGAGTCCGCGCCCGCTTTGCGGGTGCGGACGTCTTCATCCGGCTGGGCATTAGCATCGATGTGCCGTTCACCGAACGTTCAGGGTAAACGGCGCGGTCACGATGCGGCCGCGGTCACGGAACTGCAGGAAGAGCCGCCAGGTGCCGCCGATCGGCAGCAACACGCCGACGTGGAGCTTCCCGGGCCCCGTGGGCCGGCCTACCACCGTCGCTCCTCCGAGCACGCTCGTGCAGCCCGGCGTCGAGGGCCCGCAGACGTGCGTGTGGAAGTAGTCGAGCGAGCCGGCGCGGAAGAAGATCGCATGCGCGAGCGCGCCGAACCAGGGCTTGAAGACGACCGGCTTGCCGGCCGGGTCGAGGATCGTCGCCGTCAGCGTCGTCGCCTGGATCGCGTGGATCCGCGCCGGGGCGCGCAGCGAGATCCGGTAGCCGGCAACCGTCTGGCGCGCCTGGAAGGCAGGGAGCGGCTTCGGGTGAAACGCGCCGGCCACCCGAACCTCGGCGTGGAGCTGGAAGTTCCGCGGCGCGCCCTTCGCCCCGGGGTACGCGTCGACGAGCACGCGATAGGGGCCGGGCGCCGGGAAGTCGATCGTCTCCGCGATCCGCCCGTTCGCGGCGATCGGCGGATGGCGGTGGACGATCACCGAGAGGTCGCGGCGGACGACGATCAGGTGCACGCCGGTATGCGGGCCGGCCCCGTGCCGGTAGTTCGTGAGCGGCGCGCCCGACGGCTGGCGGATGGTGAACGAGAGCTTCGCCGGCCCCGGGTGTGCCACTTGCAGCGGCCTGAAGCCCGAGAGCGAGAAGGTCCGCGCCGGGGCAACTGTCGGCACGCTGGGCCGCGAGGAAGAGCAGCCGGCGACGACCAGGAGCGCACAGGACGCGAGGAGAAAGCGCCGCATCAGCGGGCAAGTTACCCTGAGCTGCGGTGCCGATCGCCCACCTGTACAGCTCCTGGGAGGCGCCGCCGGCGGTCCTGCTCGGCGCGGCTCTCGCGGCCTTGCTCTTCGCGCAGGCGTTCGTCCGGTTGCGCAGGCGCCGTCCCGATCACGCGCCCTGGAGCCGCGCGTTGCTCTTCGGCGCCGGGCTCGCGCTGCTCGTGCTGCCGCTCGTCTCGCCGCTCGACCACGTCGGCGACGAGGAGCTGCTCTCGGCGCACATGCTCCAGCACGTCCTGATCGGCGACGCGGCGCCCGCCCTGCTCGTCGTCGGCGTGCGCGGGCCGCTGCTCTTCTTCCTGCTCCCGCCGCAGGTGCTGCGGCCGCTCGCCGCGTCCCGGCCGCTGCGCGCGTTCCTCTCGCTGCTGATGCGACCGCTCGTCAGCCTCGGCCTCTGGGCAGTGGCGATCATCGGCTGGCACGTCCCCGCGGCCTACGACTACGCGGCAGCACACCCGCTCGTCCACGACCTCGAGCACGTGAGCTTCGTGGTCGCCGGGACCCTGGCCTGGACGCAGCTCGTCGACCCCGCTCGTCACGGGCGGCTACGGCGTCCGCAGCGGGTCTTCTTCGCGCTCGGGATGCTGGCGCTCTCGCAGCCGCTCGTGGACGTGCTGCTGTTCTCGACTGGCCCGGTCTACCCGCGCTACACCGGCGCCCATGGGATCTCGGCGCTGACCGACCAGCGGCTGGCGGGGGTCGTGATGATGACCGAGCAGCTGCTCTCACTGGGGATTTGCGTGGCCCTGGTGCTGCGGCCGTACCTCCGCGAGCGACAGCAGAAGCCCGCGTTCACGTGAGCGCGCCCGCCTCGACGTCGTTCAGCTTCGAGCCGCTCTTCCTCGTGCTCGCGGCGGCGGCGGTCTACGGCTACGTACGGCTCGCGCGCGCCGTGGAGCGGCCGAGCGCGACGCGGGCGATGCTGTTCGGAACCGGGATCGCGCTGATCGCGGTCTCGCTGAACTCGCCGCTCGAGACGATCGCGATCCACTACCTGCTCGTCGTGCACCTGCTGCAGAACGTGATGGTCGCCGACTGGGCGCCGCCGCTCCTCGTCCTGGGCCTGACGCCGGCGATGCGGGCCGCGGTGGCCGCGCGGGGCGGGAGCTGGCTGGCGCTCCTCACACGTCCGCGCGCCGCGTTGCCCGTCTGGCTGGCGATCTGGTACGGCGTCCACCTGCCGCCCTTCTACGACTACGCGCTGCGGCACACGTGGCTCCTGAACGTCGAGCACGGCCTGCTGATCGCCGCAGGGCTCGTCTTCTGGTGGCCGGTCTTCAGCGACCTGCCGCAGCGGCTCTCGAGCGCGGTGCGGCTCGTCTACCTCGGCGCCGCCTACGTCGGCTCCGCGTTTCTCTCTCTCGCGCTGATCTTCTCCTCGAGCGCGTTCTACGGCTTCTACGAAGCGGCGCCGCGCCTCTGGGGGCTCTCGGCCGACAAGGACCAGAATCTTGGCGGGATCCTGATGAACGGCGAGCAGATGATCGTCTTCTTCGCGGCGCTCTCCTACTTCCTGATGCGGCTCCTCTCCGAGGAGGAAGAGGCGCAGAGAGCGCTTGAGAGCTGATGCGGCGCGCGCTCCTCGCCACGGTCCTCCTCGCGCTGCTCGCGGTTCCTGCCGCGCGCGCGAACGGCGACCCCGCAAGCGACGTGCTCATCACACAGCAGGTCTTCATCCCGGTCGAGGCGCCGGTCCCGCAGTCCGACCAGGACGCGCTCACGAAGACCGTTGCGGCGGCGAACGACCGCGGCTACAAGATCCGCGTCGCCGTGATCGCCTTCAACGGCGATCTCGGAACGGCGCTCAGCCTGTGGAAGCACCCACAGGACTACGCGAGGTTCCTCGGCAGCGAGCTCACCTTCGTCTACACCAAGCGTTTGCTGATCGCGATGCCGTCAGGGTTCGGCGTCTACGACGGGCACAAGCCCGTGGCGAAGGAGCAGCGCGTGCTCGCGCGCATCAAGCCGGGGCGGACGCCGGCGGCGCTGGCGCAATCGGCGACGCAGGCGGTCCGCGCGCTGGCTGCCGCGAACGAGATCGTCCTGCCGACCTACCGGACCAAGAGCACCGCCTGGCGCGACCGGCTGCTGATCGCGGCCGCAGGCGTGTTGATCCTGCTGATCATCTTCGTCCCAGGCCGCCGCCTGAGACGCGGCCGCCCCTCGCCGCAGCCCGAACAGTGACAGTCACAGTGACTGTCACCGGGGTTCAGAGTCCGAGGTGGCGGGCGATCACCATCCGCTGCACCTCGTTGGTGCCCTCGCCGATCTCGAGGATCTTCTGGTCGCGGTAGAGGCGCGCGATCGCGGACTCCTCCATGAACCCGTAGCCGCCGTGGATCTGCAGCGACGCGTTCGCCGCGCGGTGTGACAGCTCGCCGGTGTAGAGCTTCGCCATCGCCGCCTCTTTCGCGAATGGACGCCCCTGGTCCTTGAGCCACGCGGCCCTGTAGGTGAGCGCGCGGCCGGCCTCGAGCTCGACGGCCATGTCGGCGAGCTGAAACTGGATCGCCTGGAACTTCGAGATCGGCTTGCCGAACTGCTCGCGCTCCTTCGCGTACGCGTAAGCGAGGTCATAGGCACCCTGCGCGAGGCCGACGCCCATCGCCGCCACCGAGATCCGTCCGCCGTCCAGGATCTCCAGGAACTGCGTGAAGCCCTTGCCGCGTTCGCCGAGCAGGTTCTCCTCGGGAACGGCGCAGTCGCGGAACGAGAGCTCGCGCGTGTCGGAGGCGCGCCAGCCGAGCTTGTCCATCTGCGCCGAGATCTCGTAGCCCGCCACGCCGTTCGGGACGATCAGGTTCGAGATCTCGTCCTCGCCCGTACGAGCCGTGATCGTCACGCAGGAGGTGATGTCCGTGCCGGCGTTCGTGATGAAGATCTTCGAGCCGTTCACGACCCACGTGCTGTCGCGCAGCTCCGCGGTCGTGCGCGTGGCCGCCGCGTCGGAGCCGGCGCCGGGCTCGGTGAGGCCGAACGCCGCCAGCTTCCGGCCCGAGGCGAGGTCGGGCACCCACTGTTGCTTCTGCTCCTCGGTGCCGTAGAGCAGGATCGGCATCGTCCCAAGCGAGGTGTGAGCCGCGACGGTGATCGCGACGGACGAGTCGATGCGCGTCAACTCCTCGACCGCGATCGCGTACGAGAGCGTGTCGGTTCCGGCGCCGCCGTACTCCTCCGGTACCGGCATCCCCATCAGCCCGAGCTCGGCCAGCTCCGCGACGATCTCGTACGGGAACCGATGCTCGCGGTCGAGCTCGGCTGCGATCGGCGCGACACGCCGCTCCGCGAACTCGCGCACGGTCGACCGGACGAGCTCGTGCTCGGGCGTGAGGTCGAGATTCACGCCGCGATTCGCGAGGCGAGCTCGACGATCAGCCGGACGCCGTAGCCCGTTCCACCGCGCTGGCTGAGGTAGTCGCCGCGCGAGCGTTCCAGGAAGGCAGGGCCCGCGATGTCGGCGTGGGCCCACGGGCCTTCGCCCGCGAACTCCTCGAGGAACTTGGCCGCGAGCACGGCGCCCGCCTGCCGTAGGTCGGACGAGTTCTTCAGATCGGCGAAGACCGAATCGACGTAGCGGCGGTAGCGCGGGTGCATCGGGAAGGGCCAGATGTGGTCGCCGCTCGCCTCGCCTGCCGCGACGATCTGGTCCTGCCAGGCCTCGTCGTTCGAGAAGACGCCTGCGTAGAGATCGCCAAGCGCGACCTCCATTGCGCCGGTGAGCGTCGCCATGTCGAGAATGTGCGTCGCGCCCTCTTTGCGCGCGTACCAGAGGGCGTCGGCCAGGACGAGCCGGCCCTCGGCGTCCGTGTTCGTGACCTCGATCGTCTTGCCGTTGGCCGCGGTGATGATGTCGCCGGGCCGGTACGCGTGGCCGCTCGGCATGTTTTCGCTGGCCGCGGCGACTGTGATCGTGCGCAGCGGCAGGCCGAGCTCGGCGATCGCGCCGGTCGCCTCGAGGACTGCGGCGCCGCCGGCCATGTCGCCTTTCATGTCCTCCATGTGCAGCGCCGGCTTGAGCGAGATGCCGCCGGTGTCGAAGGTGATCGCCTTGCCGACCAGGCCGAGCACTAGCTCCGCGTGCGCCGGCTGCGGCGGGTCGTAGCGCAGGACGACGAGTCGCGGCGGGTTGTCGCTGCCCTGGGCGACGGCGGCGAGCGCGCCCATGCCCTGCGCGCGAATCTCGTCGGGCCCCAACGCCTCCGTCGTCACGTGCTCGACGGAGCCGGCGATCTCACGCGCGCGCTCGGCGAACCGCTCTGGCGTCGCCTCGTTGGGCGGGCTGTTGACGAGATCGCGTGCGCGCGTCGTCCACGCCGCCACGGTCGCTGCGCGCTCGGCGGCCGCGGCCAGGCCATCGGCGTCGCCGCAGAGGACGAGCGTCGTGAGCTTCGGTGTCTTCCGGTCGGCCTTCCAGCGCGACGGCTCGTAGGCGGCGAGCGCGGTGCCGTCGACGATCGCGCGCGCTTGCTCTCCGGGCGAGAGCGGCAGCGACTCGTCGATCGCCCAGGCGATCCGCCCGGCGAAGTCGCCGGCCGCGTGCGCGACCGCGGCTGCGGCTGTCCGCAGGATGTCCGCGTCCACCTCGTCGCGCGGCCCGACGCCGGCGAAGGCCACGCGGCGCGCGCCGAGCTTGCCGTTCACGTGCACGATCCCGGCTCGGCCGACGTCGTCGCGGAGCTCGCCGTCCGAGGTCAGCCTTGCCAGCAGGCCGTCGAGCGAGGAGTCGAGCTTCGATGCGACCCCGCCCGGGCCGTCTGCGGCCAGCGGAACGGCCAGAACATCGGCTTCCACCTGCTCCGGCGCAACGGCCTGAACCTCGACATTCATCGCCGCGCGATGCTAGCCGACCGTCTTCGTAGCCTGCGGCCGCATCAGGGGCTACACCTTCTGCATGGTGGTGCCGATATATGCGGCGTGGCACGCGGCACGTCACTGCGGCATCTGCGGCCTGCGCGTTTTCGGCGCAGCCGTTCCCGCGCGACCGAAGAAGAGCTGACGGGGCGGATCGCGCGGCTGGTCGCCGAGCGGCAGGAGCTCCGCGAGCGCGGCGCCAGCGAGGCTTCGCTCGAGCGAAACCGCGTTCAGCTCGCCCGTACGCAGTGGGAGCTCGGTCACGCATTGATCGACCGGAATCTCCCTCAGCGCGCCGCCACCGCGGCCTAGCAACCCCGCTACCCTCGGGGGCGTGAGGGCCGAGCTCGACAGGCGGGCGATGGCCGCGCTCTCTGCCGGCCACTTCGCGACCGACTTCGCGAACGGCGCGCTCCCCGCGCTGCTGCCGTTTCTCGTCGACCGCTTCGACCTCTCGTACACGCTCGCGGCCGCCGTGATGCTGGCTTCGACCGCCTCCTCGTCGCTGATCCAACCGCTCTTCGGCGCGTGGTCTGACCGGCGTGGGGTGCTGTGGCTGCTTCCGTCCGGAGTTGCGCTCGCCGGAATCGGGATCGCGCTGGCCGCTGCGGCGCCGAGGTACTGGCTCGTGCTCCTGCTCGTCGTCCTGTCGGGGCTCGGCGTCGCGGCGTACCACCCCGAAGGCTCGAAGTTCGCCGCGTACGCGAGCGGGCGCAAGCGAGCCAGCGGGATGAGTCTCTTCTCGATCGGCGGCAACATCGGCTACGCGCTCGGGCCGACCGCGACGACGCCGCTCGTCCTCGCGCTCGGACTGACGGGAGGGCTGCTGCTCGCGCTGCCCGTGCTCGCGGTCGCCGGCGCGCTGCTGCTCGCGCTGCCGTTCCTGGCCGGCTTCGCGCCGGAGCCGGGAGCGACCGCGACCGCGAGGGGGGAGGACCGGCCCGGAGCGCTCGCGCTGCTGCTCGGCGTGATCGCATTCCGCAGCGTCGCCTGGTTCGGCCTCGTCACCTTCGTGCCTCTCTGGGAGGTGTCGCTCGGCCACTCGAAGACGCACGGCAGCCACCTCCTCTCGCTGATGCTGCTCGCGGGAGGCCTCGGCACGCTCGCCGCCGGGCCGCTCGCCGACCGGCTCGGGCGCCGGCCGGTGCTGATTGCGAGCCTGCTCGCGACCGGGCCTCTGATCCTCGCCTACGTGCTCGTCGGCGGGATCCCCGGCGCGATCGCGCTCGCGTTCGTCGGCGTCTGCGTGATCGGGACCTTCGGCGTGACGATGGTGATGAGCCAGGAGTACCTCCCGCGGCGAATCGGAATGGCGTCCGGTCTCTCGATTGGCCTGTCCATCGGCCTGGGCGGAATCGCGGCGGTCGGCCTTGGTGCGCTCGCCGACTCGGTCGACCTGCGCACCGCGATGTACGCGGCCGCCGCGGCGCCCGTCGCCGGCCTGGTGCTCGCGGCGCTGCTCCCGTCGAGTCGCGCGAGCGGGCGCCTCGAGCCTGAGCCCGTCCTGTAATCTCGCGCCCGTGCCAGAGAGCCCCAGAGAGTTCTTCGAGACGCTCGAGACGCGTGTTGACCCGTCGAAGGCGCCGGGAATGACCGCGAGCTACAAGTTCGAGATCGAGGGCGCCGGCACGTGGCACGTGGATGTCGACGACGGCAAGGTCACGGTCACCGAGGACGGCGGCGACGCCGACTGCACGATCTCGACCTCGGCCGAGACGTTCATGAAGATCGCCAACGGCGAGCAGAACCCGACCGCGGCCTACATGTCAGGGAAGCTGAAGGTGAAGGGCGACATGGGCCAGGCGATGAAGCTCCAGAAACTCTTCTAGCTACTCCTCGAGCTCTACGAGCACCATGCCGCCGGCGACGCGGTCGCCCTCGGCGACATGCACGGCGTGAACGACCGCCGCGTACGGCGAGACAACGGGCGTCTCCATCTTCATCGCCTCGAGCACGACCAGCGGCTGACGCGGCTCGACGCGATCGCCTGCCGCGACGAGCACGCGGATCACGGTGCCGGGCATCGGCGCGCTCAACGAGCTCTGCTCCGCGTGCGGGCCTTGGTCGGCAGCGGCGTCGGGATCGGGCGGCGGTGCCGGCGGCGGGGCCGGCAGGTTGAGCCGGAAGCCGCCGCGCCAGGGCCGGTCGGGCAGGCGCAGCGGCGGTGCAGAGAGCGGCGGATGGTCGGTGAGGAAGGCGGTCGTCGCCTCGCCCGCACGCAGCGCCGGGTGCGCGACGAGCCAGCGCAGGAACGGCAGGTTCGTCACGACGCCACCGACCTCGGTTTCGCGGAGCGCGCCGGCGAGCCGGTCGAGCGCGTCCTCGCGCGTCGAGCCGTGCGCGATCAGCTTGGCGATCAGCGGGTCGTAGGCGGTTCCGATCTCGTCGCCCTCCTCAACGCCCGCGTCGACACGGATCCCGGTCGGCAGCCGAAGCCGCTCGATCCGGCCGGTCTGCGGCAGGAATGTCCGCGGGTCCTCGGCGTAGAGCCGCACCTCGACCGCGTGGCCGACCAAACGCGGCTCCGCGCTCAGCGGCTCGCCTTGCGCAATCCGGATCTGCTCCGCGACGAGATCCGCCCCCGAGACGAGCTCCGTCACGGGGTGCTCGACCTGGATACGGCCGTTCAGCTCCAGGAACCAGAAGTCGCGACCGTCGACCATGAACTCTGCGGTGCCCGCGCCTACGTACCCGATCGCGCGCGCGAACGCGACAGCCGCATCGCTCATGGTCCGGCGCAACTCGTCGTTGACGGCGGGTGACGGAGATTCCTCGAGCACCTTCTGGTGTCGCCGCTGGATCGAGCAGTCGCGCTCGCCGAGCGCCAGCACGGTTCCATGCTCGTCAGCAAGCAGCTGGATCTCGACGTGCCGCGGCCGCTCGACGTAGCGCTCGCAGAAGACCCGGTCGTCACCGAACGCGGCCTTCGCTTCGCGTCGCGCTGCTGCAAGCGCCTCCTCGAGCTCGGCTGGAT
>JAWVDY010000292.1:0-3014 GCA_033856995.1 Gaiellaceae bacterium
GATCGCGCACCGGCTCTCGACGGTTCGCGACGCCGACCAGATCGTCGTGCTGCACCACGGCCGCATCGTCGAGTCCGGCCGTCACGAGGAGCTCGTCCTCGCAGGGGGCCGCTACACGACACTCGCCGCGCGCGATGCCGATCTGGCGCCGGCCTGAGAGGGTTGGCGAATACCGCTGAGCCGCCGGAACGCGCTGCTCGCCCAAGGCTGCGTCCTCAGTCGCGCCCGTACCTTCCGGTACGAGCACGCCCTGCGTCCTTGCCTCCGAACGATCAGCGCGCCCCGGCGACGAGCGCGATTCCGCCAAACCCTCCTACCGGAGCTCCTTCTCGAGCGCTTTCTCGGCCAGCTTGCCCGGGTCGATGCCGAACTTCTGCTGGAGCATCTGCGCGTGCTGCTCGTGGTCGATCTTGTCGGGCAGCTCCTGAAGGGCCTTCTGGACGTGCTCGTTCTTGCCCTCCTTGCGAAGCAGGTCGACGATGTCGTTCTTGTCGAGTTGCATGCGAACCTCCCTGGGTGCCAATGACGGTTTGTAGGGGTATCCGGCGATGAGGCTTTTCACACCAGCGGGCGTTGCGGCCGCGCTCGGCGCCACGGCGCTGCTCGTCGCCACCCCGGCCACCGGGAACGAGGCGCCGACCCTGGCGCAGCTCGTCGGCCAGAAGCTCGTCGTCTCGATGACCGGCACGGCCCCGTCGGCGTCGCTGCTCCGGAGGGCAAGGCGCGGGGACATCGGCGGCGTGATCGTCCATCGCTTCAATTTCGGCTCGTCGGCGCAGCTCCGTGGGATCGCGCAGAGGCTGCAACGGGCGGCTGCGGCCGGCGGGCAGCCGAAGCTGCTGATCGCGGTCGACCAGGAGGGCGGCCCGGTGAAGACGGTCCCGTGGATCCCGCCGACGAGCTCGCCGCGGAGCCTCGGGGAGACGGGGTCGGCCGCAGGCGCCCGCGACCAGGGGCGGAGGACCGGCGCGGCGCTCCTCGGCCTCGGCGTGAACATCGACCTGGCTCCGGTCGCCGACGTACCCGGCTCGCGCACCTCGGGCGTCTACCGGCAGGGCCGCACCTGGTCGTTCGACGCTGCGACCACGTCGCGCCTCGCCGACGCGTTCGCGCTCGGTCTGCGGGATCGCCGGGAGCTCGCGACGATGAAGCACTTCCCCGGCCTCGGCCTGGCGCAACGAGACACGGACAAAGCACTCGTCCGGATCGCGGCGCCGGTCGGCCGCCTCGCGCCGGGCCTTGCGCCCTACCGCCGCGCGATCCGCGACCGCGTGCCGGTGATCATGCTCTCGAACGCGATCTACGACGCCTACGACCGGGTGAATGCCGCGGGCTGGTCGCGCGCGATCACGACGCTGCTGCGCCGCGAGCTCGGGTTCACGGGCGTGACGATGACCGACTCGCTCGACGGGGCGGCGCACGTCCGGCGCACCGGGCCGAATGGCCTGGCGATCGGGGCCGCGAACGCCGGCACCGACCTGATCCTGCTGACGGGCGGAGAGGCGGCCACGCGCGATGTCTACACGTCGCTCCTGCGAGCGGCGCAGAACGGGCGCATCGGCCGCGCGGGCCTGGCCGAGTCATACCGCAGGATCCTGCAGGTGAAGTCGCGGCTGTAGGCTCGACGGGATGGCGGCGGCGAGCATCCTCGACGCGATCGGCGACACGCCCATGGTGCGGCTGCGGCGGATCGTGCCGGCGAGCGGCGCGGAGCTCTGGGTCAAGCTCGAGTACCTCAATCCGACGGGCTCGATGAAGGACCGGGTGGCCCTCTCGATGATCGAGGGCGCCGAGCGCGACGGGCTGCTCGAGCCGGGGACGACCGTCGTCGAGTACACGGGCGGCAGCACGGGGCCGGCGCTCGCGATCGTCTGCAGCGCGAGGGGGTACGGAGCGCGGATCGTCATCTCCGAGTGCTTCAGCGACGAGCGCATCCAGCTGATGCGGGCGCTCGGCGCGGACCTCGAGCTGATCCCGGCGGCCGAGGCGCGCGGCCGCGTGACGGCGCGGGACATCACGAACATGGTCGAGCGGGCCGCCGAGCTCGCGCAGGAGCCCGGCACCTATGCGACCGACCAGTTCACGAACCCGTATGTGATCCCCGGCCACCGCGACATGCTCGGGCGCGAGATCTGGGAGCAGACCGACGGCGCGGTGGCCGGGTTCTGCCACGGCGTCGGCACCGGCGGCTCCGTCCTGGGTGTCTCGGACGCGCTCAAGGGCCGCAACGAGGACGTCCGCATCGTCGCGCTCGAGCCCGCCGGCTCGGCGGCGATCACCGGCGGTCCGAGCGGCTCGTTTGCGATGCAGGGCTGGACGGGTGTCGTGCCTCCGCACTGGGACGGCTCGCGCGTGGACGACGTCTGGAGGATCGAAGACGACGAGGCTCTCGAGATGACCGTGCGGCTCGCGCGCGAAGAAGGGATCTTCGCCGGGACCTCCACGGGCGCGAACGTGGTCGGCTCGCTGCGGTTGGCCGAGGAGCTGCCGGCCGGCTCGATCGTCGTGACGCTGGCCGTCGACAGCGGCTTCAAGTACATGACAGGCCCGCCGTACGCGGGCTAGCCGCTAGCTGACGTCCGCGGTCACGCGGCGGAGCTCTTCGACCGAGGTGAGGCCGACGAGCGCCTTCTTCAGGCCGTCGTCCGCGAGCGTCGCCATCCCGTTGGCCGTCGCCTGGGCGGCGATCGCCTCGTACGAGGCCCGCTCGAGCACGAGCTTGGCGATGTCCTCGTCGAAGAGCATCAGCTGGTGCACGCCGATCTGGCCGCGGTAGCCGTGGTCGCAAAGCGAGCAGCCGGTCGCGTGGAAGAGCACGTCGTCCTCGTCGAGTCCGAGCTCCTCGACCTCGATCTCGGTGGGCTTGTACGGCTGCCGGCAGTGCACGCAGAGCCGGCGCGCGAGCCGCTGGGCGAGCACGGCCGTGACGGTCGCGGCCGTGATGTAAGGCTCGACGCCCATCTCGAGCAGGCGCGTCGCCGTGCTCGGAGCGTCGCGTGTGTGCAGGGTCGAGA
>JAWVDY010000293.1:0-4734 GCA_033856995.1 Gaiellaceae bacterium
TGCCGACGACCGCGCTGGACTCGCCGCAGTCAGGCGCCGACGCGATTGAGCGACTGCATGAACTCGTCGTCAAGCCGCGCCACGGCCATGGCGGCACTGGCGTGACGATCGGATCCCAGGCCGACGAGGCGACGTTGCGCCAGGCGCGCAAGGAGCTGGAGCGCAACCCGGAGCGCTACATCGTGCAGCCGATCGTGCCGCTGTCCCGTCATCCGACCGTGATCGAGGGCCGGCTCGTCCCCCGCCACGTCGACCTGCGGCCGTTCGCCTTCTACGCCGATGAGGTCCGGCTCGCCCCCGGCGGGCTGTCCCGAGTGTCGTTCGACGAGGGCGAGATGATCGTCAACTCGTCGCGCAACGGCGGTGGCAAGGACACCTGGGTCATCGATTGAGAGCGGCCGCTCAGGACAACTCGGTGATCCGCGGCGGCTCGTAGGCGCGGATCTCCGGCAGCGGCCCGTCGTAGCGCTCGACCCGCACCAGGACGTTGGCCCCGCTCGAGGCTTGCGCGAGCGCCGAAGTGCCGGCATCCCGAGTCAACACGTTCACGTTGCCGTTGATGCAGTCGGCGATCTCCGGTGCCGACCCGTCGAACCAGGCGCCGGTGTGCATCTGCGCCACGCCGGGCAACAACTGATCGCTGACGACCACGCCCGCCAGCAGACTGCCCTGCGCGCTTCGCACCAGCGCCACGTCCCCGTCGGTCAGCCCGCGGGTCGCGGCGTCGGCGGGATGCAGCCGGATCGGCTCGCGTCCTGCGACCTTGTCGGACTGGCTCGCCCTCCCCATGTCCTGCTGGCTGTGCAGGCGGTGGCTCGGCTGGTTGCACAACAGGTGCAGGTCGTACTCGTCCGCCAGCGGCGAGCCCCACCAGTTGACGGGCTCCAGCCAGCTGGCGTGCGGTGGCACGTCCGGCTGCCCGAACGACGCGAACGTCTCCGAATAGATCTCGATCTTGCCGCTGGGCGTCTGCAGCGGGTGTGCGTCGGGATCGGCGCGGAACTCGGTGAACACCGCATTGTCGTAGGGGACCTGCGGCAGATCGACCCCGCCGTCCTCCCAGAATTCGTCAAACGGCGGCACCGCCGGCGTGCTCGGCAGCGCGCGCCACTCCTCGTAGAGCTTGCGCATCCAACCAGCCGGGCCCAAGCCCTCGTTGAAGTCGGCACCGAGCCGCCCCGCGAGTTCGGTGAGGACGTCGAACTCAAGCCGCGCCCCGGCGCACGGTTCGACCGCCTTGCGTGAGATCCGCAGCCGCGCGTCGCCGTTGCCCGCGACGAAGTCGTCACGCTCAAGCGACGAGGCGACCGGGAAGACGATGTCCGCATGCTTGGCGGTGCCGGTCCAGTGCGTCTCGTTGACGATGAACGTGTCCAGCCGGCCGAACGCGCGCCGTAGGCGCCCGAGGTTCTGGTGGTGGTGGAACGGGTTGCCGCCGGCCCAGTAGGCGAGGCGGATGTCCGGGTAGCGGTGGATGCCGCCGTCGTACGCATACTCCTCTCCGGCGTGCAGCATCATGTCGCTGATCCGCGCGCACGGAATGAACGCCGACACCGGGTTCTGGTCCCGCGGGAAGAACGGCGTTCGAACCGGCACGTAGCCGACCCCGTAGTCGCCCATCGACCCGAAGCCGTGCGCGAAGCCTCCGCCGGGCAACCCGATCTGACCCAGGAACGCCGCCAGGGTCAGCGCGGCGAACACCGGTTGCTCGCCGTGCTGGGCGCGCTGCACCGAGTAGACGACGTTCACCAGCGTCCGTGAGGCGGCCATCTCGCGGGCGAGCGCGCGGATCCGGTCGGCCGGCATACGCGAGATCCCCTGCGCCCACTCGGGGGTCTTCGGTATCCCGTCGGTCTGTCCGAGCACGTAGCGGCGGACCTGCGCGGCGCCGACCGTGTACCGCTCCAGGAATGCATCGTCGGCCAAACCGTCGGTGATCAGCACGTAAATCAACGCCAGGATCACGGCGGTGTCGGTCCCCGGCATCACCCCGATCCAGTCGGAGTCGACCTGATCGGAGACGTCGTCGCGCTGGGCGGAGAGGAACACGATCCGCGTGGTGGTGCCCGCGCGCCGAACCAAGCCAGAGCCGACGTGGCGGTTGTGGCCGCCCGGCACGACCCACGAGTTCGAGCGGCGCAGACCACCGAAGCTGACGAGCAGATCGGTGTGCTCGGCGATGTGTCCCCAGGACACCGGCCGCAGCCGCAGGTCGAGCAGCCCCTGGGCGCCGATCAGGTGCGGAATCGTCACCAGGCTCGCCCCGCGGCTGTAATCGTTGACGGACCTGGTGTATCCGCCGATGCGGTTCAGGAAGCGGTGCAGCTGGCTCTGCGCATGGTGAACGCGCCCGGCGCTGGCCCAGCCGTAGGAACCGCCGAAGATCGCCTCGTTGCCGTAGTCACAACGAACGCGGTCAAGCTCATGCGCGGCGAGATCCAGCGCGGCATCCGAGTCGAGCTCGACGTATTCGTCGTCGGGGTCGCCGCGCCGGTCGTCGGGGCCGGGTCCGTGCTCCAACCAGCGGCGCCGTACCGATGGCTGCGCCACGCGTGCCCGAGAGCGATTGGAGTCGGCGACGTTCGCGATCGCCGGCGCGGCGTCCGGGTCGTCGGCGTGCGGCCGGACGTCGAGCAGCTGTCCGTCGTCGGAGACCTCGGCGACGAACGTCCCCCAGTGCGCGCTTGATTGCACCTGTCTGACCTTGGGGGAGGACGAAATGGTCACTGCCCGTGCGCGGCCAGCTGCGGCGCCGAGTCTGGATTGAGGATCGGCGCGGTGCCGTTCGCCTCACGGCGGGCGAGTTCCTGGCGCACGAGCGGGAGCACATGCCGAGCGTAGTCGTGCGCGTCCTCGCAGACGTCCCAGCCGCGGATCGACAACAGATCGCAGCCGATCTCCGTGTAGTCGATCAGCGCCGCGGCGACGGTTTCGTAGGAGCCGACCAGAGCAGTCGTCGAACCCGAGCCACCGAGCGCCTTCGCCAGCAGGGTCCAGAGCGCGCGGTCGTGTAACTCGCCGCGCTCGGCCAGATCGCGCAGGCGGGCCGAACCGACGCTCTGTCCGACCGCGGAGTACTTGACGCCGGTGCTGGGACCGAAGTTGGTGCTGCTGATGAACTCGACCGGCATCGCTTGACTCAGACCGTCGCTGGTTCCAGAACGCGTCCGTTCTCACGCACACGAGAAACCGCGGGAATCGCCTTCAACAACGCCTGCGTATAGGGGTCCGCGGGGCTGGCGAAGATCTTCTCCACCGGCCCCTGCTCGACGACCCGTCCGTCTTGCAGGACGGTGACCGTGTCGGCGATCTGCCGCACCAGTGACAGGTCGTGGGAGACGAACAGGTAGGTCAAGCCCAGCTCTGACTGCAGCCGGAACAGCAGATCGATGATCTCGGCCTGGACGGTCACGTCGAGCGCCGAGGTCGGCTCGTCGAGGACGAGCACGTCGGGACGCATGACGAGCGCTCGAGCGATCGCGACGCGCTGGCGCTGACCGCCGGAGAGTTTCGCCGGCTTGCGGGCGATCATCTCTTCGGGCAGACCAACAGAGCGAATCGCCTCGGCGACGCGGTCGCGACGCTCGTCCTTGTCGCCGACCCCAAATCGATCGAGGGGTTCGCGAACGATCTTGCCGACGCGCCACGTCGGATCCAACGATGTGAACGGATTCTGATAGACGAGCTGCAGATGCCGGCGCACCGAGCGCCATTGGGACCTGGAGTGTCCGTTGACCGCTGCGTCGCCGACCACGATCTTGCCGCTGTCGGCGTGCTCGAGCCCGAGCAGCAGACGGACGGTCGTGGTCTTGCCGGAGCCTGACTCGCCGACCAGCGCGTGGGTCTTGCCGCGCTGAACGGCGAACGAGACGTCGGCGACCGCGACGACGTCGCCGAATGTCTTAGAGACCGACTGGACATCGATCTGATTGCCCAGGGCATTGCGCTCCGCGGTGTTTCGAGCGAGGTGGATCGAGCGGTATCGGTCGGGATTGATCGCCGGGACGTCGGCCTGGAGCTCGCGTGTGTAGTCGGACGTGGGTGCCGCGAACACGGTCCTCGACGACCCCTGCTCCTGCACGACGCCATCCTTGAGCACCGCCAGGTGGTCCGCGCGCTCGGCGGCGATCGCCAGGTCGTGGGTGATGAACAGCAGGCTCAGCCCGAGCGAGCGCTTGAGTTCCTCAAACAGGTCGAGCACGACCTTCTGGATCGTCACATCGAGGCCTGAGGTCGGCTCGTCGGCGACGATCAATGATGGGCGCGGCATCACCGCCAGCCCGATCAGCACCCGCTGCAGCATCCCGCCGGACAGCTCGTATGGGTACGAGCGGTAGATCCGCGCCGGGTCAGACAGTCCGACCTCCTCGAATGTCTCCAGGATCCGCTGCCGCTCCTCCGCCCTGCTCCTCAGCTTCAGCACCCGCGCGGTCTCGTGCGCCTGGACGCCGATCCTCCGGACCGGATTGAGCGCGTTGCCCGGGTCCTGGGGCACGAAACCCATCTGGGTGCCACGCAGCTCGCGGAACTCGCGATCGGAGATGCGGGCGATGTTTTTGCCGTCAAAGCTGACCTCGCCGCCAAGGATCGTCGCCCCCTTCGGGAGCAGACGCAGCACGGTCCGCGCGATCGTCGTCTTGCCCGATCCGGATTCGCCGATCAGCGCGAGGCTCTCGCCCCGTCCCAACGCAAAGCTGATGTTGTCGACCACCTGCTGGTCGCCGTAGGCGACCG
>JAWVDY010000294.1:0-3234 GCA_033856995.1 Gaiellaceae bacterium
GGCCGCGCCTGGCGGACGGCGGCGGGCCTTCGCATCGGGGATCCGGTCTCGCGCGTCACGCGCCTCCACCCGCACGCGAAGCTGCACCACGGCTCGGGCCCGACGGCCGGTTGGTGGCTCGTGACCCGCCATGCCTGTGAGCTGGGCGGCTACGCGCCGTTCCCGGGCCTCCTCGCGCGTGTCAGCAGCGGACGGATCAGCGCCTTCGTGGTGCAGCTCGGCGTCTGCGAGTAGCCAGGCCCGCACGCTGGCCGGCGGAGACGCCTCGGTAGCATAGGTCCATGGCCGTCAGCGCCAAGCCGAAGCTCGACGCGCAGCGTCTGCGCGCGGACTTCCCAATCTTCGAGACGAAGGTGCACGGGAAGCCGCTCGCGTACCTCGACTCGGCGGTCACCTCGCAGAAGCCCCGGCAGGTGCTCGAGCGGCTACTGAACTTCTACGAGACCTCGTACGGCACGGTGCACCGCGGCGTCTACCACCTGTCCGAGCTTGCGACCGCGGAGTTCGAGGGAGCGCGTGAGAAGGTGCGTGAGTTCATCAACGCGCCGTCCGAGCGAGAGATCATCTTCGTCCGCGGCGCGACCGAAGGGCTGAACCTCGTCGCCTATGCGTGGGGCTTCGACAATCTCGGGCCGGGCGACGTCGTCGTCTGCACCGAGCTCGAGCACCACTCGAACTTCGTTCCCTGGCAGTTCGTCGCCCAGCGCACCGGCGCCGAGTTCCGGCTCATTCCGATCGACGACGCGGGCGAGCTCCGGCTGGACGCGCTGGACGAGATCGCGCGCGCCGGGAACGTGAAGGTCGTCGCGAACAACCTCGTCTCCAACTCGCTCGGGACGATCAACCCGGTCGAGACACTCGCCGCGTGGGCACACGACCACGGCGCGATCATGGTCGTCGACGCCGCGCAGGCCGCGCCGCACAAGGCGATCGACGTCCAGGCCCTCGGCTGCGACTTCCTCTCGTTCTCGTCGCACAAGATGTGCGGCCCGAGCGGGGTCGGCGCGCTGTGGGGCAAGGCGGAGCTGCTCGAGAAGATGTCGCCGTTCCAGCTCGGCGGCCAGATGATCCGCTCGGTCAAGTACGAGGGGACGACCTGGAACGACCTGCCGCACAAGTTCGAGGCGGGCACGCCCGCGATCGCCGAGGCGATAGGCTTCGGCGCCGCGATCGACTACCTCACCGAGATCGGTCTCGACGCGATCGAGGAGTACGAGCACGAGCTCGCCGCCTATGCGCTCGACGCGCTGCACGCCATCCCGGGCATCATCACCTACGGTCCGCCGCCGGAGCGCCGCGCGGGGATCGTCTCCTTCAACGTCGAGAACGTCCACCCGCACGACGTCGCGCAGATTCTCGACTGGGAGGGCGTCGCCATTCGCGCAGGCCACCACTGCACCCAGCCGCTGATGACGCGGCTCGGGGTCGCGGCGACGAATCGGGCGAGCTTCTACCTCTACACGGTTCACGACGAGATCGACCGGCTGATCGTCGGCGTTGAGAAGGCCAAGAAGGTGCTCGGGTGACGGACGGCTTCGATCAGATGTACCGAGAAGTGATCCTCGATCACTACAAGAACCCGCGTGGGCACGGCGAGCTCGAGGGCGCCGACGCCGAGGCCGAGGGCAAGAACCCGCTCTGCGGCGACGAGGTCTCGATCTACGTTGCGTTCGGTGAGGACGGCGACACGATCGACAAGGTCATGTTCTCCGGCCGTGGCTGCGCGATCAGCCAGGCGGCGACGTCGATGCTCACCGAGATGGTCAAGGGCCGCTCGGCGACCGACGTGGCGACCCTCGAGAACGACGAGCTGCTCGAGGAGATCGGAATTCCGCTGACGCCCGTGCGGCTGAAGTGCGCGCTGCTCGGACTGACGACGTTGAAGGTCGCTCTGCACAAGGCGAAGGGCACGCCGCTCCCCGAGGGCATGTCCGGCTTCGACGAGCTCGATTTAGCATGAGAGCCTGTGGTGGCTCGTATGGCCTCTCCCTCTAACTGGAAGCCGTAGGCTTGGCTTGGGTACGAGTCTGCCCGGCGGACGAGTTGCCGTCCGGGTCGATGAAGATCGTCCCCGCGGGTGAGATCGAGGTCGGCGTCTACAACCTGGCGGGGCAGTTGTGCGCGATCGAGGACCGCTGCTCCCACGACGACGGGCCGCTCTGCGAGGGCGACTTCGACGAGGAGGAGGGCACCGTGATCTGTCCGCGCCACGGCGCCAAGTTCGAGATCTGCACGGGGCGAGCGCTGACCCTGCCGGCGTACCTCCCGGTGGACACCTTCCCCGTTCGCGTCGACGACGGGATCGTCGAAGTCGACGTCGGTTGAGTGGCGTGGAGCCGCGCCGCTGCTGGTCGAGCGCGGACCCGCTCTACACGGCCTACCACGACGAGGAGTGGGGCCGGCCGGTGCGGGACGAGCGCGGCCTGTACGAGCGGCTCTCGCTCGAGGGCTTCCAGTCGGGGCTCTCCTGGCTGACGATCCTCCGCAAGCGCGAGGGCTTCCACGAGGCGTTCGCGGAGTTCGATCCGGAAGCGGTGGCGCGGTTCGACGCGGCCGACGTCGAACGGCTGCTCGGGAACGCGGCGATCGTCCGGCACCGCGGCAAGATCGAGGCGACGATCGCGAACGCGCGCGCCACGCTCGCGCTGCGTAAGGAAGGGATGCCGCTCGACCAGCTCGTCTGGAAGCACCGCCCCGCGAGCCGGCCCGCGCCCAGGTCGCCGAGCGACTGGCTGGCCTCGACTCCCGAGTCGGCGGCGCTCTCGAAGCGGCTGAAGAGCGCCGGCTTCCGCTTCGTCGGCCCGACGACCGTCTACGCGGCGATGCAGGCCTGTGGCCTCGTCAACGACCATCTCGTCGACTGCCACGTTCGCGAGGCGGTCGAGCGAGAGCTGGCCGCCGTTCTCCAGGGCGACGTCCCGTTAGGGTGATTCAGATGCTCGACGACCGGATCCGCGCCGTGCTCGCGCGCCTCGAGGCCGAGGATGCGGACGAGCGGGCGCGCGGTCTCCCTATGGAGGTGCGGGCGCGCCAGATTGCCCCGACGACGGGCCGATTCCTCTTCGCGCTCGTGGCGCCGCAGGTCGACTGTGAGGTGCTCGAGATCGGCGGCTCGCGCGGGTACTCGACGATCTGGCTCGCGGCGGGGGCCCGCCATCTCGGCGGGCGTGTGCTCTCGCTCGAGCACGATCCGCGCAAGATCGAGGCGTGGCGGCGGAACATCGCGGACGCCGG
>JAWVDY010000295.1:0-4169 GCA_033856995.1 Gaiellaceae bacterium
AGATCGACCGCTGGGCGCCGGCGACGAGCTCCTCGTAGACGCGACGGGTGTCGCGTGCCTGCAGACCCGCGACCGCCGGGCCTGACCAGACGAGGTCGGGCCGGTCGACCTGGGCGGTCGCGCTAGCCACGGCGTCCAGGGCAAGCGCGACGGCAGGACCGAGGATGCCCCGCTCGGCGAGCCGGCCCAGGGCAGCGCAAACCGCGTCGATCTGCTCGTCACTCCCGAGCGCCGAGCGCAGGCTCGCTCTCGTGTACGGCGCGCCCACGTACCCCGACTCGAGCGCCCGGGCGAGCCGTTCGCGCAGGTGCGCGGGCAGCGCCAGAAGCGGCTCGATCACGGGACGCGGGGGAAGAACGCCGCGTCGGGGACGTCGAGCGTCGGCACGACGAGCGCGCGGTCGAGGTAGTCGTTGCGCATTTCGCACGACGTCTCGGCGATCAGCGAGCAGCCGTGGCAAGCGGCCCCGTGCAGCCAGCGCTCCTCCATCCCGCTCCCGGGCGAGTGCTGGGCGCAGACCGGATCGTTGGAGCACAGCCCGCCTGAGCGCAGCGCGACGGCCAGGTGGGCTTCGATATGCCGCCCCTGCGCGACGAGTCCGCCCAGCGTGCCTTCGGAATCGGCGCTCGCGGTGTAGAGCATCAGCCCGAAGCGCCGCGCGTCGTAGTCGACGTAGATGCGCTCGCGGATCGAGCTCGCGGGGTAGCCGCAGCGCATCGCGAGCGACTGCATCAGCAGGTGCGAGAGCGTGTGACACAGCACGTAGGGACCTCCTGGGAAGGGACGCCCGCTCTTGCGCTGGGCGGCCCATCGGGCGTGCCCGGCAACGAGCTGCTCGAGGCGATCGCGCACCGGCTCCCGTCGCAGCCAGTCCTCGATCGCGGCGGGGTCGAGCGCCAGGAAGATGCCCTCGCCGCGGTTCTCGACCGCCGGGAACCACGTCGGCTCGAGCGCGATGGCGGCCCGTTCGACGTCACCCTCGTACTCGCCCTGGATGTCGGGAGTGACCGCCTCGAAGCGGGTGAAGCCGAGCAGGCAGAGCACCTCGCGCAGGCGGTGCAACGCGATCACACGGGCGACGCCGTCGGTGAGTGCTGAGCGGCGCCAGGCGTGGTCGGGAAGTCGGCGGGCGTGGAAGTCAGGGTCGATCGGCACGTCGTCCCCGTAGCCCTCGGGTGCCGCGAGCAGCGCGTCGAGCTCCACCGCCTTGACTGGCCGCTCGTACGGCGCGCCGTGCTTGAGCTTGGCGATCGCCTCGAGCACATCGTCGTCGCCATGGCCGGCGAGCCGCGCGGCGACCTGCGGCTTGCGCTTCAGGAGGCCGAGGTCTGCCGCAGCCGTCACTATCTGGAGGTCGTCCCACAGCTCGAGGACAGCGTCATGGACCTCGGTCCCGGCCTCCGGCAGCGACAGGGCGCTCATCACCTGGGCGAAGTAGGCGTTAGCCGCCGTGCGGATCAGCAGGCGGCTCGGCAGACCGCATTCCTCGCGGCTCGCGGACCCGAGCCAAGGCCGCGAACCACCGCAGCTCCCGAGCGGCTTCTGCTCGAGCTCGGCCGCCTCGTGCAGGCCGCGCGACTTCTTGCACTCACAACGCACCAGGAGATCGGCCAGGTCGCCGCCCGTCCCGCGTTCGTCGAGCCAGAGCTGGCGGTTGCACTGCCCGTCTGGTCCATGGACGAAGCCGCGCCAGTCAAGATCGGCGATATGCCCGCGGGGGCACGCGCGGACGAACCTGGTCGGCACGACTGCGCGGCCCTCAAAGCGCCCCTTCGCGTCGAGCGCGCGGCGGTGGATCAACCGTCGCGAGCGCTCGGACTTGGTCGCACCGGGCGCCTCCTGGACGACCACCCAGTCCGGGAAGCGCCAGACCCCGATCCCCAGCTTCTGCTCGCCCGGCGCGGCCTCGTCCGGCGGCGGGGCGAACAGCCGCGCGTTCACGACACCGGTCAGCAGCGAGACCTTGCGCGTCAGGCGCGGGTCGACGATCTCCTCGAGCCGATCGACGCGCGGCCAGGTCTCGAGGCCGCCGACTATCCCCGAGTGTCGCGGCAGATCGATTAGCGCACCGGGCCCCCACGTCCTGATCACCTGGCTCGCGCGGATCTGCCCTTCGGCACCGGGACTCACGAGCGCGGCCGGCCCGGGTCGCGGAGAAACAGGTTGACGCTCGGCTCGACATCACGGAGCGAGCGGTTGGCGCGGAACTTGCGGTGGTCCTCGGAGTCGAAGTCGGTCTCGAGTATCCCGCGCAGCAGCGGCTTGGGCGAAGGGAGCTCGTACTTCTGGTACTGGACGTCGACGCTGTCGGCCGCGTAGTCCTTGACGACTGTCTGCCACGAGTCCAGCAGGTCGACGATGCGGCTCTCGACGCTCCGCAGGCGCTCCTCGCGCTCGTCCTCGTCCAGCGGCTGTTGGAGCACACGGGCGTGGAACGTTTCGAGCATGCGGCGCTCGAGCTCGGGCCGGACCCCAGTGATCTGCTCGGCGCCGCGGGCCGGCGTGAGCGTCGGCATGCTCTGGCGCGCGAGGCCGATCAGCGCTCCGGCGAGCCCGCGATCGAGCGCGCGGGGGGAGAACGGCGTGACGCTGCCGACCTCGACAGAACGGTAGAAGGTCTCGTGGAAGTGGCGAAACCGCTCGTAGTGGGAGCGGTCGCGCGGCTTGTTGATCCCCAGGAGCGTCACGATCAGGCCAGGCGCCTCATCTGTGCGCCCGACGCGGCTCGTCGCCTGGATGTACTCCGCCGCAGTCTTCGGCTGGCCGACGACCCCCATCAGCCCGAGCCGCGGGATGTCCAAGCCCACGGCGATCATGTTCGTCGCGATCGCGCAGTCGACCCGGTCACTCGTGCTGGCGCTCGCCCCGAGGCGCCGCCGGGCCTCGGCGACCTTGTCGGTCGACACGCGCGAGGTGAGCTCGACGACCTCCGAGAACGTCCTGCGATCGCGAAACAACGAGCGCGGCTCTCCTATCCGCCGGCGCTCGCCGTAGCTCTTGAGCGTGTTGCGGACCTCCTCCTCGAGGATCCGCCGCGCGCCGCCGAGCTCCCGCAGGCCGTTGAAGTAGCCGAGCAGCGTCATGTACGGATCGGCTGGGTTCTCCGGGTTCTTGTGGCCCCCGGCGTCGCGGTAGGAGCGCTCGGCGGCCCCCATCAACGCGAGCCACGTCTTTCGCATCACGACCTTCGGGTTTCGCCCCTGCGCCGCGATCCCCAGATAGAGACGCGCCGGAGCCTCGGCCGGCGAGACCGTCCGTGCGAAGAACGAGTCACGGCGATCGGGGCCCGGGGGCGGGAAGATCTGGGTCTGCGAGCGTGCGAACAGCGCCTGGATCTGGTCGCTCGCGCGACGCACGGTCGCCGTCGAGGCGACGATCTTCGGACGCACGGCCCGACCGTCGAGCTCGCGCACGCACAGCGCCTCGATCGCCGTCTCGTATAAGCCGACCATCGTCCCCAGCGGCCCGGAGATCAGGTGTAGTTCATCCTGGATGACGAGATCGGGCGGCGGCAGCGGTGCGCCGAGAGGTGTGCCCTTGCCGGGCTCGGCGGGACCGTAGAAGCCATGGGCGTCGTGGCGATCGGCGCCGCCGAGCAGCGCACCGGAAGGACCGATCCACGGCAGCGCCGCGAACTTGTCGACCGTTGCGATCAGGAACGCCGGCAGACGCCGGTAGATCGGCGAGTCGACGGCGACGATCGGCAGCGCTCGGTCGCCGTTGAAGTCGCAGTCGAGGTTCGTGCAGACGATCCGCAGCTCCCGCGGATGGTCGTCGTCGGGCCAGAGCGTGAAAGAGTCCGGCTCGAAGCGCTCGCCACACCACGGGCAGTCCTCGAGCGGGATCGGTGACGGATTGCCGCGGGGGTCGTTCTTGAACCGGCGAACCTTGATGCGCGCCGTGTCCGAGCGCCCGTCACCCTTCTTGCCGAGCAGGTTCGGGGTGGCCGCCTTGCCGACCCAGAGACCGATCTCAAACGGCCATTCGCCGTAGCGTTCGGCCGCCGTTCCGCGCTCGAGCTCGAGCGCACAGACCAGGCCCGCGGCCCGCGCGAGCTGGTCGAGCGTCAGCAGCCGCAGCGTGTAGCGCATGATCACGCTGACGCCGCACCCCGCCGGCCCGTCCGGGTGGCGCAAGCGCCGCAGGACCATCGTGAACGCCGCCAGCCC
>JAWVDY010000296.1:0-2524 GCA_033856995.1 Gaiellaceae bacterium
TGGAGCGCACCTACATCGCTCTCGTGCGCGGCCGTCCTCGCTCGCGCACCGGACGGATCGAAGCCCCGATCGGGCGCGACCGCAGCGAGCCGACCCGCGTCTCGCTGGACACCGAGTCGCCCCGCGAGGCGGTCACGCACTTCGAGGTGGAGCGCCTGTGGCCGGCTCATGCCCTGCTCCGCGTGCGGCTGGAGACCGGCCGGATGCACCAGATTCGCGTGCATCTCGGTGCGGTCGAGCTGCCCGTCGTCGGGGACCCCGTCTACGGCATCCGCGAGCCCGCGCTCGGGCGACAGTTCCTGCACGCCGCCGAGCTCGCGTTCCCCCACCCGTTCGGCGGCGAGCGGATCGAGACGCGCTCCGACCTCCCTCCGGACCTCGCCGCGTACCTCGAGACGGTTTCCTAGCCCGCGGCGCGCTTCTCGGCGTACTGGCGGCTGTCGGCGAGGCGCATGAGCGCGTCCGGGTCTTGTGCCTCGCTCGGATAGTGCGCGAAGCCTGCGCTGACGTCGAAGGATTCGGGAACCTCACCGGCACGGCGTAGCTCTTCGATCCCGTGCCGGAAGCGCGCGAGGAAGCGCTCGCCCGCATCCTTGTCGGCCTCCAGAAGCAGCACGGTGAACTCGTCGCCGCCCATCCGGCCCGCGACGTCGGAGCCGCGGAGGTTCGAGGAGGCGAGCGCGCCGATCCGATGCAGCACGCGGTCGCCCTCCATGTGACCGTACGTGTCGTTGATCTCCTTGAACCGGTCGAGATCCATGAACACGAGCGTCAGTCCCCGTTCATAGCGGGCGGCGCGCGCGAGTTCGCGCTCGAGGTTCTCCGAGAACGCCTGGTGGTTCAGCAGGGCCGTGAGCGGGTCGCGGCGCGCCTGCTCGGCGAGCTCCGCCGTCGCCCGGTCGAAGTACGCCCCGACGCACTCGACCACGAGCCGGTCGATCGTGCCGTTCAGGCGGCGCTCGACCTCCAACATCTGTGTGCTGTCGATCTCCGCACGGTGCGCGGCCACGAATCGCCAGAGCACCCGCCGCAGCAGGAGAAACTCGGTGACGACCTCACGCGGCGCGAAGCCGAGCGTCTCGCGCTGCCGGGCATGGTCGCGTGCGATCGTCGCCAGTGGGCCGCCCACGCGCATGCGGCCGGCCTCGGGACTTTCGACCTCACGGCCGAGCTCGCCGATGAACGTCGGCACGTCTCCGAGCTGCGAAGCGCGCCCGATCCGCACGAGCGAAGGGATCACATCCGCGTTCAGCCCCTCCTCGACCACCTCGAGGGCGAGCCGCCAGCTGTCCGCGCGGAGGCGAGCCCCGAGCGTCGCCAGCGCCGACGGAAGCTCCGCAGCAATCTCTCCCACGCAACTGTTCAACGGAAGAAGAGGGCGAACGGACACGGGCGGCTACCATTCGCCCGACCCTCGTTCCTCCGAACCGGTGGGCACCCCGAGGTGGACGGTGGCCGGCAGCTCGTGCCGGCTTCCATCGCGGCCCTGCCGGAGCCAACGAATTCTCAACCCAGAAAGGGGCTCTCATGCCCGTTGTCTCCATGAAGGAGCTTCTGGAGGCCGGCGTCCATTTCGGCCACCAGACCCGTCGCTGGAACCCGAAGATGAAGCGATTCATCTTCAACGAGCGCGGCGGCATCTACATCATCGACCTCCAGCAGACGCAGCAGCTGCTCGACGACGCCTACAACTTCGCCCGCGCCATCGCCGAGCGCGGCGGGTCGGTGCTGTTCGTCGGCACGAAGAAGCAGGCCCAGGACGCCGTGCGCGACGAGGCGAGACGCGTCGGCATGCCGTACGTCAACAACCGCTGGCTCGGCGGCCTGCTGACGAACTGGCGTACGATCTCCGACCGCATCCAGCGCTTGCACGAGCTGCGCAGCCTCAAGCAGGACAGCATGCTCGGCCTGCTGCCCGCGAAGGAGCGCATCCAGATGGAGGCCGAGCTCGAGAAGCTCGAGTCGAACCTCGGGGGTGTCGCCGACATGCGGCGCCAGCCGGACGCGGTCTTCATCGTCGACCTCAAGAAGGAGCAGCTGGCGGTGCGCGAGGCGCGTCGCCTCGGGCTGCCGGTGATCGCTCTCGTCGACACCAACTGCGACCCCGACGAGGCGCAATACATCATCCCCGGCAACGACGACGCGATCAGGTCGTGCGCGCTGGTCGTCAAGGCGATCGCCGCAGGCATCGAGGCGGGCAAGCAGAAGGTCACCTCCGCCGAGCTCAAGGCTCCGCGCAACGGCGGCGCCGAAGGGAGCGAAGACGGGGCGGAGACGGTCGACGTCCAGGATGTTCCCGCCGAGCCTGACACCGAGCCTGCTGTGCAACCGGCTGCGGAGCCTGCCGAGGCCGAAGCGGCTCTCGCAGAGCCCGAGGCGCCTGCAGCGGCCCCCGAGCCCGCTGCGCCGGAGGAGGCTCCCGCAGAAGCTGCGGCGCCCGCCACGCCCGAAGTCTCAGACGCCCCCGCGGCAACGGACGACGAGGTGACCGGATGACCGAGATCTCGGCGGCCATGGTGAAGGA
>JAWVDY010000297.1:0-3148 GCA_033856995.1 Gaiellaceae bacterium
CCTTCACCGCGCGTGAGTTTCGGGCGTTGAGCTGCAGCTGCCGGCGCGGGTCGGGCTCGTCCAGCACCTCCCGGTACCAGGCGCGCTCGCCGACCGGTGCCTCGCCCTCGTCGCCGCGCAGGAACAGCTGCCACAGCGCCCGCAGCACGCCGCTCTTCGTCTCGAAGGCGAGGTAGACGGTCTTGAGCGCGACTCCTGCCTCGGCCGCGATCGCCGCCATCGTCGTCGCGGTGTAGCCCCACTCTTCGAACAGCCCCCGCGCCGCTTCGAGGATCTGGCGCCGCGTCTCCGCGGCCTGCGCGCGGCGGTGCGGGGACTCGTAGCGGCGCTTCTGTTTGACATCGTCGGTCATTTCAGTATTCTACCGCTCACTTCATTACTCTTCACATGTAATCAATCAGAGGAGGTTGTCATGGAAACGCAGAGCATCACGGAGCGGCCGGACGCGCGAGGCGGTGTCGACGAGCTGCGTCGGCACCTGCGCGGCATGTGGTCGGCGGTCGCCGGGGGCTGGGGGGAGCACGCCGCCTACGCCGACGCCCGCGGCGCTGCGGCGGCGGAGGCAATGCTCGCGCTGACCGACCCGCAGCCGGGTGAGCGCGTGCTCGAGCTCGCGTGCGGCCCGGGCGGCCTCGGCATCGCCGCGGCCGAGCGCGTCGGACCGTCCGGCGAGGTCGTCATCTCGGATGTCGTCGCGGAGATGACGGCGATCGCCGCCGAGCGCGCGGCTGCGCGCGGGCTCGACAACGTGACGACCCGCAACGTCGACGTCGAGCAGATCGACGAGCCCGACGCGTCGTTCGACGTCGTGCTCTGCCGCGAAGGGCTGATGTTCGCACCCGATCCCGACCGCGCGGCGCGCGAGATCGCGCGGGTCCTACGGCCGGGCGGGCGCTTCTCGGCCGCGGTCTGGGGACCGCGCGAGCAGAACCCGTGGCTCGGAGTCGTGTTTGACTCCGTCAGCGGCGAGACCGGTGCGCCGGTGCCTCCGCCGGGAGTTCCCGGGCCCTTCTCGCTCGACGACGCCGACGGCCTCGCCGGCCTGTTCGTCGATGCGGGCCTGACCGACGTGGCCGTCACCGAGCTCGAGGTTCCGGCGCGGGCCGACTCGTTCGACGAGTGGTGGAACCGGACGCGCGCGCTCGCCGGGCCGCTCTCGAAGATGCTCGCCTCGCTGCCGGAGGAGAAGGCCGAGGCGATTCGCGCTCGCGCCCGCGAGGCGGTGCGCCCGTACGAGACCCCGACCGGAGTCGAGCTCCCCGGGCTCACGCTGCTCGCGTCCGGGCGCAACTCCAGCGGCGAGGAGACCTAGTCGAGGAGCGCGAGCAGGGCCTCGGTCGTCGCCCAGTTCCGCGAGGTAGCGGTGACGCCGAGGCCCTTGCCGGCGAGCTTCGTCCACAGCTTCGAGCGCGCGATCGCCTTCGGATGCCACGCATAGACCTCCCGCCCGGCGACGACGACCTGCTCTCCGGCCGCGGCGGCTTCCTCGAGCTCGCGCACGACCTTCGCGCTGAGCTTGGCCGAGAGGAAGGTCACCTGGTAGCGCTTCGGCTCCTTCGCCACCTTGCCGAGCGGGTTGCGCTTCACGACCGCGGCGAGCTGGGCGCGCGAGCGCACGACGACCGCGATCTCCAGTCCGAAGCGATCGGCGATCAGCTTTTCGACCTTCCTTCGCACACTGTCGGGTGTTGCGGCGCTCGTGAGGACGACGTTGCCGCTCTGAAGGTACGTCTGCACGTCCTTGAAGCCGGCCTCCTCGAGCGCCGAGCGCAGGTCAGGCATCGAGACCCGGTTGCGCGGGCCGATGTTGATCCCGCGGAGCAAGACGATGTGCTGAGCCATGCGAGGAACGTGATCAGCGCGACCGTTTGAAGCTCACGACGAGCGTCTCCTCGACCCCCGGAAGCAGACCGTTGTCGCGCGCAACGGCGTGGCAGTTCGTCCGGGCCCTCGAGAGGATGACGCCTGGCGGGGCACAGCGGAGCGTGACGTCGAGGTCAGGGTTGAGGAAGTTGATCACGTACCGCGGGAAGGGCAAGTCGACGTCCGTACGGCACCGGAAAGCCGGGAGGCTCGAGTGTGCTCGCGCCGAGATGCTCATCGCGATGTTCCCGCGGTAGCGGCGTGTGTCCCTGACCGAGTAGAGCCAGGTGCTGAAAAGCGGCGTCGAGAACGTGCCGCAACCATTGGGCGCCAGCGTCGCAGGCGGCTCGTCGCAGTTCTGGTAGGTGCCGGAGAGCGAGCGCGTCCACCGGCCAGGCGTAGCCACCTTCAGCGGGGCAAAGTCGTTGGCGCCGAGCTTGCTCCCGTTGGCGAAGAACCGCCGCGCCAAGACGAGCGTCGTGATCCTCGGGCCTCTGCCGATCCCCGGGATCAGCGTCTCGAGCACGAACGCCCTGACGGTTCGACGTGTCCGGTAGATGACCGTCTCGGAGGACTGGGCGCGGAGAAACTGCGTCCCGCTCAAGCCACACATGCCCTCGGCGTTCGCCGACCAATGCATCGAGTAGGTGCCCCGCACCGAGACCTGGAACCAGCCGCCGTTGATGACCCGGAGGATCGGCGGCCTCGTGCCCGCCGCGGCGCCGGCCAGAGCGAGCACTCCGACGGCGGCGAGGGCCGCCGCGCCACATCGCTTCATGAAGCGATTCTGCGCCGCGCCGGAGTGGCGTGCAATTCCCGCGGACCCCAACGCGAAGCCCCCCACATGGCGGGGCTTCGCGAGCTTCATCCGGGCCGAGCGCTAGTGGCTCGGGTCGGTCGGCATGGTGCCGTGCCCGCCGTAGTAGCTGCCGAGCTCGTCGCGGTAGCCCTGGTCGCGGTACCGCTGCTCGTCGAACTCCGGCGCGTTCTTGATCTCTTCCTTCGTCCGGTTCACGAAGATCGTCTCCGCGTCCGGATCGATGTCGCGGACGAGGCCGGCCGGGATCATGACCTTCTTGCCGAAGATCCACGGGCCGGTGTCGACAACGATGAAGCTGCCGCCGACCTCATGGGTCGACTCGTCGACCTTGCCGATGTCGCCGTCCGTCGCCTCGACCTTGAAGCCGGTCAGGTCGAGGTTCGACGTTTCCATCGTGTAGCTCCAGATCTCGAGCGTCGCCATTCGAGCACCTCCCTTTCGAGGCTGAGCCTCGATTGTTTGCGT
>JAWVDY010000298.1:0-3378 GCA_033856995.1 Gaiellaceae bacterium
CCACGCATGGCCCGTGCTCGCAGTAGCGCCGCAACCTCTCCAAGCTCGTCCTCCAGCCGCGACCAGGTCGGCTCGACGCGGCCGGGGAAGTCCTTCGCCCGCCGTCGCAGGAGCCTGTCGATTCGCCCGTAGCGGCTGACGAGATCTTCGAGGGGCGAGTCGACGGCGTCTGCGCGAACCCTCATCTCAGGACCGCAAGTCTGCAGCATGGGCCGTGCGATAGGCTCGCATACTCGCTGCCTAATGACGCACGCCGCCGGCATCGTGCTCGTCCGGGACGAGGACCGGTTCGTCGAGCGGGCCGTGCGAAACGTCTTGGACTTTTGCGACGAGCTCCTGCTGTTCGACCACGCTCTTGCGACCGGACGCCGGCGATCTTGAGCTGCCTCGCGGCCGAGCTTCCCCACGCCCGGTTCGAGGCGATCGACGACCCACGTACCTCCCACGATCGGCTGAGACCGTACATCGGCACGGACACCTGGGTCTTCAGCGTCGACGGAGACGAGATCTACGATCCGTCAAGCCTCTCGCCGTTGGAGCAGCCGGCAGCGCGCCGACGGCCCCCGGCTCATCATCCCGGATCAGTTCGCACCTCGACGAGCGCCGATCCGGGCCCGGCGAGCCGTCCCCGCGGCGGCCGGCCGCCCCGGGCTCCTACAAGGAGCACTATCGGGTCGGAGAGCTCGTAACGCTCGACGTCAGCGACCTCCTGGCAAGGATCTCGAGGGCGTACCCGGCGACGGCGGTCGGGGCCGCGTGCTCGTCGAAGTAGCTCGCAGCCGCCTCGCGCAGCGCGTCCTGCTCGGCGGGCAGGCCTAGGAGCCGCTCGATCTCGGCCGTCACACGCTCATATTCCTGGTCGGGAGCAGGCTCCGTGTCTTCCGGACGCGGGACACCGCAGTCGGCGACGTGCAGCCCGGCCTCGAGCGGGACCGGCCAACGTGGCGGCGGCAGCGCGTCGAAGACGATGCAGGCGCCCATCGCGAGTAGGTCGATCGTGCGCCACGAAAAGCAGAGGTGCTTGCCCGCGCGCAGCGGAACGAGCCGGGCGCGCGCCAGGCGCTGCCAGAGCTCCCGTGGGGGGAGCGGCTCGTGCGTCACCGGCACCCCAGCAGCCCTGAGCCTCGCCGCGTTCGCCTCGTCCTCCTCTGCGGGAAAGCCTGCCGGCAGAATCGCGAGCAGGTCTGCGTCGCAATCGAGGGCCGCGAGTCGCTCGAAGACGCGCAGTGAGTGCTCCCGGCCCCCCCACACGTTCGAGATGTAGGCGATGTCGACGCGCTTCGGCTCGTCCCGCAGGCTGCGTAGCCGCGCGAGGTGGCGGTAGTCGAGCAGGCCGTTCCCGTTGACGAGGGAGACGACCTTCGGATCGTAGGTGAGACCGCCCCAGCTGTTCGGTTTGAAGTAGACGTCGGCCCAGTCGAGCGCTTCCGGATCTCGGATCTCCCGCGCGTCGTGCGCGTCGATCGCGAAGCGCACCTCGCGGCCGTCGAGCTCGGCAAGGTAGCGACCGACGTGGCCGGCGCCCGAGGAATGAGCAAGCCGGTACGCGACCCGGAACTTGTTCGTCACCCCCGGCGCCAGACGGACGGGTAGCGGCACGCCCTCGATTCGCAGCGCCGCCTGTCGCTCGAAACCAAGCAGGTAGTACTTCTGGTACGCAGCCGCCCAACCGGCGCCTCGCGGATAGGCGAACCGGATGCGGGTCACGGACGGACGACGGGCAACAACAGCTCGTAAGCGAAGCGGTCGAGAACCGGCGTCCGCACCTGGGGAACGGGCAGGCCGCCCCGTCCGAGCTTGTAGAGCGCCTGGTTAACGCCGTGGCCGACGAGCGAGGCGGCGAAGCTGCCGTAGACTGGCTTGAGCGGGTCGCCCCCAGCCTGGCGCGCGAGTCGCTCGAGCTCCGCCGCGGAGAAGGGCTCCTCGGTCCCGAGCGGCCAGGTGCCACGGCGTTTTAGCGTCGCCACCCAGAGCCGATACGCGGGCGCGCGCCGGTTCGGGACACCGAGCAGGGCGAGCCCGGCGGGACGCACGAGCTCCAGGTGGGCCGCGACCGCGGCGAGGCGACGGTCCCCGAGGAAGTGCTCGCAGAGCCCGAAGGACATCGCCACGTCGAACTGTCCGAGCAGTTCGACCGGGAGCGCAAAAACGTCCGCCTCCACGGCCTCGAACGCGGCCCCGAAGACCGCGTAGAGCTCCTCGGCTTGCTCGAGCACAAGCCGCGAGCGGTCGACGAGCGTCACCTCGGCGCCGCGGCTCGCGTAGAGAGCCCCGTTGAGGCCCCGTCCGGAGCCGAGCTCTACCGCCTTCAGGCCTTTGAAGCCGCCGAACCGCTCCCGGACGAGTCGCTCCTGCGCGCGCCAGCGCGGCGTGTTTGCCTCAGCCGTCGCAGCCGCTGCGTCCAGCGGCTCAGCGCGCCATTGCGCGTCCCAGTCCGCCGCCCGTTCCACGAGCGCGACTGTAGCCGCCGCCACATACTTCCGCTGTGGCCGGCCCACTCTCGCTGCGCGCCCGGGGTGCTCTGCTCACTGCCCTCACGCTCGCGATAACCGTGCTCGCTGTGGCGCCCGGACGGCTCGGCACACCGATCAGGCGGCTCGCCAACTACCGAGCCGATACCCGCGACCCGATCTACAACGCCCCGCTCGACGCCGCCGCGATCAGACGCGCGGGAGAGCTGATCCCGAACTCGCGGCGAGAGACCTACTACATCTACACGCGCCCGGAGCCGCAGCTGGGCCATGACCTGATCGGCGCGGGCCTGCTCTTCTTTCTGCCGGCGCTCGCGGTACCCGATCCGAAGGACGCCCGCTGGGTCCTTAGCTACGAAGCGCCCACCCTGCTTCCGCGCGGTCTGCGGCCGCAACGAACGTACCGCCTGGGCCGAAAGGTCTTCCTCGTGCGCATCGGCCACACCTGAGATGGGTCTCGTCGCCGGTGTCGTCGCGTTCAATGCCGTGCTGACGGCGGTCGGCTACGCGCTGCTCTACCCGGCGCTGCGAGGCCGCCGTCCGCTCGTCTGCTGCTCGTATGCAGGCGTTGCCCTGCTAGTGGGCGTCGGAGCTGTCGGAGTCGCCCTGTGCCTCGTCGCGCCCACGGGCGTCCGAATCGGTTTTACCGCGTTCGCCGTCACCACGGCTGCGCTTGCCGGCACCGGACTGGCGGCCGGGCTGCTCCTGCCGGAGCTTGCGCGGGCCCGAGTCGACGCCGGTCCGCGGACAGGCACACCGCCGTCCACCGTCGTGGGCGACGCGGCCGTCACCATCGCCGCCTTCGCGCTGATCGCGATCCTCGGGTTCGCGCTGATCGGGGGCTTCCGCTCCTCTCCCTGGCTGGACGACACCTGGTACTTCTGGCTGCCGAAAGGGCGGGCCCTTG
>JAWVDY010000299.1:0-3582 GCA_033856995.1 Gaiellaceae bacterium
GCGGCGCGCGGCGAGCACTTCGTCGTCACGACCGGCACGGCCTCAGGGAAGACGCTCGCGTTCAACCTGCCCGTGCTCGACGCGCTCGCACGGGAGGCGAAGCAGCGGGCGCTCTACCTCTACCCGACGAAGGCGCTCGCGCAGGACCAGCTCCGTGCCCTCGGCTCCTTCCGCCTGCCGAAGCTCCGCGCCGCGATCTACGACGGCGACACCGCGACCGACCGTCGCTGGCAGGTGCGCAAGTGGGCGAACCTGATCCTCTCGAACCCCGACATGCTCCACGTCGGCGTGCTCCCGCACCACGACCGCTGGGGCGACGTGCTCTCGAACCTCGCCTACGTGATCGTCGACGAGGCGCACGTCTACCGCGGCGTCTTCGGCTCGCACGTCGCCAACGTGCTGAGGCGGCTACGGCGGCTCGCGCGGGTCTACGGTGCCGAGCCGCAGTTCCTCCTCGCCTCGGCGACGATCGCGAACCCCGGCGAGCTCGGCAACCGGCTGCTCGGCGTCGACCTGACGGTGATCGGAGACGACGCCGCGCCGCGGGCGGAGCGAACCGTCGCACTCTGGAACCCGCCGCTCACGGACGAGGAGCTGGGCCTACGCGCGAGCGCGCTCGGCGAAGCCTCGAAGCTGATGGCCGACCTCGTCCAGCGCGGGCTGCGAACGCTCTGCTTCGCAAAGAGCCGTCGCGCTGCGGAACTGATCCACCGCTTCACCGCCGACCGCCTCAGCGACGACTCGCTGCTCTCGCCCTACCGCGCCGGCTACACCCCCGCGCAGCGGCGTGAGATCGAGCAGCGGCTGCTGGAGGGCAAGCTGCTCGGCGTCTCGGCGACGAACGCGCTCGAGCTCGGGATCGACGTCGGCCTGCTCGACTGCGTGATCTCGGTCGGCTTCCCGGGGACGGTCGCCTCGCTGCGGCAGCAGTGGGGCCGAGCCGGCCGCCGCGGCCACGGGCTCGCGGTGCTCGTCGCGAGCGAGGACGCGCTCGACCAGTACTTCATGCGCGAGCCGGAGGCGCTCCTCGGCCGCCGCGTCGAAGCGGCGATCCTCGACCACGAGAACCCGCGCGTGCTCGACGGCCACGTGCGCGCAGCGGCCTACGAGGCGCCGCTCGACGACGCCGACCGCGCCGTGCTCGGCGACGCGGCGCTGGAGCGGGCGGCGCTGCTCCCGGACCTCCAGCTCACGAAGACGGGCTACGTCTGGAGCGGCCGCGACTTTCCGGCGGCGCGCGTGTCGCTCCGGTCGACCGGTCCCGAGGTCTTCACGATCGTAGAGGCCACAAGTGGCTCGGTGCTCGGGATCGCCGAACAGGAGCGCGCGTTCACGACCGTGCACGAGGGAGCGATCTACCTGCACCTCGGCGAGAGCTACCGCGTCCGCGCGCTCGACCTCGAGAACCGCACCGCGGTCGTCGAGCCTTTCTCCGGCGACTACTACACGCAGGCCAAGGTCGAGACGACCACCGCGATCGTCGAGCCCAGGCGGGTCGAGCGGCAGCTGGGCGTCGAGCTCTCGTTCGGCTCGGTGGTCGTCACCGACCAGGTCGTCGGCTTTCAGAAGAAATCGATCCAGACGCAGGAGAGCCTCGAGCTGGTGCCGCTCGAGCTGCCGCAGACCGAGTTCGAGACCGAGGCGGTCTGGTTCCTGCCCGAGCCGTGGATGCTCGAGGGACTCGAGCGGGAACCGCGCCTGCTCGGGTCGCTGCACGCGGCCGAGCACTCGCTGATCGCGCTCCTTCCGCTGTGGGCGATGTGCGACCGCTGGGACATCGGCGGCCTTTCGACGAACCTCCACTTCCAGACCGGCAGGCCGACGATCTTCGTCTACGACGGCCACTCCGGCGGCGTCGGGATCGCCGAGCGCGGCTTCGACGTCTTCGAGGGCTGGGCCGGCGACACCGCGGGGCTCCTGCGCGGCTGCCCGTGCGAGCGAGGCTGCCCGTCCTGCGTCCAGAGTCCGAAGTGCGGGAACCTGAACGAGCCGCTCGACAAGGCCGGCGCGCTCTCGTTGCTCGAGCGCATGCTCTCGCGCACGTAACATCGAGTTATGGCGCTCCTGCTGATCCTGATCGCGCTCTTCGGCTTCGTCTTCGCCGGCTTCGGCTCCGGCTCGTCCGGCAGCAGCGGGTCGAGCTCGAGCTCCACCACAGTCGCGCCGACAGTGCTGAAGTGCTCGAAGCGCATGAGCGTGAAGCCGACGGCGGCCAAACAGCGCCGCTGCGGCCCGCCGCCTGCGAGTCCCTAGCCGCTAGAGCTGCGGCCCGAACAACGCCAAGGGCGGCGGGCCTGGGACGAGCTCGGTCGGGAACGCAGGCGTCTCGGGATGCTGTTCGAGCGAACCCCCCGCGGCGCACCCGCTCGACCGGTACTCCTCGGGGAGCCACTGCTGAAGCGCCTGCATGTAGCGCGCCACAGCGACTCCCTCCGCGAGCGAGCCGCCGAGCTGCTCGACGGTGAAGGCCAGCTCCTGCAGCCCGTAGCACTGCGCCGTGGCCTCGTCGAGCCACCCGCGCAGGTGCATCGACTCGTGCGCGAGGGTCATCAGCGCCTCGGTCATGTCGTTCGCGCGCTGCGAGCAAGCGTGGGCGGCCGGGTCGTCGGTGTTGAAGCGGCTCCAGTCGAACTGGGAGAGGCACGCAAGCTCCGGCCGTTGCGGGGAGCTCCGGAACTTCGCCAGCAGCCCGCACATGCCGCGCGTGATGTGCGTGTAGCTCGCCGCGCGCCCCACGTGGAAACGGAACGTCACCGAGATGCCCGTTCACGTCCACGAGCGCCGACCAGAAGCTCTCGCAGCGAACGTGAACCGGGCGGCCGGCGAGCTCGGACGAGAGCGCGCTCAGCGCGCGCTCTCGTTCCCCGAGCGGGAGTGCTTCTCGACCGCCCAGCCCGCCGTGACGAGAACGGCGAGCACGAGCGCGAAGATGGCCGCAAGCCTCATCCGACCGTTATCGGCGCCGGCTTGTCGATCCGTGACCCGCCCGTTCGTCGTAGCGCCTTCCTGGAGCGGAGGCTGGCCGAAGTACGATCTTCGGCGTGAGCGTCGAGGCGAAGCTCTACGGCTGCCAGTCGATGACGCGCGAGTTGCGCCGCGTCCTCGTGCGCGCGCCGCGGGCCGAAGATCTCCGCGGCTGGCAGATGTGCGGCTGGCGGGCCGAGCCGGACGCGCACGCGATCGCCGAGGAGCACGAGGCGTTCTGCGCGCTGCTGGAGGGCGCCGGAGCCGAGGTCCTCTTCTCGGAGTCTCCGGCCGACGGGAACCCGGACGCGATCTACACGTACGACCCGGCGCTGGTCGCCGACGGCGGCGCCCTGCTGCTGCACCCGGGCAAGGAGTGCCGCCGCCCGGAGGTCGAAGCGATGGCGCAGGACTTCGAGCGCTTCGGCGTGCCGGTTGCCGGCCGCGTGGGCGACCCGGCCTGGGCCGAGGGCGGCGACTGCTGCTGGCTCGACGAGCGCACGCTGCTCGCCGGCTGCGGCTACCGCACCAACGAAGCCGGGATTGCGCGCCTGGGCGAGCTCCTGCCCGGCGTCGAGGTGCTCGCGTTCGACCTCCCTCACTGGCACGGTCGCGACG
>JAWVDY010000300.1:0-12613 GCA_033856995.1 Gaiellaceae bacterium
ATCGAGCGCGGCGAGACCGGAACCGGAGCACCCGCGGCAAGCGCGTCGTGCATCGCCGGCGAGAGCTCGGGCTCGACGCCGACGACGCGCGCCTTCCCGGCGACCGCGGTGGCGATCCCGGAGATCAGCCCGCCCCCTCCCACGGGCACGACTACGACGTCGACCGACGGGACCTCCTCGAGCAGCTCGAGCCCGACCGTGCCCTGGCCCGCGATCGTGAGCGGGTGGTCGAACGGGTGCACCGGCGTGCGGCCGGTCCGCTCGATCAGCTCGTCGAGGCGCGCGAAGGCCTCCGTGGGGTCGGCAGCGCCAAGGTCGACCTCGGCGCCGTAGCCGCGTGTGGCGGCGATCTTCGCCTCGCTCGCGCCCTGCCACATGACGAGCAGCGCGTCGAGTCCCTCCGAATCCGCCCCCCACGCGAGCGCCTGGGCGTGGTTGCCGGCCGAGATCCCGATCACGCCGCGGCCGCGCTCCTCCGCGGTCAGCGTCGCGAGGTTGTTCAGCACCCCGCGCGGCTTGAACGAGCCCGTCTTCTGGAACAGCTCGGCCTTGAGGAACACGCGCGCGCCCGCGAGATCGCTCAGAGTGGCGGAGGGAAAGGTCGGCGTCCGGTGGAGGCGCCCCGCGATCCGCTCACGGGCGGCCTCGAGGTCGGCGAGCTCCACAACGGTGTCAGACACGGGAACAGAAGTGTGACCGACGTTCCACAGCCCGCGCGCGTGCAGGCGAATCGACGCGCTCACCCGGTGTCAGACACCGTGACCGAAGTGTGACGCTGGCTCTAGGTGAGCTTGTACTCGGGACCGGCGCCGCCCTCGGGTGGGGTCAGGCGCCCACCCTTGGCGGTGATCGCGCCGCACTGCACGCAGTTCGACGGTGTCACCTCGACCCCGTTCTCCGCGACCTCATAGACGGCGGCAGGGCACATCCGCGTCCAGAGCTCGGCCAGCTCCTCGGGAACCTCGCGCTGGACGCGCAGGTGGTTCGGCGCGTCGTCGCGCGTCGCGTTCCCCGAGAGGAAGACGGACGAGAGCTTGTCGAAGGTGAGCTTGCCGTCCGCGGCTGGGTAGCTCTTCGCGCGATCCGTGCGCAGCAGCTCCTGGTCGCCGTCGGGCTCGGTACCCGCGTCGCCGGGCGGGAAGGCGCCGCGGCTCGCGGTCATCGCTCCGGCCAGCGCGCCGCCGAGCCAGAACCCGCGGCCGAACGCCTGCCGCATGTTCCGGACCTGCCGCAGGTCGTTCCAGACGAAGCTCTCCCGCAGCGCCGCGTCGTAGCCCGCGAGAGCGCCGCGCCGGCCGGGCGACTCCCCGCGCTGCAGCGCCGAGAAGGCCGCCTCGGCGGCGAGCCTCCCCGACTCGATCGCGTAGTGGATGCCCTTCAGCGCCGGCACGTTGACGAGCCCCGCACCGTCGCCGCAGATCAGCATCCCCGGCGCGTGCAGCCGCTTCGGCAGCGCGACGAAGCCGCCTTCCGGAATCGTCTTCGCGCCCCACGCCACGCGCTCGCCGCCGTCGAGCAGCTTTCGCACGAGCGGGTGCGTCTTCAGCTCCTGCAGCAAGTCGTGCACGGACAGCTCGACGTCGCGGTAGTCGAGGCCGACCACCATCCCGATGGTGACCATGTCGTCGCCCATCGGGTAGATGAACGAGCCGCCGAACTCGCGGTACTTCGCTGCGGCGCGGAGCGGCCAGCCCATCGTGTGGATCACGTGGTCGAGCGGCTTCGCGACCTTCCAGACCTCCTTCACCCCGAGTGCCCAGACCTGCGGGTTCTCGCCGTGCAGCGCGAACCGGTCGAGCGCAACGCCGGTCAGGTGGCCCTGCGTCCCCTCCGCGAGCACGGTCACGCGCGCGCGGACCTCGGACCCCGGCTCGAAGTTGCCGAGCTCGCCCCCGTCCTTGCCGCGGCCGCGGTCGCCGGTGCGCACGCCGCGGACGCGCCCCTCGCCGATGAGCAGCGCGTGCCCGGTCGTCTCCGGCAGGACGGTCGCCCCCGCCTCCTCCGCCCGCTCGGCGAGCCAGCGCCCGAGCTGGGAGAGCGAGGCGACGTAATTCCCGCCGTTGCGCATCGTCGGCGGCGCGGGGATCCGCAGCGCGCGCTTCGGCGTGAGGAAGTAGACCGACTCGTGCTCGACGCGCCCGTAGAACGGCATCTCGCTCGTCTTCACGCGTCCATCGAAGAGCCGCCGCAGCGAGCGCGGGTTGACGACGGCCCCGGAGAGCAGGTGAGAGCCGGGCTGCGTGCCCTTCTCCAGCACCGCGACCGGCACCTCGCCGAGCCGCTCCGCCAGCTCCGGCGCTCCTTCGAGCAGCTGCCCAAGGCGGATCGCGCAGGCGAGCCCCGCGGGACCGGCGCCGACGATCAGCACGCCGACCTCGATCTCCGCTTCGCCCGGCGCGGCGATGAACTCGTTCGGGTCGAAGGGAGGAGGAAAATCCGAGGGGCGCAGCGTTGTCATCCGCGCACCCGAGCAAGCCGCTTGCGTGAAGTTGGAACGCGTAGCGTGCTCATGCCTTCCGAGCCCGGACCAGCTCGGTCAGCTTCGGGACGATCTCGTGCAGGTCGCCGACGACGCCGAGATCGGCGTACTCGAAGATCGGCGCGTTGGGGTCCTTGTTGATGGCCACGATCAGGCCGGATCCCTGCATACCGACCTTGTGCTGGATGGCGCCGGAGATGCCGACCGCGACGTAGAGCTTCGGCGCCACCGTCTTGCCGGTCTGGCCGACCTGGGTCGAGTACGGGTACCAGCCCGCGTCCACGACCGCGCGCGTCGCCGCGACGGCGCCGCCCAACGCCTTCGCCAGCTCTTCGACGAGAGCGAAGTTCTCCGGCCCGCCGAGGCCGCGGCCGCCCGCGACGATCACATCCGCGTCCTCGATCGACGGCCCCTCGCTCTCCTCGTGGGCCTGCTCGACCATCGTCGCGGCTAGCGAGAAGTCCTTGAGCCGCGACTCGAAGCGCTGGACTTCGGCGCTCCCACCGGTCTCGGCCGGCTCGAAGGTACCCGAGCGGACGAGCGCGAGCCGTGGCTCGGAGCTCCAGCCGACATCGACGTAGACCGAGTCGCCGAGCGCGGGGCGCTTGCCGACGAGCTTTCCGTCCTCGACGACGAGATCGGTGAGGTCGTAGTTGAGCCCGGCGCCGAGGCGTGCGGCGAGCCCAGCGGCAACATCCGCCGAGAGCACAGACGACGCGAACAGCACCGCATCGAAGCCGTCCTCGCCGACGAGCGTCTCGAGCGCGTCCACACGAGGCTGCGGCAGCGGCTTGTCGAGCAACACGTCGTCCATCACGTGGACGCGTTGCGCGCCGAAGCGGCCGGCGTCTGCTGCCAGCCCCTCGACCCCGGAGCCGAGCAGCACCGCCTCCGCCTCGCCGAGCGAGGCGGCCTTTGCGAGCAGGCCGAGCGCGTCCTTCTGCAGCTTGCCCTCGTGGTGCTCTACGAAGACCAGAAACTTCATAAGGCTCTCCGCTCCTGGAGAAACTCGACGATCTTCTCCGCGGCCGAACCGTCGTCCTCGATCTTCACCGTGTCGCCGCGTGCGGGCGGGTCGCCGAGCCCCTCGACGGTGGTCCGCGAGCCCGCTTCGCCGGCCTCTTCGGCTGGCACTCCGAGGTCCGCGAGCGAGACCGTCTCCTGCGGCTTCTTCTTGGCGCCCATGATCCCCTTGAGCGACGGGTAGCGCGGCTCGTTGATCGCGTCCGAGACGGCGATCGCCGCCGGCAGCGGAGCCTCGATCACGTCGTAGCCGTACTCGGTCTGACGCTTCCCCCGCGCCTTGCCGTCCTCGAGCGAGAGCTCCGCGACCTGTGAGATCAGCGGCCGCTGCAGCCGGTCGGCGACGGCCGCCCAGAGCACCGCGCCGTCGGCGTCGTTCGCCTGTTGGCCGAAGAGGACGAGGTCAGGGCTCTCGCGCTCGAGCGCGGCAGCGAGCACGCGGCTCGTCGCGACGAGATCCGAGCCGGCGGCGGCCTCGTCCGCGATCAGCACGACCCGGTCGGCGCCCATCGCGAGCGCGCGGCGCATCGCCTCCAGCGCGCGCTCCGGGCCGAGCGAGACGATTACAACCTCGCCCTCGCCGGACGCGTCGCGCAGCTTCAGCGCCTCCTCGACCGCGTTCACGTCGAAGGCGTTCAGCGCCCCTTCGCCAGAGCGGTCGAGGCGCTTCGTCTGCGGGTCGATCCGCCGCGTGGTGGCGGCGTCCGGGACGTATTTGGCGCACACGGCGATCTTCATGCCGCGCGGGACTCTACCGAGGGGCCCTTTGCTAGGGTCCGGCCCTTCGGAGCGACCGGAGCCCCACGCTCAGCCACCGGACGATGGCCCGAGGAACCCTTCTTCTCACCCTTGCCGCCCTGCTCACCCTTGCCACGGGAGCGGGTGCCGCACCGCCCCAGAAGATCGTCTTCCCGGTGCTCGGCTCGGTCACCTACACGGACGACTTCGGCGACCCGCGCCCCGGAGGGCTGCACCAGGGGATCGACATCATGGCGCCCAAGCGAAGCCTCGCGCTCGCGGCGGAGGCGGGAAAGGTCGAGTTCTGGACCCACTCCGCGAGCGCCGGCTGCATGCTCTACCTCCACGGCCAGAGCGGCACGGACTACTACTACATCCACCTCAACAACGACCTCACGCTCAAGAACGACAACCGTGGCAAGTGCGTCGCCGGCACGGCGTACGCGAAGCGTCTGAAGGACGGCGCGAAGGTCGTGGCCGGCCAGCCGGTCGGCTACGTGGGCGACTCCGGCGATGCGAACGGGATCCACTCGCACCTGCACTTCGAGCTCCACCCTGGGCGGAAGTCCGCGGTCGATCCATACCCCTGGCTCCAGCGCGCGACGCGCCTGCTCTTCTCGGCGCCGCGTGGAGCCCCGTTCACGCTCGAGCTCCGCGGCACCCTCGCGGCGGTCTCGGAGGACGCGGTGCAGATGCGGCTCACGGCCGTCAACGCATGGCCGATGAACCAGCGGCAGTCGAAGCTCAGGCGGCGGCTGCTCGTCACCGTCCCGGCCGACGCAACCGTTCAGCGCGTCCCTCGCGCCGGCGCACGCGGCGCGCCCATGGCGCTCACCTCGGCCAAGGCCGGTCAGCGGCTGGACGTCTGGACGGCGGCAGCCCCGACGACGCTGCGCGCGGAGCGAGGAGACGACCTCGCGCTGAGCGCGTCCCTCGTCTCCGTGATTACTCCCTAGCGACCGACGAACTTCGGCTCACGCTTCTGAGCGAAGGCGGTCAGGCCCTCCTTCGCGTCCTCGCTTGCGAAGAGACCACCGAACTCGTCGGCCTCCCGCTCGAGGTTCTCGACGTGGTCGCCCTGGAGCGCATGGTTCAGCGCGCGCTTGGCCGCAGCGAGCGCGAGCGGGCTCTTCGTCACGAGCAGGTTCGCGACCTCGCGAGCCTTGTCGAGCACCGGGTCGTGGACGCCGTTCACGAAGCCGATGCGCAGCGCCTCGTCGGCGTCGACGAGGCGGCCCGTGAAGATCAGATCCTTCGCGACACCGAGGCCGCAGACGCGAGCGAGCCGCTGCGTCCCGCCCCAGCCCGGGATGATCCCGAGGTTGATCTCGGGCTGCCCGAGCTTCGTGCTCGACGCCGCGTAACGAAGGTCGCACGCGAGCGCGAGCTCGCAGCCACCGCCCAGCGCAAAGCCGTTGATCGCGGCGATGGTCGGCTGCGGCATCGTCTCGAGCAGCTGCCCACAGTTGTGGCCGAGCTCCCCCCAACCCTTTGCCTCCTCGACGTCGAGGCCGCTCATGTACTTGATGTCGGCGCCGGCGACGAACGCCTTCTCGCCCGAGCCGGTCAACACGACTACGCGTGCGTCGGCGTCCTCGGCCAGCTCGGCCAGCCGGTCGCGCAGCTCCTCGAGCGTCGGCCGGTCGAGCGCGTTCATCGCGTCGGGCCGGTCGACGGTGACGGTGGCGACCGCGCCCTCGCGGTCGACGCGAACGGTTATGCCGGGACCTTCCCGCGCAGGAACTCGACGATCTGGCTCGTCGGCGCGCCGGGAGTGAAGACCGCCGCAACACCCTGGCGCTGCAGCTCGGCTGCATCCTCGTTCGGGATCGTCCCGCCGAGGACGACAAGCACGTCCTCGGCTCCGTTCTCGCGCAGGCCGTCGAGGATCTTCGGCACGAGCGTCATGTGCGCGCCGGAGAGGATCGAGATGCCGACAGCGTCCGCGTCTTCCTGGATCGCGGTCTCGACAATCTGCTCCGGCGTCTGGTGCAACCCGGTGTAGATCACTTCCATACCCGCATCACGGAGTGCGCGTGCGATGATCTTCGCCCCCCGGTCGTGTCCGTCGAGACCGGGTTTTGCTATGACGACACGGATCTTGCCGGCCACGAGAATGAGTATATGAGCGTCGCGAGTCTCCAACTCGTTCCCGTGGAGGCAACCATGCCCCTTCCCCACGCTCAGCGGCTGAGAAGCGGCCGGTGAGCGTGAAACTCACCGTTGTGGGCTGCTCCCCGGCGTGGCCCAACCCCGGCGGAGCGCAGTCGGGCTACCTGCTCGAGGGGCCGGGCCGGCTGTTGCTCGACTGCGGCCCAGGCGTACTCGCGAAGCTGCGCGAGCGCGAGCCGTGGCCTCGGATCGACGCGATCGCGATCACGCACTGGCACCTCGACCACTGGGGCGATCTCGTCCCGTGGGTCTGGGGCGCGACGGTCGGGCCGGGCGACGGCGTCGAGGCGCCCGAGCTCTGGGTCCCGCCCGAGGGCCGCGAGATGCTGAGCGCGATCGGCGGGCGGCTTGGGCGGCCCGAGATGTTCGAGGAGGCCTTCCGGATGCAGGAGTACGCGGAAGGCGAGCCGTTCACCGCCGCGGGCTTCGAGGTCGTGGCCCATCGCGTCCTGCACTACCAGCTGCTCGCGTTCGGGTTCCGCGCCTCGGCGAACGGCACGGTCGTCGGCTACTCCGGCGACTCCGGGCCCAGCGACAGCCTCGCCGAGATCGCGCGGTCCGCCGACCTGTTCGTCTGCGAGGCGACGCTCCTGAAGATGAACCCCGAGGGCGGAACGCGCGGGCACCTCAGCGCCGCGGAGGCCGTCGAGGCGTTCGAGGCGTCCGGCGCGAAGCGGCTGCTGATCACGCACCGGCCGTTCGAGCGCCCGCTCGAAGACTCCCTCGAGCTCGCGCACGACGGGCTCGAGATCGAGCTCTAGTAGAGGTGCTCGGCTACTGCCCGGTGGGAACCGGCGGCGTCCAGCGCGGCATCCAGTAGTCCACGAGCCACTTCTTGTCGGCGCCATTGCCAACCGGCACGAGCCCGAGCTGGAACGTCACGGGCCGCGTGCTGATGCCGGGCTTCCCGGCGAGGCCGACCTCGATCAGGATCTCGGTCGTCGAGGCGTAGTCGAGGTAGTACTGGACGTGCTTGGTGTCCACGCCCGGATACGGGATCACCGGCAACTGGTCGCCGCGCGTCCAGCTGGCCCGGGTGTAGCCGGCGCGGAGCTGCGGGGAGACGACCGCCCACGAGTTCTCCAGGTGCTTGCGCGCGACCGCGGTCGCGATGAACGTGTCGATCGCCGAGCGCACCTGCGGGTTGAGCTGCGAAAACGTCTTGATTGCGACGCCGTCGGAGTTCTTCAGCGCGACGCTCTTCGCCGGCAGCGTCGGGTGGAATCCCTTGTCCGGCTTCGCGCTCGTCTTGTCGCTGCCGCCCACGAGAGTCATCGTCAGCGTCAGCGCACCTGCGGCCAGCACGACGACACCGAGCCAGAGCAGGTAACGGTGAAAACGAGGTGAGTTGAGCGCGGTCTCTACTGCGTTCATCGCGGTCGAAGAGAGTAGACGCTCAGAGTAGCGCGATTGTTAGAGCGTGGCCGGAGAGCTTGCAGCCATGGACAGGTCATTTCAGGCGGGACTGTGGCAGAGCCCGCACGCCCTGAGGAAGGCATCGCAGGCGACGCCTCAGAAAACGGGTGTCTCCCGCCACGTGCCCCACGTCTCGCGGAGCGCGTCGCACATCTCGCCCATGGTCACGTACGCGCGCGAGGCCTCGATCAGCAGCGGCATCAGGTTCTCGTTCTCCCGCGCCGCGCCTTCCTTGAGACGTGCGAGCGAGGCCTCGGCGGCGGCGGCGTCTCGGCGGTCGCGCACGCCTTGCACGCGCTCGATCTGCTGTTGCTCTAGCGCAGGGTCGATCCGCAGGAGCTCGATCTCCTCCTCGCCCTCGAGCTCGTAGCGGTTGACGCCGACGATCACGCGCTGCTTGGCCTCGACCTCCGCCTGGTAGCGGAACGAGGCCTCGGCGATCTCGCGCTGGAAGAAATTCTCCTTGATCGCGGGGATCACGCCGCCGAGCTTCTCGATCCGGTCGAAGTACTCGTACGCCTGCGCCTCGAGGCGGTTGGTCAGGTCCTCGACGTAGTAGGAGCCGCCGAGGGGGTCGATCGTGTTCACGACGCCGGTCTCGTGCGCGATCACCTGCTGCGTGCGCAGCGCAAGCCGTACCGCGTTCTCGGTCGGCAGCGCGAGCGCCTCGTCGAACGAGTTCGTGTGCAACGACTGCGTGCCGCCGAGCACTGCGGCGAGCGCCTCCAGCGCTGTGCGCACGATGTTCACCTCGGGCTGCTGCGCGGTCAGCGAGACGCCGGCGGTCTGCGTATGGAAGCGCATCAGCCACGAGCGCGGGTTCTTCGCTCCGTAGCGGTCACGCAGCTCGCGCGCCCAGATCCGGCGGGCCGCGCGGTACTTCGCGATCTCCTCGAAGAAGTCGAGGTGCGCGTTGAAGAAGAACGACAGCCTCGGCGCGAAGTCGTCGACGTCTAGCCCCCGCTCGATCGCCGCGTCGACGTAGGCGAAGCCGTTCGCGAGCGTGAAGGCGAGCTCCTGGATCGCGTTCGAGCCGGCCTCGCGGATGTGGTAGCCGGAGATCGAGATCGGGTGCCAGCGCGGCAGCTCGCGCGCGCAGAACTCGACCATGTCGGTGACGAGCCGCATGGACGGCTCCGGCGGGAAGATCCACTCCTTCTGCGCGATGTACTCCTTGAGGATGTCCGTCTGGATCGTCCCGCGGAGCTGGTCGCGCGCGACGCCCTGCTGCTCGGCGACGCAGACGTAGAACGCGAGCAGCATCGCCGCCGGCCCGTTGATCGTCATCGACGTCGAGACCTCGCCGAGCGGGATCCCGTGGAAGAGCGTCTCCGCGTCGGCGAGCGAGTCCACCGCCACTCCCTCACGGCCGACCTCGCCGATCGAGCGCGAGTGGTCGGAGTCGTAGCCCATCAGGGTCGGCATGTCGAAGGCCGTCGAGAGCCCGGTCTGCCCGTGTTCGAGGAGGTAGCGGAAGCGCTCGTTCGTCTCCGCCGCGGTGCCGAAGCCGGCGAACTGCCGCATCGTCCAGAGCCGCCCGCGGTACATCGACGGGTAGACACCGCGCGTGAAGGGATAGGCGCCCGGGTAGCCGAGGTCGCGGTCGTAGTCGACCTCGACGCGCTCAGGGGTGTAGAGCGGCTCGTTCTCGACGCCTGAGATCGTGCTGAAGAGCTCGCCCTGACGCTCGGGCGCCGCGTCGTAGAGCTCGCGCCGCCAGTCGTCGCCGCCGAGCTCCGGGCGGTTCTCAGTCGTCGCCATGCCCGGATTGTGCCCGTTCGTGCCCGCTTCGGCGCGCGCCCACAACCCCGGAACGAGCGAGCTGACTCCCTCAAAAGGGGGATTTCCTCTTACCCAACCCTAATTGCAACCAAGAAAGTCCTGACGCCCGTCCGTCAGCATGCCGATTGCTGCAGCGGCGAGCAAGATGGTTGATTTCCCCATTTCGGCGCAGCCCGCTGCGTCTCCGAGCCCACTAGAGCCCCGCCCTCGACTGGTGCTCCGCTTTGCCCTTTACGCGGGCGCGGTGCTCCTCGTGGCCGGACTCGCGATCGCGTGGCTCGTCGACCGCGAAGTCGCCAACCGCGCGCAGCGAACGATCGAGAGCCAGGCGCGCGCCGTCGTCGCCGAGAACCTCCGGAGCCACCTGCGCTCGAACGACTTCAACACGGTGCCGTCGGCTCGGCGCCGAGCGGCACTCGACGACCTATTCCGCAAGAGCATCCTCCTCCCCGGCGTCGTCGACGGACGGCTGATCAGCCGCAGCGGCACGATCACCTACGCCGCCCGGCACGCGCTGATCGGGACCAAGCTGCAGAACCGGACGGAGCTCGTGCGGGCGCTCGACGGCTCCACGACGCGCCAGGTCGCGCGCATTACGACCTGGCGCGGCCAGAAGGACCTGAAGGTCCTTCGCGTGATCGTTCCTGTTCGGCTGAAGGGACAGGGGCGGTCGATCGGCGCCGTCGAGCTCGATCAGGACTACCGCGCCGCCGCCGTCGGCATCGGCGACGCACAGCGCCGGCTCGCGCTGATCCTGGCGCTGGCCCTCCTCGCGCTCTACCTCGCGCTCTTTCCGATCCTCCGGCGCGTGACGCGTCAGCTCCAGGCGCACAACGAGCGCTTGCGCGAGTACGCAGCGGCCGAGCGCTCGGCCAACACGAGGCTGCTCGAGCTCGACGCGCTCAAGGACGAGTTCATCTCGCTGGTCTCGCACGAGCTGCGAACGCCCCTGACGTCGATCCGCGGATACGTCGAGCTGCTGCTGGAGGAGAAGACGCTGGACGACGAGCAGCGACGGTTCCTCGCGGTCGTCGACCGAAATTCTGCCCGGCTGCTCGACCTCGTTGCCGACCTGCTCTTCCTCGCGCAAGTGGACGCGGGCAAGCTCGCGCTCGAGCTCGGGCCGGTCGACCTGAAGGCACTCGCCGGCGAGTGCGTCGAGAGCTCGCTTCCCGACGCCGCGGCGAAGGGGATCGACCTCACTTCGAGCGCCGAGCCCGTGCCGATGGTCAGGGGAGACCGGACTCGGCTGGCGCAGGTCCTCGACAACCTGATCTCGAACGCGCTCAAGTTCACGCCGGCCGGGGGTCACGTCGACGTGCGGGTGAGGGCCACCGACGGTGCCGCCGTCCTGGAGGTGCAGGACACCGGGCTCGGACTGGCCGAGGACGAGCGGGAGCGCCTGTTCGAGCGCTTCTTCCGCAGCGCGCGGGCGACGGAGAGCGCGATCCAGGGAACGGGCCTCGGCCTCCCGATCGCGAAGGCGATCGTCGAGCGCCACGGCGGCCGGATCGACCTCGAGAGCACGCTCGACAGCGGTACGACGGTTCGCGTCGAGCTGCCTCTCTCGCAGCACGGGGTCCAGCGCTCGACGCAAGAGATCGCAGCCTGATGCAGCAGCCGTCCCTCATTGAGGTGAGCTTCAGGGTGCTCATACCGATTTCACACCGGACTCTTCTCGTTCCCACTCCGTCCGGGCCGATGACGTGATCGTGGCGAGCGTGCGCATCATCCTGCGTGGCCTTCGGGCATTCGGTTTTCTGCGGCGACTGTCGGCAGTGCCGGTGGTTGCGCTGGTCCCGCTCGCCCTCGCCGTCGGCGCGGGCGCACTCGTCGTCCACGACGCGGTCGCCCCAACGCCGCTCGACTCGCGTACCGCAGGAGTCCCACTCTCGGCCGTCGTGCTGCAGCCGCAGTCTGGCGCACGCGCGCCGACCCGAAAGCACTTGACGGGCTCGCACTCCAAGGGGCGAGTCGCGTACGCGCCTTCCTTCTCTTCGATCGTCCCGCCGAGCGACGGTTCCGCGAGCCTGGCAAAGGTTTCGCCTGGACCCCGCGGCCGGCGCGGCCCGACGGGCCCTCATGGCCCACGCGGGTTTGTCGGCCCTCCGGGGCTCGGCGGCCCGATCGGCCCCGCGGGCATCCCCGGCGCCACGGGCGCGACCGGGCCTGCCGGCGCGACCGGGCCCCAGGGACCGCAGGGCATTCCGGGAACCGCGGTAGCTCGGGGCGCAACCGGGCCCGAAGGCCCGCAGGGGCCAAAGGGTGACTCCGGCGCCACCGGTGCCAAGGGCGCAAAGGGCGCGACCGGAACTCAAGGCTTGCAGGGCGCCAAGGGCAGCACCGGCGCACGCGGCGCCACCGGGAAGCGCGGTACGACGGGCGCTCAGGGTGTCAAGGGAGCAACGGGCGCCCAGGGACCCGCAGGCGCGAAGGGACCGACCGGAGCCCGCGGAGCGACGGGTATCAAGGGTGCCACCGGGGCCAAGGGCTCGACCGGTGCCAAGGGCTCGACAGGTAACAAAGGCGCAACGGGCGCGAAGGGACCGACGGGCACGAAGGGCGCGACCGGTAGCAAGGGTGCGACGGGCAGCAAGGGCACCACAGGCTCGAAGGGCCCTACCGGCGCTCAGGGCGTCGCCGGACCAGTCGGTGCTCGCGGGCCGACGGGCGCGAAGGGCGCGACCGGTGCCAAGGGCGTCACGGGCTCGAAGGGCGCTACCGGCGCGAAGGGCACGACAGGATCGAAGGGTTCTACGGGTGCCAAGGGCGCTACCGGTTCGAAGGGTGCCACGGGCGCCAAGGGCGCCACCGGCGCGAAAGGCGCAACGGGGGCGCAGGGCGTGGCGGGTCCCGCTGGCGCTGCTGGTCCTACGGGCGCGAAGGGCGCGACCGGAGCCAAGGGCGTCACGGGCTCGAAGGGCGCTACCGGGGCCAAGGGCCCCACCGGTTCGAAGGGTGAAACCGGCTCCAAGGGCGCGACAGGAGCGACCGGATCGAAGG
>JAWVDY010000301.1:0-11808 GCA_033856995.1 Gaiellaceae bacterium
ATCGTCAAGGCCGACCTCGCAAGCGGCGAGACCGGTGTCTGGCACGAGCCCGGCACCTACCCGGGGGAGCCGGTCTTCGTCGCGACCCCCGGAGGCAGACGCGAGGACGACGGCGTCCTGCTCTCGCTCGTGCTCGATGCCGCAGCGGGTAGCTCATTCCTGCTCGTGCTCGATGCCGCCGGCCTCGGCGAGCTCGGCCGTGCGCGGGTGCCCCATCACGTTCCGTTCGGATTCCACGGGCAGTACTTCGCGGACCTCGACTGACGCCCGTCAGCGGTTCCGGGCCCAGCCGGCGCTCAACCGCTCCGGAAGCTGGCTGTGGCGGCGGCGGTCAGCTCCTCGCCGAACTTCGCGCGCCGCACGAACTGCCCGATCCCGGGCTGGGCGACGAGCTCGCCGTTATCGACGAGCACGTTGCCGCGCAGGAGCACCGTGTCGGGGCTGCCGACGACCTCGGTGCCCTCGTAGAGGTTGTAGTCGATCTTCGAGTGGTGGCTCGCGGCCGTGATCGTGACCTTCTTCTCCGGGTCGAAGATCACGATGTCGGCGTCCGAGCCGACCGCGAGCGTGCCCTTCCGCGGATAGAGGCCGAAGAGCTTCGCCGGGTTCGTCGCGAGCAGCTCGACCATCCGGTTCAGGGTGATCCGCCCCTCGCGCACGCCGAAGTGGTGGATCATCTGGAGCCGGTTCTCGATCCCGGGCCCGCCGTTCGGGATCTTCGAGAAGTCGTCGCGGCCGAGCGTCTTCTGGCCGTCCCAGAGGAAGGCGCAGTGATCGGTCGAGATCGCCGAGAGCACGTCGGTCTGGATCGCGCGCCAGAGCACCTCCTGGTTCTCCTTCAGCCGGGGCGGCGGCGTGTAGACGTACTTCGCGCCCTCGAAGTCCGGTCTCTCGAGGAACGACTGGTCGATGAAGAAGTACTGCGTGCACGTCTCGCCCCAGACGTCCCAGCCCTTCTCGCGCGCGAGCTCGATCGGCTCGATCGACTCCTGGCACGAGACGTGGACGACATACAGCGGCGCGCCTGCGACGCGCGCGAGCTGGATCGCGCGGTTCGTCGCCTCGCCCTCGGTCTCCGGCGGACGGGTGAGCGCGTGGTACTTCGGCTCGGTCTTCCCCTCCGCGAGCGCCTTCTTGACGAGCACGTCGATCGCGTCGCCGTTCTCGGCATGCACCATTACGAGCGCGCCGGTCTCGGACGCCACCTCCATCGTCCGGAAGAGCGTCTCGTCGTCGACCATCAACGCGCCCTTGTAGGCCATGAAGAGCTTGTAGGAGGTGATCCCCTCGTCCGGCAGCGAGGCCAGCTCCTCGAGCGAGCCGCCCTCGTGCAGGTCCGTGACGGCCATGTGGTAGCCCATGTCGATCACCTGCTTGCCGTTCGCCTTGCCGCGCCAGTCGGCGATCGCGTCTCCGAAGCTCGAGCCCTGCGGCTGGATGATGAAGTCGACGTGGCAGGTCGTCCCGCCGAACGCGGCTGCCGTCTGGCCGGACTCGACGTCGTCGATCGTGGTCGTGCCGCCGAACGGCATGTCGAGGTGCGTGTGCGGGTCGACGAGCCCCGGGAGCACGTACCTGCCGCTCGCGTCGATCACCTTGTCGGCGCTCATGTCGAGCGACTCGCCGATCAGCGTGACCCGCTCGTCCTCGACGTAGACGTCGGCGACGTAGTCGTCGGCGGCCGTGATGATCCGCCCGCCCTTGATCAGAACCGACATTCCGGCCTCCTCGTCACTCGCTCGGCGCGAGCGTAGAGGAAATCGGGGCCTCCCCGAACGGGAGGCCCCGATTCGCTTGCGTTACTGGCCCTTCGGCGTGACCTTGACGGGCGGCTTCTTGTAGCCCTTCCCGTTCACGTCGGTCCCCGCCGCGGAGATCTCGTCGACCGCGTCCTGCGCGTAGACGGTGGTGTAGGCGTCGGCGCTCGGCGCCTTCTTGATCACGCCGAACTGCTGCGCGATCTTCGCCGTCCGCTGGTAGGCGGCCTTGTCCATGACGCCGATCCCGTCCGGCGCCGGCCAGATCAGCGCGTTGACCTCGTTCATCATCCAGGTCTGGTGGCCCTTGCCGAGCGTCGGGCCGTTGTCGAGCACCATCTGCGTGCACTCGGCAACGTGGTCACGGCAGTAGATCCAGCCGCGGAAGCTCGCCGCGAGGAACCGCTTGGCGATCTCCTGGTGAGCTTTGTCCTTGATCCAGTCGCCGCGGACGAAGACGCCGTCCTCGAGCATTCCCGTGCCGGCCGAGTCCATCTTGATCACGTTGATGTCGCTCGGCTGGTAGAGCTTGCCCGTCTTGGGGTTCTTCGTCTCGAGCACCTGCGCCAGCTCGTTGTAGGTCATCGCCGCTGCGGCGTCGACCTGTTTGTTGAGGAACAGGTTCATGTCGAACGGCTGGTTGACGATCGTGACGTCCTTCTTCGGGTCCATGCCGTTCTTGTTCAGCGCCGCGTAGAGCTCGTTCTCGTTCCCGCAGCACCAGACTCCGACCTTCTTGCCGCGCATCTGGCCGATCGACGTGATGCCCGAGTCCTTCCACGTCAGCTCGGTCATGCCGCTGCGCGTGTAGACCTGCGCGATGTTCACGAGGTTCTGGCCCTTGTCGCGGGAGGCCAGCAGGCTCGGTAGCCAGTCGATCCCGAACTCCGCCTGCTTCCCGAGCACGACCTGCTCGGGCGTGATGCTCGGCCCGCCGATCTTGAGATTGACGTCGAGCCCTTCCTTGTCGTAGTAGCCCTTCGCCTTGGCGGCGTAGTAGCCCGCGAACTGCGCCTGCGTGACCCACTTCAGCTGCAGCGTGACCTTCGTCTTCTTGCCGCCGCCTTCCCCAGTGTCCGTCTTGGCGGCCGACTTGCTCTTCCCGCCGCAGCCGGCGACGAGCACGCCCATGAGCACGATGATTGCCCCGAGCATGAACCTGCGCTTCATCCGTTCCCCTTTCGTATCGACCTCGATCCGGTTCGCGCCATTCTGACCCGCTCTCACTCCGTGTGGAAGTCCCGGCGCGAGGGATCCCACGAGGTGCTCAGCCGCTCCGCCAGCGCGACCGCGCCGTAGAAGAGGATGCCGAACGCGCTCGCCAGCACGATCCCGGCCCACGCGACCGCGAAGTTCGAGTAGGCCGACGCGTTCAGGATCGTGACGCCGAGCGCGGTCGTCGGGCCGCCGAAGTACTCGCCGACGATCGCGCCGATCATCGAGAGCACACTCGCGATCTTGAGCCCGGCGAAGAGGTGCGGCAGCGAGGCGGGGATCCGGACCCGCCGGAAGACCGAGGCGCGGCCGGCGGCGTAGGAGTGCATCAGCTCGATCGCACGCGGGTCGACGGAGGTCAGGCCCCGAAGCGTGTTCACGAGCACCGGGAAGAAGCAAAGGACAGCCGCGATCGCCATCTTCGAGAACGGGTTCAGCAGCCCGAACCAGTCGTTCATGATCGGGGCGAACGCGATGATCGGCACGGCGTTGGCGGCGACCGCGAACGGCATGAACGCCGTCCCGAGCGGGCGAAACGCGGCGAAGACGAGCGCGACGACGATCGCCAGGCCCGAGCCGAGCGCGAAGCCGCCGAGGGCCTCCTTGAAGGTGTAGATCCCCGCGTGCCAGAGCGAGACCCGCTCGTCCCAGAAGGTCTGACCGATCACGGTCGGCTTCGGCAGCAGGAACTCCTGCACGTTGAACGCGGCGACGAGGCCCTGCCACGCGGCGATCCCGAGCACGAAGACGAGCAGCGCCGGCGCCCAGTCGACGACCCGTCTTTGCACCAGAGCGAAGCTCACGCAGCTCCCTCCAGCTCCGCCCCGCCGGCGACGAGGCGCTCGCGCACCTCGGTCACGAGCTCGAAGAAGCGCGGCTCCTCGCGCGTGCGGCCGGTCCGTGGCTGCGGGAGGTCGATGTCCACGATGCCCGCGATCCGGCCGGGCCGCGCGGACATCACGACGACGCGCGTCGAGAGGAAGACGGCCTCGGGGATCGAGTGCGTGACGAAGACGATCGTCGAGCCGCTCGCGTCCCAGATCCGTAAGAGCTCGAGGTTCAGGCGCTCGCGCGTCATCTCGTCGAGCGCGCCGAACGGCTCGTCCATCAGCAGAAGCGCCGGGTCGAACGAGAGCGCACGTGCGATCGCGACGCGCTGCTGCATCCCGCCCGAGAGCTGCCACGGATGGTGGTCCTCGAAGCCCTCGAGCTCGACGAGCCCGATCAACTCGTTCACCCGCGCGGCGCGCTTCTCGCGGCTCCAGCGCAGGAGCTCGAGTGGCAGCGCGATGTTCTTCGACACGGTGCGCCAGTCGTAGAGCACCGCCTCCTGGAAAACGATCCCGTAGTCGTGGTCGAGCCTTGCGCGGTGCGCCGGCTTGCCGTTCACCTCGACGCCTCCGGCGGAGGGCTCGATCAGGTCGCCGATGATTCGCAGCAGCGTCGACTTGCCGCATCCCGAGGGGCCAATCAGCGAGATGAACTCGCGCGGCCGGACCTCGAGGTCGATCCCGGTGAGCGCGGTCACGCCCGCCTTGAACTGTTTCGAGACGCCCTTGATCGCGACAGCCGCCTGGTCGCTCATGCCACGTGCTCCGGGGCGCGGCGCAGGATCAGGCGCTCGGCGAGCAGGACGGCGGCGAAGAAGACGAGCCCGAGCGCGGCGCAAACGATGTTCGTCGCCCAGAGCCGCTCCGGCCCGGTCGAGTAGTACTGGTTGAAGTTGACGATCGCTCCGCCGAGGCCGTCCTGGATCGATGCGGGCGTCTCGCCGATGATCGCGCCGATCACGCTTGCCGTGGCAGAGATCTTCAGCGCCGAGAACACAAAGGGCAGCGAGGCCGGCAGCCGCAGCTTCAAGAGCACCGAGCGGCGGTCGGCCGCGTACGAGCGCATCAGCTCGAGGGAGCGCGGATCGGGCGAGAGCAGCCCGCGCAGCGTGTTCATCGCAACGGGGAAGAAGGTCAAGAAGGCCGCGATCACCGAGACCGCGACCCACGGCTTGACGCCCTTCTGGCCGAGCCCGACGACGACCATCGGCGCGACGGCGAGGATCGGGATCGTCTGTGAAATCACAACGTACGGGAGCAGGCCGCGCCGCAGGATCCGCGAGTGCGCGAGCAGGACGGCGATGGCGAAGCCGATCACGCCGCCGAGCGCGAAGCCGACGAGCGCCTCCTTGCCGGTGAAGAGCGCCCAGTGCCATTCGTAGTGGATCAGCGTCGGGCCGCCCGGCTGCAGCGGCTTCGTCAGCGCGCTGAGCATGTCGTGGATGTGCGGCATGTTGGTCTGGTCGACCTTGAAGGGCCACGTGATCCCGGCGCGCTCGCCGATCCAGCGGTAGGCCTCCCAGAGCCCCCAGAACGCAGCGAGGCCGAGGAGGACCAGGCCTACGCGCCTGGCGCCGTAGAAGGCTCCGTCCAGCCGCGTCCGGCCGGGCTGCTCGACGGCGATGGACGCCATTCGCGGATGCTTACCACACTCCGGCGCGGGGGGTTAGCATCGCGCCGTGCCGCTCGATCCGAGCAGAACCGTCGCCGAGCTGAAGGAGCTCCGGGAGCTGACCGGCGACGAGAACGGTGCTCAGCGCGTCGCCTGGACGGAGACTTGGGAGACGGCCCGGGAGTGGCTGCGCGGCAAGCTTGATGGCCTGCCGCTCGAGTACGAACTCGACGAGGCCGGCAACCAGTGGTGGACGCTGCGCGGCGATTCGGATCGCGCGCTCCTGATCGGCGGGCACATCGACTCGGTCCCGAACGGCGGCTGGCTCGACGGGTGCTTGAACGTGGTCGCGGGAGTCGAGGTGATGCGGCGGCTGGCCGAGGACGGGACTCCGGCCACGACCGTGCGGCTCGTCGACTGGGCGGACGAGGAAGGCGCTCGCTTCGGCCGCTCGCTGTTCGGGTCGTCCGCCGCCGGCGGCTCGATGGCCGACCAGGAAGAGCTGCGGCAGCGGCGCGACGCGGGGGGCGTGGCGCTGCCGGATGCTTTGAGCGAGCACGGCGTCGATCTCGACCGCGCGCTCGAGGCCCGGGCGCAGCTCGAGGGCGCGGCGGCCTACCTGGAGCTGCACATCGAGCAAGGGCCGGTGCTCGAGTCGATGGACTTGCCGCTGGGGGTCGTGCTCGGAACCTTCGGCGTCGAGCGCCACCAGGTCACCTTCCGCGGCCAGGCGGCGCACGCGGGATCGACGCCGATGGACAAGCGGCGCGACGCGCTGGCCGGGGCAGCGAAACTCGAGCTCGAGCTTCGCGAGATCGCGAAGCGCGTAGGCGACGGCGCGGTGTGCACGATGGGCGGCGTCGTGACTCGGCCTGGGATCGTCACGTCGGTCGTCGAGACCGCCGAGTGCTTGCTCGACCAGCGGCATCTCGACGCGACCAAGCTGGGCGACCTGCTGGAGGAGGCGAAGTCGGCGTCGGAGCGCTTCGCCGGCGAGGAGGACGTCGAGGTCGAGTGGGAGCGGATCTGGAGCATCGAACCGATCCTCTTCGACGAGGACCTGATCGCCCTGGCCGACGAGTCGATCCTCGAGGTGACGAGCAAGTCGCACCGCCTGCCGAGCGGCCCGCTGCACGACGCGGCCGAGGTCGCGCGCGCGGGCGTGCCGACCGTGATGCTGTTCGTCCAGAGCCTGCGTGGCCTCTCGCACACGAAGCTCGAGGACACGAGGGAAGAGCATCTCGAGCTCTCGGTCCGGGCGCTCGACCGCCTGGCCGGCAAGACAATCACCCGCGTCGCCGGCGCCTCCAAGTAACAGACTGTTACTTGAGCGTGCGCGCCTCGACCCGCACGGTTACGCGGGTTCCGGCCAGCAAGTAACAGACTGTTACTTAGAAGAAGCGAACCAGCGCGACGCCGGTGCCGAGGAGAACGACGCCCGCGAGGCGGCCGGCGCTCAGTTGGTGCTCCCGGTACAGCACGCCGAAGTGGTCGAGCAGCACCGAGCAGAGCAGCTGGCCGAAGATGACTGCGGCGAAGAGGTTCAGCGCACCGAGCCGCGGAGCCGCGGCCACCGCTGACGCGACGTAGCCGGCACCGACCGCTCCGCCGATCCAGCCCCACCACGGCACCTGGCCGAGCCGCCCGGTCGAGACTGCGCCGCGGGTGGCGATGAGCGCCACCACCAGCAACACCAGCGTCCCGACCGCGAACGAGATCATCGAGGCGCGAATCGGCCCGCCGACGAAGAGCGCCAGCCGTGCGTTGATCCCCGCCTGAAACGGCAAGGCGCCACCCGCGGCGACGGCCAGCAAGAGGTACAGCAATGCCATTGCGGCCGCATTTCGGGGCGGTATGCTCATTCCCCTGCCAGCGACCGGGAGGAGGAGCAATTGTTGAGCTTCGGCGTCACGGCCTTGCCTGACCCGCCATACACGCGCCTCGTCGAGGTCTTCCAGCACGGCGAGCGCAACGGCTTCGAGTACGGCTGGACGTACGACTCCCACATCCTCTGGCAGGAGAGCTACGCGCTGCTCCCGATCGCGGCCGTGCAGACCGAGAAGATCAGGCTTGGTCACTGCGTCACCAACCCGGGTATTCGCGAGCCCACGATCACTGCGAGCTGGTACGCGACCCTCCACGACGTCTCGAACGGCCGCGCCGTGATGGGCATCGGCCGGGGCGACTCATCGCGCCGCGTCGTCGGGCTCAAGCCGGTGAAGGTCGACGAGTTCGAGCGGCGGCTCGTGATGATCAAAGAGCTGATGAACGGCCGCCAGGTCGAGTGGAACGACAGGGAGCTCGAGCTCACGTGGGTGCGCAAGGAGCTACCCGACATCCCGATGCACGTCGCCGGCTACGGGCCGCGCGCGCTCGGCGTGGCCGGGCGCGTCGGCGACGGCGTGATCATCCAGCTCGCCGATCCGCAGATCATCCAGTGGATCATGGCCACCGCCCGCCAGGCCGCCGAGGAGGCCGGTCGCGACCCGGCCGCGCTCAAGTGCATCGTCTGCGCGCCGAGCCACGTCTCCGACGATCTCGCCGAGGCTCGTGACCAGGTGCGCTGGTTCCCGGCGATGGTCTCGAACCACGTCATGGACCTGATCGAGCGCTACGGCGAGGACTCGGACGAGATCCCGGCGGCGCTGACCGACTTCGTCAAGGCGCGGAAGTTCTACGACTACAAGGACCACAGCCGCGTCGGCGCCGCCCACGGCGAGTTCGTCACCGACGAGATCTGCGACCGCTTCTGCGTGCTCGGCGACAGCGAGCAGATCAGCGAGAAGCTGCGTGAGCTCGAGGGCGTCGGCGTCGACCAGTTCGACATCTACCTGATGACCGAGCGCGCGGACGAGACGCTCGCCGCGTACGGTAGTGACGTGATCCCGCAGTTCACCGGAGTGGCGGCATGAGGAAGCTCGCGCTCGCTGCACTCGCGCTCCTGCTCGTCGCGTTGGCTGCAGCGTGCGGCTCGACCAAGAAGGCCTCGTCGGGCTCAACGGCGTCGAACGCCAACTGCGCCAAGGGCAGCCTGAACCTCGTCAGCTCCGGCACTCTCTCGATCGGCACCGACAACCCGGCCTATCCGCCCTGGTACGGGGGAACGCCACACAAGCCGTGGAAGGTCAGCGACCCACGCAGCGGCAAGGGCTATGAGAGCGCCGTCGCGTACGCGGTCGCGAAGCAGCTCGGCTTCACCCACGACGAGGTCGAGTGGAAGTACGTTGCTTTCAACAGCTCGTTCGCGCCCGGCTCGAAGTCGTTCGACTTCGACATCAACCAGGTCGGGGTCACCCCGCAGCGCGCGAAGACCGTCGATTTCAGCCGCTCCTACTACGACGAGAACCAGGCGGTCGTGGTCCGGAAGGGGACGAAGATCGCCTCCGTGACGACCCTGGCCGGACTGAGGTCCTTCGAGTTGGGCGCGCAGCTCGGGACGACCAGCTACCAGTTCATCAAAGACACCATCAAGCCCTCGAAGAAGCCCTCCGTCTTTCCCTCGAACGCGGGCGCAGTGCAGGCACTGAAGAACGGCCAGATCGACGGGCTCGTGCTCGACCTGCCCACGGCGTTCTACGTCTCGGCCGCGCAGGTCCCGAACGGGACGATTCTCGGCCAGTTCCCGACGCAGCCGGGAGGTGAGCACTTCGGGCTCGTCTTCCAGAAGGGCAACTCGCTTCGTCCCTGTGTGAACAAGGCACTGGCGACGCTCGACGTGAACGGGACGCTGAAGCGGCTGCAGCAGCAGTGGATCCAGAACGCCGGCGCGCCGGTCCTGAAGTAGCGTCGCGCCGCTCGCGCCTGCTCGACGGGCTGCGTCTCGAGGCCGAGGGCGCGCGTGGCGTGGCGATCGCGCTCCTCAGCACGGCGGTCTTCGTCGTCGTGGTGATCGTTGCGGTGAGGCAGTCGGCCGGGTGGCCCGAGGTGCGGCGGACCTTCTTCGACTGGGGCGACATCTCGGGCTCGTTCCCGGACATCGCGCGCGCCTTCATCCTGAACGTGAAGATCTTCCTCGTCTGCGAGGTGTTCATACTCGTGCTCGCGCTCGTGATCGCCGTGCTCCGAAGCCTGCCGGGGCCGGTCTTCTTCCCGCTGCGCGCGCTGGCCGTGATCTACGCCGACCTCGCGCGCGGAGTGCCGACGATCCTCGTGATCGCGCTGCTCGGCTTCGGAGCACCGGCCCTCCAGCTCACCGGCGTGCCGCGCTCACGCGTTTTCTGGGCCGGTGTCGGGCTCGTGCTGATCTACAGCGGCTACGTCGCCGAGGTCTACCGCGCCGGGATCGAGTCGGTGCACCCGAGCCAGGAGGCGGCCGCGCGCTCGCTCGGGCTCTCGCGCTTCCAGGCGCTGCGGCGCGTCATCTTGCCGCAGGCAATCCGGAGGGTTATCCCGCCGCTGCTGAACGACTTCATCGGCTTGCAGAAGGACACCGCGCTCGTCGGCACGCTGGGTGTGATCGAGGCGTTCAACCAGTCGCAGATCGATTCGAGCGCAACCTTCACCTTCGGCTCCTATCTCGCCGCCGCCTCGCTCTTCGTCGCGTTGACGATCCCGCTCGCTCGCGTCACCGACCTGCTGATCGCGCGCGACCGGCGCCGCCGCCAGGCCGGCGGAGCGCTCGCATGAGTGCCCTCCGCCTCGAGGCCGTCCACAAGTCCTTCGGCGCGAACGAGGTGCTGCGCGGGATCGACCTGGACGTCGCCGAGCACGAGGTCGTCTGCCTGATCGGCGCCTCCGGGTCAGGCAAGTCGACGCTTCTGCGCTGCGTCAACCTGCTCGAGCCCATAGACGCGGGCCGGATCTTCCTCGCCGACGAGGAGGTGACGCGCCGCGGCGCCGACGCGAATGCGGTGCGGCGGCGAATCGGGATCGTCTTCCAGGCGTTCAACCTCTTCCCGCATATGACGGTCCTGCGCAACGTGACGCTCGCGCCGCGCGACGTGCTCGGCCTCTCACGCGCGGAGGCAGAGGAGCGCGGGCTCGAGCTGCTCGGGCGCTTCGGCCTGGCAGACCGCCGCGACGAGTACCCGGACCGGCTCTCCGGCGGACAGCAGCAACGCGTTGCGATCGTCCGGGCCCTCGCGATGCGGCCCGAGCTCATGCTCCTCGACGAGGTCACGAGCGCGCTCGACCCCGAGCTCGTCGCCGAGGTGCTGAACGTGATCCGCGAGCTCGCTCAAGGCGGGATGACGATGCTGATCGCAACGCACGAGATGGGCTTCGCTCGCGACATCGCAAGCCGTGTCTGCTTTCTCGACGACGGCCTGATCCTCGAGGAGGGCTCGCCAACCGAGATCTTCGCCAGGCCGAAGCAGCCTCGGACGCAGCAATTCCTCGAGCGGATTATCGAAGCCGGTCGACTCTAGTTCTGCGAGACGCCGTCGAGTAGCGCCCAGTTCGCGGCCAGCGCCGCCTCTGCGAGACCGACGAGCCGTGGATCGTCCGTGCCTTCGAGCGTCGTGCGCGCCTCGGCGGCGTGCTCGTGGTCGCGCTCGCCGTGGACTGCGAAGTACTCCACCGCGGGGGAGTCGTCGGAGAAGCCGTAGTGCTCGACAAGGCCCCGGAGCTTGGTCTGCGAGATCGCGGGCTGGCCCGACTCGATCGCGTAGAGGATCGCGGCAGCGCTGAGCTCGTCGTCGCCGGCCGCCCAGGCCGACGCGCAGCATTTGGTCTGCGGCAGCGGCTCCGCGGGCTCGGTGCCGAGCGCGGAGGCGAAGTCGTCCCAGAGCGAGATGTGCTGTGCCTCCTCCTCGGCGTGCAGCCGCGCGGTCCGCGCCGCGCGCGCCAGCGCAATGACCGCGTGCCGGTACTCGCCGGCGTAGCGGGCCAGCTCGTAGCGCGTGAGCTCACCTTGCTCCCAGCGTGTGTAGAACGGATGCTCGAGCACGTTCCACCGCTCCCGAGCCGCGTCGATCCCTGCGATCACGTCCATCCTGGGCTCCTCCCGTCGCCTCGACCCCTACGCAGACGATCCTATCGCCGCGGCCCGACGGGAGTTGGAGATCCGGCCTCTACAATCTGGGGCGTTCCGGGCCGTAGAACCGAGGGGAAGCACACTGAGCACACCGGCAGTACGTGACGCATACGCCGCACCGTTCGTGGTCGAGACGCCGCGCAACCTGCAGGCACTCGGCGGCGAGGTCTGATGCGGCTCCGGCGCAAGGGCTCGAACGAGGCGGTGCGGATCGTGATGGTCGCGACCGACCGCTCGGAGACCGCCGAGCGGGCCGTGCGGTTCGCCGCGGAGATGGCCGAGCGCTACGAGGCCGAGCTCCTCGTGCTGCGCGTGCTCGTCGGAAACGCGGTCTCGCGCGCGGACGCGGTGCCCGAGCTGGAGGAGTACGTCGCCAGCCTTCCCGGCGAGCGGAAGCGCGCAGCCGTTGTCTCCGGTGAC
>JAWVDY010000302.1:0-6646 GCA_033856995.1 Gaiellaceae bacterium
ACGTTGCCGACCCCGCTTGCACGGCAACGAGTTGTCGCGTCTGGGCCGGCACCGCCGGTGGCGGCGTCTGGCGCACGAACAACGTCGTTGCACCTGATCCCGAGTGGCAGCAGGTCGGGCCGAAGGACCTCGCCCAGAACTCGGTGGGGCAGCTCGTCCTCGATCCGACCGATCGCACGCACAACACGCTCTACCTCGGGACCGGCGAGGGCAACCGCTGCTCGTCCGGTTGCGAGGCCGGCGTCGGCATCTACAAGACGACTGACGGCGGCAACCACTGGACGAAGCTCCAGGACGAATGCATCAGCAACACGACGTATGCCTGCGCCAATCCCGACAAGGACGCGTTCCTGGGTCGGGGGATCAACAAGATCGTGATCGATCCGCGCAACCACAACCACATGTTCGTCGGCTCCGCACTTGCGGTGCGCGGCCTGTCTCACACGATCGGCAACGGCGGCACCACGCGGCTCGAGCCCGGTGCAAACGAGCCTGGACTCTACGAGTCGTTCAACGGCGGCCACACGTTCACCGAGGTCTGGAACGGGAGCAACTCGGCCGGCTTCGGCGTGACCGACGTCGGTCTCGACCCGCGGGATCCGAGCGTCGTGTACGCCTCTGCGTTCGATGCGGGCGCCTGGAGGCGTGACGCTGGCGCGGCGATGACCGCGTTCCAGCAGGTGTTCGCGCCGCAGTTCAACCAGGGTGCGGGGATCGACCGGACGATGTTCGCCTTGACGGCGAAGAACGGTCACACGCGCATCTACCTCACCGACGGCACTGCGAACGGGAACGGCCCGTTCGATCCGTTGGCATCGAACTTCTGGCGCACGGACAAGGCCGACCAGCCGGCTGCGGCGCTTCTGGCTTCACAGACGGCGGGAGCCGCCGAGCCCAACCCGGCAAACACGTTCCCGAGGATGTACTCGGACTGGGAGAAGCTGACGTCGCAGTCGACGGCGAGCCCGTTCTTCGCGACCGACGACTTCTGCTGGGCGCAGTGCTGGTACGACGAGGATGTCTACTCGCCCGCCGGCATGCCGGACACCGTCTACCTCATCGGCGCTTTCCAGTACGGCGAGCTGCCGTGCAACACGAAGGGCGTCGGCTGTGGCAACGGACGGTCGAACGGCCGCGCGATCCTGTACTCCACGACCGCGGGTGACCCCGACGGTTCCCGTGCCGACCTCCGCACGTTCACCGACCTGACGATGGACGCTCGTGACACACCGGCTCCATGGTGTTCCTTCGCGCCGTACTTCGACCAGGGTTGCGTGCGGGCTCCGAACGGCATTCATCCGGACCAGCACGCGATCATCGTCAACCCGGGGAACCCGACCCAGGTGATCGAGGGCAACGACGGCGGCGTGATCAGGACGAGCGGCCGGTTCGCCAACATCTCGTCGCAGTGCGACGACCAGCAGCGCAGTGGCGGTGGACCGCTGCCGCCGGCGAGCGGGAGCTACGCAACCTGCAAGCGGCTCCTGTCGCGGGTGCCGACTGCCGTCGACCACATCGACAAGCGGTTGAGCAGCACGCTGCAGTTCATCAACGTGGCGATCAACCCGCAGAACCCCTGCGAGGTCATGGGCGGCACGCAGGACAACGGGACCTGGTCGAACAACAACGGCTGCGGCAATGCAGTGAGCGGCAGCCCGGGTGACAGCAGCAGGAACATCTTCAGCCAGATCATCTACGGCGACGGCGGGAACGCCGTGTACGACGGGAAGAACCCGACGTGGCGAGCCAACGAGTTCACGAGTGGGTTCGGTGACTCGAACTTCCGCGACGGCGATCCCGAGCGCTGGGTGATCACGACGGCTCCGCTGATCAACAGCGGCGAGGCCTTCGCGTTTTACTGGCCGCAAATCGGCGACCCGAACCCGGAGCCCGGTACGCACCCGATCTACAACGGCGGCCAGCACGTCTGGCGCAGCTGGGCCTTCGGCGCCGGCACGCCGGGCGCGGTGCCACAGGACAAGGTGCCGAACATCGCGTTCTACGAGGCGAACTGCCCCGAGTTCGTGACGGGCGGCAACAACCCGCAGTGCGGCGATTACCAGGCGCTAGGCGGTCCTGGTGGCAGCAACACGCCGGGTGACCTGACCGGAAGCGTCTACGGCACCGACCGCACAGGTGGGTCGATGTCGTTCATGGCGCGCTCGGGTGCCGACCACTGGACGATGTGGGCGGCGACCTCGGCCGGCCGGCTGTTCGTAACGCACAACGTCGACGCGCATGATCCGGCGGCTGTCACGTGGCATCGAATCGACAACGCGACGTCGCCGACCCGCTTCCCGAGTGCGATCTACGTGGATCCCAAGAACGCAGGGCACGCGTGGGTGACGTACTCCGGCTACAACGCGGCGACGCCTACCACGCCCGGACACGTGTTCGAAGTCTGGGAGAACGGCTCCGCGCCAGGCTCGGGCACCTTCACGAACCTGAACGTGGAGAGCGGCACGTCCGCGTTCCCAACGCCGGCCTCGGACGGCGACCTGCCGGTTGCCGACGTCGTGCGCGACGACGCGACGCACACCCTGTACGTCGCGACCGACTTCGGCGTTCTGCGAGGACCGGACGACGGCCACAGCGGTTGGCACACGACGGCGGGCATGCCCCGTTACGAGGTGATGCACCTCGAGATCCAGCCGTCCAATCGGGTGCCGACCTGCGTCGGGAGGGCCCACTGCGAGCGTCTGATCTACGCGGCGACGCACTCACAGGGCATCTGGCGCATGAAGCTCCACCAGTAGCGGCGCAACCGCACCGTGGTTCTGAGAGGGCCGCCTTCGGGCGGCCCTCTCCGTTGGCTGACGGCGGAGAGCTGCTGGGCGCGCTGCTTAGTACGCCACCGCGCCGCGGCCGGTGGCCGCCGCGTGCCGCTGCTCGTCTGCCCGGTAGCTCGAGCGAACCAGAGGGCCGGAGAAGACCGAGCCGAAACCGAGTGCCTCTCCCTGCTCGCGGAACCAACGGAACTCGTCCGGGTGCACCCAACGGTCGATCTTCGCGTGCTTCGCGCTCGGCTGGAGGTACTGGCCGATCGTGACGACGTCGACGCCGTGCTCGCGCAGGTCGCGCAGCGTCTCGACCACCTCGTCGTTCGTCTCGCCGAGGCCGACGATGATCCCGGACTTGGTGAGCACCGAATAGTCGGCGAGCTCCTTCGCGCGCCGCAGGAGCCCGAGCGCGGTGTCGTAGCTCGCCTTCGCGCCGCGCATCCGCGCGTGGAGCCGGCGGACGGTTTCGATGTTGTGGTTGAAGACCTCGGGCCGCTCGGCGAGGATCGTCCGCAGTGCCTCCTCCTCGACGCCGAGGAAATCGGGCGTGAGGATCTCGATCGTCGCCTCCGGCACCTTGTGCCTGAGCGCCCGGATCGTGGCCGCGTAGTGGCCGGCGCCGCGGTCGGGAACGTCGTCGCGGTCGACCGAGGTGACGACGACGTGCTTGAGGTTCATCTTCGCCGCGGCGGCCGCGAGCCGCAGCGGCTCGAGCGGATCGGGCGGAGACTCGGGCCGGCCGGAGTTGACGTAGCAGTAGCGGCAAGCGCGGGTGCACGTGTCGCCGAGGATCTGAAAGGTCGCCGTGCCGCGCCCCCAGCACTCCGAGATGTTCGGGCAGCGCGCCTCCTCGCAGATCGTGTTCAGCGAGGCGCCGTGGATCAGCTTACGGACGTCGAAGTAGGCCGAGTCCGCGCTCGGGGCGCGAACCTTCATCCACTCCGGCCGGCGAGGCCGATCCGCAACTGGCAGCGACTGCTGCATGTCCCGGAGTCTACGGATTCGCCTCTACGTGCCCTTCCAGGGATCGAGGAAGACGTCGTCGATCTGGTACGCCGCAGCGCTCCCGACCGGCGTGAACCTGAAGGCGACCGCCCTTGTGCCGAGGAGGCTCGTAACGTTGCAGAGCGCGAGCTCGAGCCGCGGGGACGGAGCCCAGGCTCCCGTGCCGCTGACAGTTCCGCCGTCGAGGATCGTGAGCAGTCCGCCGAGGAGGCTCGGGACGATCACCTGCACGTGCAGCGCACCGGTGCGCGAGCCGACGTTCTTGCCCACGAAGCGCAGGTGCCAGTCGCCGACCGCGAAGCACACCGTGCTGCTGTACGCAGAGCTTCCCGCTGGCAGAAGCAGGGAGTGGCTGTCGCTTCGGTTGCCGTTGATGAAGAAGGGCTCGTTGCCCGAGACGACTCGAGCGTTGCCGCTCAGGTACCAGCCGCTGCTGCCGGACTCGAAGCCGCCGTTGAAGAGGCGGGCGTAGCTCGCAGTGTCGCCCCACTGTCCGAACGCCTGCACCGCGCCGGGGTCGCAGTAGGACGCCGAGCCGGTGCCGAGCAGGCCGGCCTTCGCCGTCGAGGTCATCGCGAGCGCGGCGACGATCACCACGCCGAGCAGTGCTCTCAGTCCGCCTCGTGCCACAGATGCCGCCACGCCAGTTCCTCCTAGCCGCCGAATTGGTCTCACCCTTGGCTGCCGGGCGGGGCGCTGCATCACCCCATAGGGGGCTTTCGGGGGCTCCGCATCCCTTGAACGAGGGAACCGTCGCGCTCGGACGCGTCAAGCGGGCGCCGCAGCCGGACGATGTGTCTTCCGATGTCGACTGCGGCCTCAACGACCCCGCGGTCAGTCCTGCTCGACCCCGACGAGCAGCGCGTGATCGAGGAGCGGCGCGCGCGGCGCCTGCAGCGGCTGGCGCGGCGCGAGCTCTGGTCCTTCGTCGTCTTCGGCGGCGGCTTCGTGGCCGCGGCCGTCCTGCTGGCCCTGTTCGTGCCCTCGCAGCGGACACCCGGCCTCGGAGCGGTGCTCGTGCTCGTCCTTGCCTACGCGGCCGCCTTCAGGCTCGACTTCGAGATCGGCACGGGTTCCGCGGTTCCGACTGAGCTGATCCTGATCCCGATGCTGTTCGTGCTGCCCGTCGGCTACGTGCCGCTGGCAGTCGCAGGCGCCGTCGTGCTCGGCAGCCTCGACGAGCACTTCCGCGGCTCGCTCAGCCTCGCCCGCGTCGGGATGCGCTTCGTCTTTGCCTGGTACGCGGTCGGCCCGGCGCTCGTGCTCGGGATCGCCGGCGAGCGCGGCCCACGGCTGTCGGATTGGCCGCTGTACACGGCCGCGCTGCTCTCGCAGTTCGTGCTGGACACGGTCTGCGCCGCGGGTCGCGAGTGGCTCGCCCTCGGCGTGCGGCCGAGCGTGCAGCTCCGCGCGATGCTCTGGGTGTACGCGATCGACGCCGGTCTCGCGCCGGTCGGCCTGGCCGTCGCCTTCGCGGCGCAGTCGTCGCCGTACGGGGTCGTGCTCGCGCTCCCGCTCGTCGCTCTGCTCTCGGTCTTCGCCCGCGAGCGCCGCGTTCGGATCGACCACGAGCTCGAGCTGCGCGACGCCTACCGCGGCACGGCGTTCCTGCTCGGTGACGTGGTCGAGGCCGACGACGAGTACACGGGCATCCACAGCCGCGACGTCGTTGACCTGACGCTGAAGGTCGCCGACGAGCTCGGGCTCGGCGCGCGCGAGCGACGGGACGCCGAGTTTGCGGCGCTGCTCCACGACGTCGGCAAGGTCCGTGTGCCGAACGCGATCATCAACAAGCCCGGCCCGCTGACCCCGGAAGAGCGTGCCGTAATGGAACGGCACACGGTCGAGGGCGAGCGGCTGCTGCTGCGCGTCGGCGGCCTGCTCGGCGAGATCGGCCGCGTGGTCCGCGCCTGCCACGAACGCTGGGACGGCGGCGGCTACCCGGACGGGATCGCCGGCGAGCAGATCCCGCTGCTGGCGCGGATCGTCTCCTGCTGCGACGCCTACAACGCGATGACGAGCGACCGCTCGTACCGAGCGGCGCTGCCGCAGGAGACCGCGCTGGCCGAGCTCCGCGCCGGAAGCGGCACCCAGTTCGACCCGCGCGTCGTCGACGCGCTGATGGCCGCGCTCACGCGCTAGGCGCGTTGCCGAAGATCGAGCTCTCGACGATGTAGAAGACCGCGATCGCCCCGAAGAGGGCGATGCTGGCGACGGGGCTGAGGAACGCGACGAGCGTCGCGGTCAGGTAGATCCACGGCCCCGGGATGTAGGTGCGGGTGATCCCGCTGACGACCGCAGGGTCCGCGTCGCTCCGGAGCAGGCGTTTCCCGACCGCGGCGTAGAGCCACGTCGCGTTGAACAGCAGCGCCGTCGCGACACCCGTGAAGCCGTAGGTGAGCGCGGCGGCCTGTGCGCCGTTGCCCCGGACGTGCTCGGCGACGAGCCTCGTGGTGAACGGGAAGAAGGCGATGCACATCAGTAGGCCGATGTTCGCGACCAGGAAGCGGCGGTCGGCGCGCTCGACCTGCTCCATGATCGCGTGGTGGTTCACCCACATGATCCCGATCGTCACGAAGCTGGCCGCGTAGGCCAGGTACGAGGGCCAGATGTGGGTCAACTGCGTACCGAGGTTCGAGATCCCGCCAGGGATCTGTGCGTCGACGTTGAGGATCAGCAGCGTCGCCGCGATCGCGAAGACGCCGTCCGCGAAGGTCTCGAGCCGCGCGGTGCTCATCCGGCGAGTCTAGGTCCCCGACCTGCTGGCCCCGCTTGCCGGAGCCGCTCTGCGGTCGCTAGCTTGGGGCCGTGGCTCCCGCTCGCAGTACCAATCCCTGGCTCGTCCTCGTCCTGATCTGCGT
>JAWVDY010000303.1:0-5687 GCA_033856995.1 Gaiellaceae bacterium
CAGTTCGCCGTGACGGGCCTGAGCGCCGTGAAGGGTGCGACCGACATGCTCGCCGAGGAGATCAAGCGGCTCGGCTCGGTCATTCTCGGCGGTGTGCCCGAGGAGGCGCTCGAGCTCGCGGAGGGGACGGTGCGGATCAAGGACAACCCCGAGGCGGCGCTCCCGTTCATGGCGTGCGGCGCGATCATCAACGCGAACAACGCGGGCCTGCCGGAGGACATCGACGTCACTCTGAACTGCCGCTACGTCTACCGGCCGCCGTTCGAACCGCCGGACATCGAGCGCAAGTTCGGCAACCTGACCCTCACCTACGCGGCGCAGATCCATGCGGCGATCGTCGAGATCGATCCCGAGACGGGCCACTACGAGATCGTCGACTACGCCGCCGTCGACGACTGCGGCAAGCGCATCAACCCGCAGATCGTCGAAGGGCAGGTGATGGGCGCGACCGCGCAGGCGCTCGGGGCCGCTACGCACGAGACCTTCACCTACGACGAGGACGGCAACCTGTTGACGCCCAACTTCTACGACTACCACGTGCCGCACGCGCTGGACATGCCGCCGCTCAAGACCGGCTACGTCGAGAGCCCGTCTCCGTTCACGTCGATGGGCACGAAGGGAATGGGCGAGGGTGGCGGCGCGGGGATCCATGCCGTCTGCGCGGCGCTGCAGGACGCGTTGCGCGCCCGCGGGAACGCGATCGTCTACGACAGCTCGAACCCGTATCACCGCGTCTGGGAGCTGCTCTCGAACCCGGACCAGAGCCGCGAGCGCGTCAAGGTGGAGGCGGGATGAGAGTCGCCGGCGAGCGCGTGTTCGCGGCACCGCGCGACGCGGTCTGGCACGTTCTCAACGACCCGGCGTCGATGGCCGCGACGATGCCGGGTGTCGAGAGCTTCGACGTCCAGGACGAGCACCACTGGCGCGCGAACGTGAAGATCCCGCTGGGCCTCGGCGCGCTCGGGATGACGATGGACATGGAGAAGACCGAGGAGCGCCCGCCGGAGTTCGCGCGCCTCGCGATCAAGGGCAACGGCGTCGGCGCGATCCTGAGCATGACGACCGCGTTCAACCTCAGCGACGACGGCGGCGGCACGAAGATGGACTGGGAGGCCGACGTACGCATCGCCGGCCCGGTCGGCTCGATGGGTCAGCGTGTGCTCCAGCCGATCGTGAACCAGCAGGTACAGCACGTCCTCTCGGCGCTCGACGACCAGGTGCAAAAGGCGGCGGCGACGCAGGCGTCCGACGTCAAGGACTACGGCGAGCCCGCCGAGAGCACGCCCGAGCCGGAGCCCGAGACCGGGACGAGCGGTGCCGACGAGGGCGTCAGCCCGCTGGCGCCCGAGACGTACGAGCCCGAGCCCGAGGGGCCGACCACTTCCACCGAAAGCTAGGGCAATGCCCCCGCCGTTCCGGATCGGGGTGATGCAGCTGACCATGGAGCCGCTCGAGGAGATGATCGCCTCGGCGCGCGCGATGGACGAGGCCGGGATGGACACGATTTGGCTGGCCGAGGCGTATCCGTGGTGGCGCAAGCACGGCATGGAGGCCCGCTCCTCGACGGTCACCTCGGTCGTGCTCGCGCGTGAGACTGAGCGGCTGACGATCGGCTGGGGGATCATCTCGCCGTTCACGCGCCACCCTGTCCAGGCCGCGATGGACGCGCGCGTCGTGCAGGAGGCGGCGGGTCCGGGGCGTTTCATCCTCGGTTTCGGGACGTCGAAGATCTTCCTCAACAACGCCCAGATGCAGACGAAGAAGACATTGGGGCCGATGCGCGACGCGGTCGAGATCGCGCGCGGCGTGCTCGGCGGCGAGGCGTTCGAGTACACCGGCTCGACCTGGAACGCGTCGGTGCCGGCACTCTCGCCCGAGGCCCACGCGCCGAGGGAGGTGCCGCCCGTCTACGTGGCCGCGACGGCGCCGAAGATGCAGGCGCTCGCGGGCGAGATCGGCGACGGCTGCCTGACGCCGTCGATCACGACCCCGGCCTTCGTCGGCTACACGCGCGAGAACGTCGCCAGCGACATCGACATCGGCTGCACGATCGTCGCCTCGATCCACGAGTCCGACCGCGACGCCGGCCGCGACGGGGCGCGGGAGATCGCCGGGATGTACCTCGCCAACAAGGTGCAGAACATCCAGGGCGCGGCCGACGCGCTGCTCGACCTCGCCGGGATCACGCAGGACGAGATCGTGCCGGTAGCCGAGGCGATGGAGCGCGGAGGGCGCCTGGCCGCGAAAGCCGAGGTCAGCGACGCGCTGCTCGACAAGTGCAAGCCGATCGCCGGCACGCCGGACGACTGCATCGCTGCGATCGAGGAGTACCGCGAGGCAGGCTGCACCCACGTGATGCTCGAGCTCTGGGGCGACCGGCGGCTCGAGCAGATTCGGCTCTTCGGCGAGCGCGTCCTGCCGGCGTTCCGCTGATGGCGCTCACGATCGACCGCGACCGGCTCGTCGACTGGGCGAGCAAGGCGATCTCGATCCCGAGCTTCACCGGGAGCGAGGAGGAGCTGGCGCACTTCGTCCGCGGGACCTTCGAGGAGCTGGGCCTGCAGGTGCAGTGGCAGCAGGTCGAGGACGGTCGCGCCAATGTGCTTGGAACGCTCGCGGGCGCAGGCGGCGGGCCGTCGCTGATGTTCAACGGGCACCTGGACACCTCGTACTCCGGCCGCGAGCCCTGGCTTGCGCACGTCCCAGGGTTCCAGCCGGAGCCGTTCGTGCGCGAGGGGCGGCTCTACGGGCTCGGGATCTCGAACATGAAGGGCGCGCTCGCCTGCTACGTCGAGGCGGTGCGCGCGTTACAGGATGCGGGCCTGCGCCTGCGCGGCGACGTGCTCGTGGCGGCGGTCTGCGGCGAGATCGAGAAGACGCAGTACGGCGACGCCCAGGGCGCCGAGTACCGCGGCTATGCGGCGGGGACGCGGCATCTGGTCACCCACGGGGGTCTCGCGGACATGTGCGTGCTCGGCGAGCCGACCGAGGCGAAGGTCGTGCTGGGTCACTTCGGGTCGCTCTGGCTGCGGATCTCCACGCGCGGGAACTTCATCCACACGGCGTTCAGCGAGGGCAAGCGCGGCGAGAACTCGATCCTGCGCATGCGCGAGGTGCTCGACGCGGTGCTCGAGTGGATCCCGACCTGGGAGGGCGATCCCGCGAACGCCTATCGCGGCGCGAACGCGATCGTGAACGTGGGGGCTTTGCAAGGCGGCTTCGGCTGGCGCGTCTCGCGCACGCCGCACAGGACCGATCTCTTCCTCGACGTGCGCGTGCCGCCGACGAAACCGATGCCGGTCGCGAGGCGCGAGGTGCTGGAGATGGTGCGCGGGCTTGCCGAGCGGTTCCCCGAGTACGACGTCGAGGGCGAGGTCTACGTGACCGCGCCGGGCGCCGAGATCGCCGAGGATCACCCGCTGGTGTCGGCAATCGACGAGAGCCATGCCGAGGTCTACGGCTCGCCGCCGGAGCGCGACGTGACGCGCTGGTTCTCCGACGCGTCGGCGTTGACGCGCTACGGCGTGCCGACGGTCAACTACGGCACGTCGACCGGGCTGCTCGACACCGAGTACGGCGAGAATCTCGAAATCGACGGGCTCGTGCAGATGGCGAACGTGTACGCGCTCGTCGCCCAGCGCGTCTGTGGGGTCGCGTGAAGCTCGTCACGTTCGACGACGGCTTGGTCGGGGAGCTTCGCGCCGACCGCGTGGTCGAGCTCGACGTGCCGACGATGCGCGAGTACTTCGAGGCCGGAGCGGTGGCGCGCGCGACCGGTGCCGAGCACGCGCTCGAGGACGTACGGCTGCGGGCGCCGATCGTGCCGAAGAAGTTCTTTCACACCGCCGGCAACTTCCGCGAGCACGAAGACGAGTCCAAGAACGTCGACTGGTCGCACGAGATCGCGCCGTGGATCGTCTTCTTCCAGAACGTCGACGCGATCGTCGGGCCGGACGACCCGGTCGTCTATCCCGAGCACCTGACCGAGGAGCTGGACTACGAGCTCGAGCTGGCCGTCGTGATCCGCAAGGCGGGCAAGTGGTTCTCGCCGGATGAGGCGGCGGACTACATCGGCGGCTACGTGATCTTCAACGACATCACCGCGCGCGACATCCAGCGGCGCGAGATGCGCTCGGGCGTGTTCTCGTTCTGCAAGGCGATCGACACGTTCTGCCCGCTCGGGCCCTGGATCGTGACACCCGACGAGATCCCCGACCCCCACGACCTGGCCATGGAGCTGCGCGTGAACGGCGAGCCGCGGCAGACGTCGCACTCGCGGAACATGTCCGTGACGATCTCGGAGATCCTGAGCCATTACTCCGCGCTCGGATATTCGGCGGGCGACGTCGTGTCCACGGGGACCGTCAGCGGCGTAGCCGGGTTCAGCGACGACCCGGCATCGCTCTACCTGAAGCCCGGCGACGTGATGGAGGCCGAGATCGAGCGAATCGGCGTGCTGCGCAACCCGGTCGTCTCGTGGCAGGAGGCCCACGGCGAGCCGCCGCCGGAGCGTGTTCGCTGGTGACGCGCGCGAGAACCGATACCCCCACCCAGGGTGGGGATCACAGCCCGCCTCCCTCGCGGTCGACCGTACCGGAGCAAGTCGCGCAGGTGTGTGACGGAAGAGTGCCGAAAGCGTGACAATTTCTTCGTGAGCTGGCCGCGCGACGACGCCAAGCTCGATCGCGTCCGCGCGCTGATGGCGGAAGAGGGGCTCGACGCGCTCGTCGTCCGGGCGCCCGACAACGTGCTCTACCTGACGAACTTCTGGGGCATGAAGGGCTACGAGGCCGCGGTCTTCCCGCGCGAGGGCGAGCCGGTGCTCATCTGCCTCGAGGCCTCGGCTGAGGACGCGGATCGGACGGCCTGGCCGGAAGACGTCCGCTTCCTGCGCGGCTACGCGGACGACGACCCGCGGCCGCCGCTCGCGCGAACCGTCGAGCTGGCCCAGCAGGTCGCCGACGACTATGGGGCGATCGGGCTCGAGCTCTCGCTGGGCACGCAGGCGGCCGACCGCATGGTCGGCGAGCCGACGACGTTCACGCATGACTACTTCCATGCGTTCGGGACGCAGGTCGGCGACGCGACCCCGCTCCTCGCGCGCGCCCGCGCGGTCAAGACCCCGCAGGAGCTCGAGCGCATGCGCCTGGCGAACGAGATCGCCGCCGGCGGAATGGACTACTGCCGCGAGCATCTGCGGCCTGGCATGAAGGAGTCCGAGGCGGGCGCAATGTGGAACGGCTTCGTCCACGGCGCGGGCACGGGCTGGAAGGGCAAGGTCGAGCTGGCGCTCGCGTTCTCGCTCGTCTGGTCCGGGCCGGGGATCAAGACCTTCACGGCCACCGGCGACCTGCCGGTCAAAGACAACGAGCCGACGCTCTTCGAGATCTGGGTCTGCGCCGACGGCTACTGGTGCGACCACACGAAGAACCTCTGCCCCGGCGAGCTGCGGCCGGAGTACGCCGAGCTCGAGCGGAAGCTGCTCGCCGTCTACGAGCGGGCGCTCGGGCACTGTCGTCCGGGTGCCAGCCTCGCCGAGCTCGACCGCTCCGTGCGCGAGGGGATCGCCGAAGCAGGCTACCCGGGCCAGCCGAGCCACCCGATCGCGCACGGCGTCGGCGCCCGCGCGCACGAGCCGCCCTACGCGCACCAGGCCGGGGCGGGCACGATCGAGGAGGGGATGGTGC
>JAWVDY010000304.1:0-3193 GCA_033856995.1 Gaiellaceae bacterium
CCCCCCCCGACCTCGTGCTGACGTCAAGCTCTTAGCAGCCAGCGCCAGTCCTACGGCGCTAGGCAGTACACATACGCTGTCAATGTCCGGGCTGAAGCACCGTTGTTGTGTGCAAACACCGTCCAGCCTGTACTACCGGAGTTCCGGGAAGCCACGACGAACAGATCGAAGAATCCGTCGTTGCCGCCGGCGATCACCTTCTCGCCGGGCAGGCAGTCAGCGGTTGCGGAGCCGTCGCCTCCAGCCGCGATCGATGCGCTGATGGTCTGACGTCGAGTGATCGTCCCGAGCTTGCTTGAGGTGACGGCGGCCGGCTTGAGCGTCGGGTTCGGGTAATTCCCCGTGAGATCGCCGCCGGCAGGACCCGTCGCCGGCCCCTGCGGACCTGTTGCACCCTTGGGGCCCTGAGCCCCGGCAGCTCCCGTGAGTCCCCGAACGCCCCTGTTGCCCTTGAGCGCCTTGCGAGCCTTCTTGCTCAAGTCCTTGGTCTGTAGCGAGCCGTTGACGACTTGCGGTGACGCGACGGTGTTCTTCCCGATCAGCGATGTCGACGCCGCATACGTCGTCCCACCCAACGCGATGAACAGCGCCAGGAGGGCAATCATGTTTCCGCGCAAGAAGCGCAGGAATCCTTTGGTCATCTGACCTTTCCTTTCGACATGGATGGAGCCCGACGGCGTTTCCGGCATTCTGGTTCTCCCACAGGATGGCGGCCGTTCTCGGGCTCTCCCGGAGCTACGATGAGCAGGTGAGCCAGCTCACGCCCAGGCCTGAGCTCGAGCCCGAGTTTCGCGACTACGAGCCCATCCACCCGGAACCGGGCTGGAAGAGCGTGCTCCGGAAGATCTGGGCCCCGATCGTCGCGGCGATCGGGATCGCGGTGAAGTTCGGCGTCTTCGCGTTCAAGTTCCTCGGCCTGTTCATCTCGGTGGGGGCGTACGCCCTGATCTGGGGCTGGAAGTTCGGCGTCGGCTTCGTCGCGCTGATCCTCGTGCACGAGCTGGGCCACTTCGTCGAGGCGCGGCGCCAGGGGCTCGACGTCTCGATCCCGCGCTTCATCCCGTTCCTCGGCGCCTACGTCGCGATCAAGAACTCGCCGCTGAACCCGATGCGCAACGCGCAGGTTGCGCTCGCGGGCCCGGTGGCGGGCGGGCTGGCCGCCGCCGCCTGCTGGGGGGTCGGCTCGCTGACCGGCTCGCCGCTGCTGCACGCGCTGGCGTACGCCGGCTTCTTGCTGAACCTCTTCAACCTGATCCCGATCGGAATCCTCGACGGTGGTGCGATCTGGCGCTCGTACCGGCTGGCCCGCGCAGAGCCGATGGTGCCGCTCGAGCACGGCGGCGCGGCGGCGCTGCTACCGGGCGCCGGGCGCGACCGCGCCTTCGTGATCCTGACGCTGTACATCGGCCTCGGCGTTCTCCTCGCGCTCGGCATGTGGGCGACGCACGTGCCGCAGCACCGGCTCTGATGGAAGACCGGCGCCTGCTCGAGAGCCACGACGGCGACCTCGTCGGCCACGCGGAGCGCATCGGCCGCGAGTTCCTCGACGGTTTCGTCGCAGTCGAGCGGATCGGCAAGCCCGCGATCACCGTGTTCGGCTCGGCGCGTGTGGGCGAAGACCACCCGGCGTACCGCGAGGCCCGCGACGTGGCGCGACGACTCGCCGAAGCCGGCTTCGCGATCGTCACCGGCGGGGGCCCCGGGGTGATGGAGGCCGCGAATCGCGGCGCACGCGACGCTGGCGGAACCTCGGTCGGCTTCAACATCGAGCTCCCACACGAGCAGCACGAGAACCCGTACCTCGACATCAGCCTCACCTTCAGGCACTTCTACACGCGCAAGACGATGTTCGTGAAGGCCGCAGAGGGCTTTGTCATCTTCCCCGGCGGCTTCGGCACGCTCGACGAGCTCTTCGAGTCGCTGACGCTGATCCAGACCGGCAAGGTGCTGCACTTCCCGGTCGTGCTCTTCGACCGCGGCTACTGGTCGCCGCTGCTCGACTGGATCCGCGAGCGGCTACTCCCCGACGGGATGATCTCGCCCGACGACCTCGAGCTGCTCAGCGTCACGGACGATCCGGACGAGGCAGTCACGACGATCCTCGACTGCTACGAGCGGCGCTGTGCCTCGATGCCGGCCGAGCCCGAGAAGGCCGACGCGCAGTAACTAGCTAGCTGGAAAAAGGCGAGACGGTGATCGGCCCGCTCTGGACCGTGAAGCCGTGCGAATCGGTCGCCGTCACCCGCTGCGTGCCGACGGTTCGCAGCAGGAGACCTGTGAAGGTGTGCTGCGCGACGTCGGTAGGCCCGTAGGCGTACGGGGCCGGCATCGTCGCGGCCGGATCGCTGCTCGTGAGCCTGACCGTCCCGGCGTAGTCGGCCGCGTTGTTGCCGAACTGGTCGACCGCGCGGACGGTCGCGTTGAACGGGGTTCCGGCCGTGGCGAGGCTCGTGACGGTCATGAACAGCCCTGCGGCTGCGGCACCCCGGACCTTCACGACCGGCTGCTTCCGTGGCCCGAGCGGCCTGTACGGCGTCTTCTTCGGGACACCGGCGGCTCGTGTCTGAGTCAGGAAGACGAAGCCGTCGGCCGACAGCAGCGGCGCGGCCGCGCGGTGGTAGAGCAGCCGGAAGAGGTGCCGCCGCGGGCAGCGCGTCGTGATCACGATCCGCCTTCCGGCGATGCCCGCGATCTGCGTGCCGACGCAGCCGGCCGACTGAACCTCGACGTAGCCGGGCGCGGCGGGATCGCTCTGTTGCGGCTTCGACCAGCCGCGCGGAACGTCGACGAGCGTCGTCCCCCTCAGCGGCGCCGAATCGGCCAGGAACCCGAAGGTGAGCTCGTTGTTCGTCGTCCCCGCCGTGACGCGGTTCGGGAGCACGGTCATCTTCCCGATGCCAACCCGCACGGCCGCACCGCTCGCGGCGGTGAGGATGAGAACCCCGAGGCCGGCGCATAGCGCCGCGCCCCTCACTGGCCTAGTTCGCGCCCCCATCAACCCCGCCCGAGTGTACTTAGACTCCATTACGGCATGAAGCTGCGCGACCTGCCCTCGGTCGACGAGCTCGCCCGGGACGCGCGGCTGGCCGGGGAGCCGCCGGCTCTCGCCGTCACGGCGGCCCGCGCGACCCTCTCGCGGGCGCGTGAAGAGATCAGAGCCGGGCACGATCCGGGCGACCTCGTGGAACGCGCG
>JAWVDY010000305.1:0-11831 GCA_033856995.1 Gaiellaceae bacterium
TCCCGCGAGGACGCGAGCAGCGCGAGGTGCAGGTTGCGCGTCACGGGGCGGTCGTCGCTCGCGGGCGACAACGCGAGGTCCTCCCACTCGAAGAAGTGATCGGCGCGGTATGGCTCGCCGTACCCGAGCTGCGCAAGCACGAGCTCGTAGAACCGGCGCGATGCCTCGAAGTCGCTCACACGCATGCCCAAGTGGTCAAAGACGTCCAACACGGCAAGATTGTCTCACCGTGATTCTCGAGAACGGCGTCGTCCGCACGATGGAGCCCTCGCTGCCGCTGGCTCGCGGCCTGGCGATCGCCGGCGAGCGGATCGCCGGCGGCGTTGGCACCCACGAGACCGCGCTGCCCGGGCCGGAGCGGATCGACCTCGGCGGCCGCTGCGTCGTCCCGGGCTTCACCGACTCGCACGTGCACTTCCCGACCTGGGCGATGGCGCAGGGCGAGGTGCGGCTCGAGGGGACGCAGTCTTTGGAAGAGGCGGTGGCACGGGTGCGCGACGCCCTGCCCGGCACGACGGGCACATGGCTGCGGGGCCGCGGGTGGCGCAGCGGCGACTGGTCGCCCCCGGTCGAGCCGACGAGACACGAGCTCGACGCGATCGCTCCCGATCGGCCGGTAGCGCTGATGGCGCGCGACTCCCACTCCGTCTGGCTCAACTCGGCCGCGCTGTCTCGCGCAAACGGCGACCTGCAGGTCCCCGGTGGCGTGGTCGAGCTCGACGAGCGCGGGGAGCCGACCGGCGTGCTGCGGGAGGAGTCGTGCTGGAACTTCCGCGACCGCTACATCGAGACGACCGACGACGAGTACGTCGAGGCGATGCGCGTAGGCGTGAAGCTCGCGGCCTCTCGCGGGGTCACAGCCGTCCACGACAAGGATGGCTGGCTCGGCGCGCTCAGGTTCTGGCAGCGCCTCGAGGCCGACGGGGCGCTCTGCCTGCGCGTGTGGCAGTCGCTGCCGGAAATTCGGGCCGGCGAACTCGCCGAAGTCGACGTACGCAGCGGCTTCGGCGGCCCACTGCTCAAGATCGGCTACCTGAAGGCGTTCATGGACGGCACGCTCGGCTCGCAGACCGCGCGCATGCTCGACGGCTCCGGCGTCGAGATCACGAGTCGCGAGCAGCTCGAGCAGTACATCCGCGACGCAACCCGCGCAGGGTTCCCGATCGCCGTCCACGCGATCGGCGACCTGGCCAACCGCGAAGCGCTCGACGCCTTCGAGGCCACGCGCGAGGAGTGGCAGCCGCTCGGCCTGCGCCAGCGGGTCGAGCACGCGCAGCTGCTCGCGCCCGAAGACGTCGCCCGCTTCGCCGGGCTTGGCGTCGCCGCGTCGGTGCAGTTCAGCCACGCGCCCTCGGACCGCGACCTCGCCGACCGCTTCTGGGGCGACCTCTCGAGCGAGCCCTACGCGTTTCGCTCGCTCCTCGATTCCGGCGCCGTGCTTGCCAACGGCTCCGACGCGCCGATCGAGGAGCTCGATCCGCTCGCCGGCATCCGCGCCGGTGTTCTCCGCACCCTCGATGAGCGCGGAGCCTGGCGCCCGGAGCAGGCATTGACCGTCGAGCAGGCCCTGCACGCCACCACCGTCGCACCCGCCTGGCTCGCGGGGGACGAGCGGCGGCGCGGGAAGCTCGTCCCCGGGCACTACGCCGACCTCGTCGTGCTCGACCGCGACCCGCTCGCATGCCAGCCGGAGGAGCTGGCCGAGGTGCGGACGGTCGCGACGATGCTCGGCGGCGGCTGGACACACAACCCGCCGCCCTGGGAATGACCGCGTTGCGATTCCGGTAACGCTGCCAACCGCTGCAACGCGGTGCCGTCGAGCTTTATCTCTGGTCTTCGTGCGAGGCGTCGGTGAACTCGCGGAACTCCGCGGTCAGCAGGTATGCAACCTGCTCGCCGATGTCCACGGCGTGGTCGCCGATCCGCTCGATCGTGCGCGAGACGATCACCATCCGCAGCACCCACTCGCGCAGGCCGGGCTCGGCCACGATCTCGACGACGCGCTCGACGAAGCGCCGGTTCGTGCGGTCGATCAGCTCGTCGAGGTCGACCAGGGACTCGGCGCCCTCGAGGTCGCGATTCGCGAACGCGTCGAGCGCGACGCGGATCATCTCCTCAGCCCGCTCGCCCATCTCCTGGAGGCTCTGTAGCAGCATCGGGTCGCCCTCGACGTCGGCGACGAGCTTCGTCAGCTTGGCCACCGTCACGCCGTAGTCCGCCATCCGCTCGAGGTGGAGGTTGATGTGCAGGATCGCGAGCACGAGCCGCAGGTCCGTGGCGACGGGTGTCTGGCGCGCGAGCAGCGACTCGATCGCCTCTTGGATCTCCACGTAGCGGCGGTCGACGTCGTCGTCGAAGGCGATCACCTCATCGGCGAGCTCGACGTCGCGCTGGGCGAGCGCGTTCAGCGCGCCGCGCAGCACGCGTAGGACGAGCGCGCCCTCCTCCTGCAGGCTCGCCTCGAGCTGGTCGAGCTCTTCTTGGAAGCTGACCCGCACGTTCATCCGAACCGACCGGTCACGTAGTCCTCGGTGCGCTTGTCGACGGGCGCGGTGAAGATCTTCTCCGTCTCGGCGTACTCGACCAGCACGCCGTAGCGCTGGGGCCCATCGACTTCGAGCGAGAAGAACGCCGTGCGGTCGGCGACACGCGCGGCCTGCTGCATGTTGTGCGTGACGATCACGATCGTGTAGTCGCGCTTCAACTGCTGCATCAGCTCCTCGATCCGCTGCGTCGCGATCGGGTCGAGCGCCGAGGCCGGCTCGTCGAGCAACAGCACGTCCGGCTCGACCGCAAGGGCTCGCGCGATGCACAGCCGCTGCTGCTGGCCGCCCGAGAGCGAGAGCGCGCTGCGCCGGAGCCGGTCCTTGACCTCGTCCCAGAGCGCCGCGGCCTGCAGCGCCCGCTCGACCCGCTCGTCGAGGCCCTGTTTCAGTCCGAGCACCCGCGGCGCCCAGGCGACGTTGTCGTAGATCGTCTTCGGAAACGGGTTCGGCTTCTGGAAGACCATCCCGATCCGGCGGCGCACCTCGATCGGCTCGACCCCGTCGCCGTACAGATCAGTGCCGTGGTAGAGGACGCGGCCATCGAGCGCGAAGCCGGGCACGGTGTCGTTCATCCGGTTGAGACAGCGGATGAACGTGCTCTTGCCGCAGCCCGAGGGGCCGATCACCGCGGTGACGAGGTTCTGCTGGATCTGGAGGTCTACGCCTTTGAGAGCCAGGCCCGAGCCGTACCGTGCGGTGAGGCCTTCGATCTCGAAGACCGCCTCGCCGGTCGCGGGTTGCGAGTCGGGGCGCTCCGCGACGTCGACCGGCCTCATCGGGTGGATGGTAGTCGCCTCGCTCACCGGCCCAGCTTCCTCCGGGTGCGCGCGAGTGCGAGACGGGCCAGCAGGCTCGTTGCAAGCACGAACAGCAACAGCACGAGCGCGGCGGCCCAGGCCCGCTGGTGATCGACCGGGTCCGACGACTCCGACCAGATGAAGATCTGCACCGGGATGTTCGGAAGCGAGTGCCGCACGTCGGTCGAGACGCTGTTTGCGTAGATCGAGGTCGTGAAGAGCAACGGCGCGGTCTCGCCGGCGGCCCGCGCAATCGCGAGCACGGTCCCGGTCAGGATCCCGCCGAAGGCGCTCGGCAGAACGATCCCGAGCACCGTGCGCCAGCGGCTGACGCCGAGCGCCAGTGCGCCGTCGCGCTGCGGGCTCGGTACGAGCCGCAGCACCTCCTGGGCCGAGCGCGCGACGAGCGGCAGCATCACGATCGACAGCGCGAAGCCGCCCGCGTAGCCGCTCTGTGCGTGCCCGTAGACGAGCAGGCCGAAGACGAAGACGCCGATGATGATCGAGGGCAGGCCGTTCATCAGGTCGAGCGTCAGCTGGATCGGGCCGGCCACGCGCCGTGGCGCGAACTCGCTCAGGAAGAGGGCCGTCAGCACGCCGAGCGGCAGCGCGATCGCCGTGGCGACGGTGACGAGGAGCGCCGAGCCGACGATCAACGGCGCGATCCCCCCGCCGGGCAAGCCGAACAGCGGCAGCGGCTTCGTCAAGAAGCCCCAACTGAGCTCGCCCGCGCCGCGCTTCACCACCGACAGGACGACGATCGCGAGCACGGCGACCGCGAGGAGCGCGGCGGCAGTGGCGCCGGCTTCCGCGAGACGGTTCTTCAGCCGGCGGCGGCGCGCCCGGCCGTCGGCGCGCAGTGCGAGGGCCGGTCCTGTGGCGGCCATCAGTCCGCTCCGGTCCGCTGGAATTCGAACCGCCGAACGATCAGCTGCGCCGCGAGGTTCGTCACGAGCCCGATCACGAGCAGGATCGCGGCGAGGTAGAAGAGTGACGACGTCTGCAGGTTCGTCTGCGCGCCCTGGAACTGGGCGGCGATCCGGCTCGCAAGGGTGTCACCGGGATCGAAGAGCGAGCGGTGGATCCACCAGCCGGAGCCGATCACCTGCGTGACTGCGATCGCCTCGCCGAGCGCGCGGCCGAGGCCGAGGATCAGCGCCGCGGCGATCCCGGGCCGCGACGACGACAGGACGACCCCGCGCACCATCTCCCAGCGCGTCGCACCGAGGGCGAGCGCGCCTTCTTCGAGCTCACGCGGGACGGCGAGGAAGAGCTCGCGGCAGATACTCGCCACGATCGGGACGACCATGATTGCGAGCACGAGCCCGGCGATGAAGATCCCGCTCGAGGACGGGTCGCCGTTGAAGAGCGGGATGAAGCCCAGCCGTCGGTGGAGCCAGGGCTCGATGTGACTGGCGACGAAGGGGCCGAGCACGAGAATCCCCCAGAGCCCGAGCACGACGCTCGGGATCGCGGCCAGCAGCTCGACCAGCGCTCCGACGAGACCGCGCACGCCGCGAGGCGCGAGCTCGCTCAGGAAGAGCCCGATCGCGATCGCGAGCGGCCCAGCAATCAGGAGCGCCATCAGCGAGGTGACCGCCGTGCCGAAGAGCCCGGGCGCGGCGCCGAAAGCGGCCTTGTTCACATCCCAGGCGGTGCCGGTCAGGAACGAGAGGCCGAAGGCGCGAAACGAGAGCTCCGCCCCGCGGAGCACCTTGTAGGCGATCGCGACCATGATCGCCACGGCCGCGGCTGCGGCGACGAGGGTGAGCAAGAACAGGAGCCGGTCGCCGATCCGGTCGCGATTCCGCCGCGTGCCGCCGAGTGCGCGAGTGGCGGGAACCGTGCTCACGCAGCCACGCTAACGCGGAACACGGCTTCTCAACCGGCCGTAACCGGACCGTTACCAGATCCGTACCGCCTTTCAGCCCACGCGCCGTTTCCGGGGCGGCACGCTGCTCAGCAGGAGCACTACGACAGAGGAGAGGACGAGAGTGAACAGGAGACGAGCGACTGCCGCCTTCATCGCGGCGACTGCCATCGCGGGTCTGACGCTGACGGCCTGGACGAGCCTCGCGGGGGCGAGCGGCACCCAACAGACGGGCACCCTCACCGGCGCCGGCAGCACCTTCGTGGTCCCGCTCGTGGCGAAGTGGACGCAGGCCTACCACGGCTCGCAGATCGCCTACAGCGGCATCGGCAGCGGCGGCGGGATCGCCGCGATCACCTCGCGCACGGTGGACTTCGGCGCCAGCGACGCGCCCCTCAGCAAGGATCAGTTCTCGGCCTGCAAGGGCTGCGTCCAGATCCCTTGGGCGTTCTCGGCCACGTCGATCCCCTACAACGTGAGCGGGGTCGGCTACGGGCTGAAGCTCACCGGCACGATCCTGGCCGGCATCTACGGCGGGTCGATCAAGTACTGGGACAACCCGGCGATCAAGAAGATCAACAAGGGCGTCAACCTGCCGCACGAGAAGGTCGTGCCCATCTACCGCAGCGACGGAAGCGGCACGAGCTACAACTTCACCGACTACCTCTCACACGTCAGCAAAGCGTGGAAGAGCGCAGTCGGCAAAGGTACGCAGCCGAGCTTCCCGGTCGGCGTCGGCGCCCGCGGGAGCTCCGGAGTGGCCGCGAAGCTGAAGAGCACGAAGGGCGGCATCACGTACGTGGACGTCGCCTACTCGCTGAACAACCACTTCAAGATCGCGAAGGTCGAGAACCGCGCCGGCAAGTTCGAGCTGCCCAGCCTCGTCAACATCCAGGCGGCGGCGAACTCGCTCAAGCGGCTGCAGAGCAAGGACAACTCGATCACGGTCGTGAACCCGAATGCGAAGGCGAGGTTCGCCTACCCGATCTGCACCTTCACCTACGTGATCCTGCCGCTGAAGACCGGCAAAGCGGCCGAGCTGAAGAAGTTCGTCGACTGGGCGGTCACGAAGGGCCAGTCCTACGGCCCGAAGCTGCGCTTCGTCGAGCTGCCGAAGATCGTGCAGCGGGCGGCGCGCAAGACCCTCGCCCGGGTCCATAAGTAGCTCAGCCCGGAAGCACGCACCGAACGTCGAGCCCGCGGCCGCTTCCGCCGCGGGCTTCGACGCTCCCGCCCGCAGACTCGATCACGTGCTTGACGATCGCGAGGCCGAGGCCGGTGCCGCGCGTCGTGCGGGCGCGGTCCGAGCGGAAGAACCGCTCGAAGAGCCGACCGACGTCTTCCTCGGGAACGCCGGTTCCGTCGTCGGCGACGCGGAGAACGACGCTTCCGTCCTCGCGTGCCAGCGTGACGGTGCACGTCGCCCCTTCGCCCGCGTACCGGAGCGCGTTCTCGAGCAGGTTCTCCGCCACGAGGTGGAGCATCCGCCGGCGAAGCGGCACGCGGATCGTCTCGTCGTCGATTCGCAGTTCGAGCTTCAAACCTGCCAGCTCCGCGCGCTCCGAGAGCTCGGCGACGAGGTCGCGCACGACCGGTGCGGCCTCGGTGTCGCCGAGGGAGACGACCTCCCGTCCCTGCTCGAGCTCGCTCAGGAAGAGCACGTCGTCCACCAGCTCGGTCATCTCGACCACCTCCTCCTGCGCCCTGCGCAGCAGATCCTTCAGATCTGCTCCGGGGAGCTCGGCGGTGTCGAGCAGCGCCTGCAACCGCGCCAGGGGCGTCCGCAGCTCATGCGAGACGGACGCCGTGAACGCGGAGCGCAGCGCCTCGTAGTCGAGGTCGGGCATAGGCTGAGTATCGCGTGACGAAGGTCCTGATCGTCGAAGACGACGACACGATCGCGGAGGGAATGGCGCAGCACCTCGCCGCGGCCGGAGTCGACCCGGTTCGCGTGGGCGGCGGCGAGGTCGGCCTCGCGCGGCTGCGCCACGAGCGTCCCGACGTGCTGGTGCTCGACCTGATGCTGCCCGGCCTCGACGGCTGGGCGCTCATCGAGCAGGCCCGCGCGGAGGGCATCGGCACGCCGATCATCGTCGTCAGCGCCCGCGGAACCGAGCACGACCGCGTGCACGCGCTCCAGATCGGCGCCGACGACTACCTCGTCAAGCCGTTCTCGATGAAGGAGCTGGTCGCGCGTGTCGAGGCGGCGGCGCGGCGCGGAGTGCGCGGCGTGCACGAGGATCGCGGCGAGGAGCTCGTGATCGAGGAGCTCCGCATCGACCCGCGCTCGGTACAGGCGTTCGTCGACGGCGAGAACGCCGAGCTGACGCCGACCGAGTTCCGGCTGCTCTACGCGCTGGCGCTCGACCGCGGCCGGGTCGCGAGCCGCGATGAGCTGCTGCAGCGCATCTGGGGGCGACGGGCAACGCACCGCGACCGAACCGTCGACGTCTGCGTGCGGCGACTGAGAGAGAAGCTCGACTCCCGCGCGCCGAGACACACGTTCATCCAGACGCGCTACGGCGTCGGCTACAGCCTGGAGGCGGTGCCGAAGCCCTAGGCGCTTCCGTTCTGCCCAGCTGGATGAGAAGCTTGCCCGCGTGGCGACGGTCTGCGCGAGCTGCGGAAACGAGAACCGGGAAGGGCGAAAGTTCTGCGCCGAGTGCGGGACCGCGCTCGCCACGGCCTGCCCCGCGTGCGGTGCGGCGAACGAGCCGGGCGAGCGCTTCTGTGGCGACTGCGGCTCGGCGCTGACGGCCGGCGCGTCGGCTCCGCCACCGTCGCCGCCGGCGGAGCGTGCAGCGCCATCGGCCGAGCGGCGACTCGTCTCCGTGCTCTTCGCCGACCTGGTCGGCTTCACCACGCTCTCGGAGAGGAAGGACGCCGAGCAGGTGCGAGAGCTGCTCTCACGCTACTTCGAGACCTCCCGGCGCATCATCTCGCTCTACGGCGGCACCGTCGAGAAGTTCATCGGCGACGCCGTGATGGCGGTCTGGGGCACGCCCACCGCGACCGAGGACGACGCCGAGCGCGCCGTCCGGGCCGCGCTCGACCTGGTCGCCGCCGTGTCGGCGCTCGGGCAGGAGATCGGCGAGGAGGAGCTGCGGGCCCGGGCCGGCGTGCTCACGGGCGAGGCCGCGGTCACGCTCGGGGCCGAGGGCGAGGGGATGGTCGCCGGCGACCTCGTCAACACCGCCGCGCGCGTGCAGTCGCAGGCCGAGCCCGGCAGCGTCTACGTCGGCGAGTCGACCCGCCGCGCGACCGAGCAGACCGTCGTCTACGAGCCAGCGGGATCGTTCGAGCTGAAGGGAAAGGAAGGCCTGACGCCGCTCTGGGCGGCGCGCCGGGTCTTCTCTGCCCAACGGGGCGCGCTCAGGTCGGAGGGGCTCGAGGCTCCCTTCGTCGGCCGCGACCGCGAGCTGCGCCAGCTGAAGGACCTCTTCCACGCCTGCGCCGAGCAGCACAAGGCGCATCTGGTGTCGGTCACCGGGGTGGGCGGAATCGGCAAGTCCCGGCTCGCGTGGGAGTTCTACAAGTACTTCGACGGCATCGCCGAGACGGTCTACTGGCATCGCGGCCGCTGTCTCCCCTACGGCGATGGGGTCACCTACTGGGCCCTCGCGGACATGGTGCGCATGCGCTGCCGCATCGCCGAGGACGAAGAGGCCGCTTCTGCGACGGAGAAGCTCCGTGCGACCCTCGGCGAGCACCTGCTCGACCCGGAGGAGCGAGCGTTCGTGGAGCCGCGGCTCGCGCACCTGCTCGGCCTCGCCGAGCACCAGGCGAGCGACAAGCACGACCTGTTCGCGGCGTGGCGGCTCTTCTTCGAGCGGCTGGCCGACGGCTACCCGACGGTGCTCACCTTCGAGGACATGCAGTGGGCCGACGCGAGCCTGCTGGACTTCGTCGAGTACCTGCTCGACTGGTCGCGCAACCACCCCGTGTTCGTGGTCATCCTCGCGCGACCGGAGCTGCTCGAGCGACGGCCCACCTGGGGAGCCGGCCAACGGAGCTTCACCTCGCTCTACCTCGAGCCGCTCACCCCGGAGGCGATGGAGCAGCTGCTGACCGGCCTCGTGCCCGGTCTGCCCCATGGGCTCCGCGACCAGGTGCTGGCGCGAGCCGAAGGCGTGCCGCTCTATGCGGTCGAGACGGTGCGGATGCTGCTCGACCGAGGCCTGCTCGTCCAGGAGGGCATTACCTACCGGCTCACCGGCGAGATCGAGGCGCTCGAGGTCCCGGAGACTCTGCACGCCCTGATCGCCGCCCGCCTCGACGGCCTCTCTCCGGACGAGCGCCGGTTCCTCCAGAACGCCGCCGTGCTCGGCAAGACGTTCGCGAAGCCCGCGCTGAGCGCGCTCTCGGACCTGGACGAGACGGAGCTCGAGACGCTGCTCACCTCGCTCGTGCGCAAGGAGGTGCTCGGCATCCAGGCCGACACGCACTCTCCAGAACACGGGCAATACGGCTTCCTCCAGGATCTCGTCAGGCACGTGGCCTACAACACGCTCTCGAAGCGCGAGCGGCGTGCGAGGCACCTGGCCGCGGCCGAGTACCTCGCTGGGGACTTCGCCGGCGAGCAAGACGAGGTGGTGGAGGTGATCGCCGCCCACTACCTCGACGCCTACGAGGCCTTGCCCGAGGCGGAGGACGCGCCCGAAATCAAGCGGAAGGCATGCGAAACACTGGCCCGCGCCGGCGAGCGCGCCGCGTCCCTCGCCGCCTCCGAGGAAGCCCGACGCTACTTCGAGCAGGCGAGCGGGCTCGCCGAGGCGCCGCTCGAGCGCGCGAACCTGCTCGTCCGCGCGGGCGACATGGCGAGCCGGTCGGCCGACCCGTCGGCGGCCGAGGCGCTGTTCGAGCAGGCGATCGCGATCTACGAGGCAGAAGGCGACGCCCGAGGCGCCGGCCGCGCCGCTGCGGCACTCGGCCATTCGACGGGCACGGGGCGCCGCGACGAGTCGGTCGCGCGCATGGAGCGCGCCTTCGAGGTCCTCGCCGACGACGACACGGACGAGGACGTGGCCCTGCTCGCGGCGCGCCTGGCGCTTGCGTACTGGTTCAGCGGCGACCTGGCGCGAGCCGCGGAGCGGGCCGAGTTCGCGCTGGACATCTCCGAAGCCCACCGGTACATGAAGCCGCTCGTGGTCGCCCTGCGAGGAAAGTCAGCGGTCGCCTGGAGCCGCGGACACAGCGAAGAGGCGTTGGCGATCTCGAAGCGCGGCCTCGAGCTGGCGCTCGAGAACGACCTCGCCGAGGATGCCCAGATCTCGTACTTCATCCTCTCGGACAACGCCTTCCGCGACGACCGCTACGCCGATGCGCTCGAGTACCTCGAGCAGGCCCTGGCCTTCGCACGCAGGCTCGGCGATCGCCCGCACGAGTGGGCCGTTCTCGCGGAGTCGACCTACCCGCTCTACATGCTCGGCCGCTGGGACGAGGCGCTCGGGCGGATCGAGGAACCGACCGAGGAGCAGACCAGGTCGGGCGGCGTGCTCCTAAGCCTGCTCACCTCGATCCTCGAGATCCACCTGCAGCGAGGCGAGCTCGATGCGGCACAGCACGTGTTCTCCCTCTTCGGCCACCTCGAGGGCTCGAGCGACGTCCAGGACCGCTCGTGCCTGCTGAGCGCGAGGGCGTCGCTGAGCGTGGCCGAGAAGCGCTTCTCGGATGCGCTTGCCGACGGCGAGGCTGCGATTGAGGCGACGCAGACGCTGGGCTGGGGGCAACAGGCCGCCAAGCAGGGCTTCGTCGCAGCGCTCGAGTCAGCGCTCGTCCTCGACGAGCACGACAGGGCGCACGCACTGATCGCCGCCGTCGAAAACGCGCCGGCGGGCATGCGGGCCCCGGTCCTCGACGCGCAGTCGCACCGTTTCCGGGGCCGCCTCGAGCGCGACCCGGTCGCCCTCGAGGCGGCGGAGCGGCTCTTCGCAGAGGTCGGATTGCCCTTCTGGCTCGCCGTCGTGCGGCTCGAGCGCGCCGAGCTCCTCGCCGAGCGGAGCCGCCAGGACGAGGCCGCGCCGCTGCTCGCCGCCGCAAGCGAGACCTTCGAGGCGCTCCGGGCGGCGCCGTGGCTCGAGCGGGTCCGCCACGCCTCGCGCCGCGAGGCCGCGCCGGCCGCCTCCTAGCTACTCCAGGCGGTACATCGGCACGAGGCTCTTCTCGGCCTCGTTCTCGATGCGCGCCACGACCTCGACGTACGGCTCCAGGCCCGAGCCGCGGAGCTTCGACTTCAGCAGCTCGTCGACCTGGTAGATCCCCGCCGAGTTGTTCATCTTGATCTCGACCGAGACCGGATGATCCTTGCCCTCGGTGATGATCACCTCGTCGATCGCGGCCGCCGAGATCGAGTGGATCGAGACGCGGCCGCGCTCGAACGGGATCCGCGAGCGACCCTCCTCGATGTCGAGCGCGTCGGCGACGCGGACGATTCCGGCCTCGAGCGTGAGCGGGTGGCCGGACTCGCGATGCGAAGTGATCGCCTGCAGCACCTCGCTGACCACCACCGTCAGCTCCGGCTCGCCGTAGATACCGGTCACGAGCTGGCGCGCCTTCGGCTCGGCGAGGAAGAGGCTGAAGTCCTCGTGGCCGTGCCGGTGGATCGACATGCCGATGCAA
>JAWVDY010000306.1:0-22239 GCA_033856995.1 Gaiellaceae bacterium
GTAACCGTGGACTTCTCCGGCTTCTCCAGCTTGGTGACGGACAGCTCCGAGATCGTCGTGGGCGACGGTGTGCCTCGATTCGCGGTGGGCCGCCGCGTCGACGGCGACGTCCTGACAGAGGCGCTGACGGCGGGCCAGCTCGCGCCTCGCAAGGGCATCAACGTGACCTACGCGCGGCCGGAGCTCCCGGCGATCACCACCAAGGACAGCTTGGATCTCGCGACCGCGATCGTGGCCGGAGCGGACTTCGTCGCGCTGTCCTTCGTGAGGTCGGGCGCGGACGTCGAGGATCTGCGGTGTCGCCTGCACCTTGCTGGGTCACGAGCGCGGATCATCGCCAAGATCGAGACGGTCGAGGCGTACGAGAACCTCGACGAGATCGTTGCCAGCGCCGACGGCGGTCTCACCCGAGAGCATCAGCGCGGAGCTTCCGTCGAGCACCGCGTTGGCCACGTCGCTCGCCTCGGCGCGCGTCGGCTCGGCCTGGTGCACCATCGACTCGAGCATCTGCGTCGCGGTGATCACCGGCTTCCCGCGCTCGAGCGCCGCGATGATGATCCGCTTCTGAAGGAGTGGCACGAGGGCGACGCCGATCTCGACGCCGAGATCGCCGCGGGCAACCATCACCGCGTCGGTCTCGGCGAGTATGTCGTCGAGCGCATCTACCGCCTCCGCCTTCTCGATCTTCGCGATCACGTGTGCATGGGAGCCGGCCTGCTCGAGCAGCGCCTTGAGGTCGCGCACGTCGGCCGCCGAGCGCACGAACGAGAGGGCAATGAAGTCGGCGTTCAGCTCGAGCGCGAGCTCCAGGTCGTCCATGTCCTTTCGCGTCAGCGACGGGATCGGGATCGGGACGCCGGGCAGGTTGACGCCCTTGTGGGAGGTGACGACTCCGCCCTCGACGACGGCGCAGGTCGCGCGGCCGGACTCGACGGAGTCGACGCGCAGCCGTACGAGCCCGTCGTCGATCAGCACGTCGTGGCCGGGCTGCAGCACCTCGCTGATGACCGCCGGGCTCACCGGCAGCTCGCCGTCGGCACAGCCCTCTGCGGACGCGACCACGATCGAGTCGCCGCGCCGCAGCGTCACCGGCTCCTCGAGGTCGCCGACGCGTAGCTTCGGGCCCTGGAGGTCGGCGATCAGCGCGATCGGCCTGCCGAGCTCGGCCTCCGTCTCCCGCACCAGGCGCGCCCGCTCGCGGTGCTCGTCGTGGGTGCCGTGCGAGAGGTTGAGCCTCGCGCCGTCCATCCCTGCGTGTGCGAGCAGCGTGAGCGTCTCGGCAGTCGAGGAGGCGGGCCCGATGGTGGCGACGATCTTCGTTCGGCGCGCTACTTCAGGCACTGCCCCAGCGTAGCTCGGCCGGGGGCTAGCGGCGAAAGCGCGGGAAGGCGTCCCAGCCGGGATACACCGCGTCGGCGCCGAGCTCCTCCTCGATCCGGAGCAGCTGGTTGTACTTGGCCACGCGATCGCTGCGCGAGGGCGCACCGGTCTTGATCTGGCCGCAGCCGGTGGCGACGGCGAGGTCGGCGATCGTCGTGTCCTCGGTCTCGCCCGAGCGGTGCGACATGACGCAGGAATAGCCGGCCTCGCGGGCGACCTTCATCGCGTCGAGCGTCTCGGTCAGCGTTCCGATCTGGTTGACCTTGATCAGGATCGCATTCGCCACGTTCTCCATGATCCCGCGGCGCAGGCGCTCGGCATTCGTCACGAAGAGGTCGTCGCCGACGAGCTGCACCCGGCTGCCGAGGTGCTCCGTAAGGGTGCGCCAGGTGCCCCAGTCGTCCTCGGCGAGTCCGTCCTCGATCGACACGATCGGGTGACGCGAGGCGAGCTCCTCCCAGAAGCCGATCATCCCGGCGCCGTCTTCGTCGCGACCCTCGAAGACGTAGCGGCCTTCGTGGTAGAGCTCGGTCGCGGCCGGGTCGAGGGCGATCGCGACGCGGCCGCGGTGACCGGCTCGGTCGGCCGCCTCCAGCACGGCGTCGATCGCCTCGTCGCTCGATGCCAGATCGGGCGCAAACCCGCCCTCGTCGCCGACCGCGGTCGCGAAGCCCCGCTCGTGCAGCAGCTCGCGCAACGCGTGAAAGACCTCGGCGCCTACCCGCAGCGCCTCGGCGAAGGTGTCGGCGCCGGCGGGCACCAGCATGAACTCCTGCAGGTCGATCGAGTTCTGCGCATGCGCGCCGCCGTTGATCACGTTCAGCATCGGCACAGGCAGCGTCCGCGCCTCGTCGCCGCCCAGGTGGCGGAAGAGCGAAACGCCCGCGTCGGCAGCGGCGGCCTTCGCGGAGGCGAGCGAGACCCCAAGGATCGCGTTCGCGCCGAGGCGGCCCTTGTTCGTCGTGCCGTCGAGCTCGATCAGCCGCTCGTCGAGCACGCGCTGGTCACCCGGGTCGAGCCCGCGCACCGCCTCCGCGACCTCGCCGTTCGCGTTGGCGACCGCTCTCGTCACGCCCTTGCCGCCCCACTCCGGGCCGCCGTCGCGCAGTTCGAGCGCCTCGTGAACGCCCGTCGACGCGCCCGAGGGAACGGCCGCCCGTCCGGTCGCGCCGGACTCGAGCGACACCTCCACCTCGACGGTGGGGTTCCCGCGCGAGTCGAGGATCTGACGCGCGTGCACGCCGGCGATTGCGCTCATATGCCTGCCTCCTTGGCCTGGTCGAAGTAGCGGTCCTGCTCGTCCAGCTCGAGCTCGGTCCAGGTTTTCCCGTCGCCGGTCGCCAGCTCCTCGGCCCGCTCGACGCGCGAGACAAAGCGGTCGCTCGCCGCGCGCAGTGCCAGCTCGGGGTCGACGTTCAGCCGCCGCGCGACGTTGACGGCGGCGAAGAGAACGTCGCCGAGCTCTGCGAACTGCCGCGGGTCGGGCTCGGTCTCCGGCGCGGGCTCGTCACCGAGCTCGGCCCTCAGCTCGCGCAACTCGTCGTCGAGGTCGGCCAGGGCGCCCGCGAGGTCGGGGTACTCGAACCCGACCGCGCGCGCCCTGCGCTGTACCTTCCGCGCGTACAGAAGGGAGGGCAGCGTGCCCGGCAGGTCGTGGAAGACGCCCTCGCGCTCCTCCTGTTCGCGCTTGATCCGCTCCCAGTTCTCGCGCACGCGGCCGGGGGTTCGCGCCTCCGCCTCGCCGAAGACGTGCGGGTGCCGGCGCACGAGCTTCTCGTGCACCGTCCGCGCGACCGCCTCGAGGTCGCCCGCTCCCTCCTCGTCCAGCAGCAGCGCGAGGAAGTAGACCTGGAAGAGCAGGTCGCCGAGCTCGTCCAGGAGCTTCGTGCGGTCGCCACGGAGCGCCGCGTCGGCGACCTCGTACGCCTCCTCGACAGTGTGCGGCACGATCGTCCGCGCGGTCTGCTCGCGATCCCACGGGCACTCGCGGCGAAGCCGCTCGGTCAGCTGCTGCAGGTCGAGCAGCGCCTCGGCGAGCGCCATGCGGCTCTCGTTCCTAGCCGGTAGTAGTCGACGAGCCGGTGGTGCTCGCCGGCGTCTTGCACGGATCCTGGCCAGGAGGCGGCGCGTAACCGGGCGCGTAGCCGATCTTCTTGCAGTACGTCTTCTTGATTCCGGCCAGCCACTTGTCCATCGCCTTCTGCTTGTTCTGCGACAGGAGCTGCTGCCGAATCGCTTCCTTCACCTGCGAGAGCGGCGTCGGCTTGGCGGGCGTCCCGGCCTTGATCGGTCCGAGCGCCTCGATGATGTGCCAGCCGAACTGGGAATGCACCGGCTTGGAGATCACCATCGTCTTGATCGAGAACGCGACCTTCTCGAACTCCGGGACGAGGCGGCCCTTGACCGCCGTTCCCGGCGGTAGCCTGCCGCCGTTCGCGGCGGACGAGGTGTCGGTCGAGTACTTCTTGGCGAGCGCGGCGAACTTGCCGGGGCTCGCCTGTAGCTGTGCGTAGATCCTGTCGGCGAGCTTCTTCGCCTTCGCACACTTCGCGTTGCCGGTGCACCCGATCAGGATGTGGCGCACGTCGCGGCTCTCGGGCTGCGCCGGCGTCTCATACTGCTTCTTGTTCTTGTCGTAATAGGCCTTGACGTCGCTGTCCGAGACTTTGACGTCCTTCGTCACCTCGTTGAAGACCTTCTCGCGCAGCAACTGGAGCTTGATCCCCGAGCGGACCTCCTTGTCGGTGAAGCCCTGCTGCTTGAGGGCGTCCCGGTAGCGCTTGTCCATCTGCGCCTGTGTCGCCGCCTTCTGGCCCGTGGGATTGCCGTAGTACTGCTTCTTGATCTGCTGGAGCCGCGCCTCGATGTCCTTGTCGGACACCGAGACCTTCAGCTTGTCGGCCTCCTGCTGGTACTCGCTGCTCTGGATCAGGAACTGGGTCGCGTTCGTCTTCAGAGTGGCGAGCGCGACCGAGCCCGGAGCCGGGAACTTGCGCTTCGTGGCCGCGAAGTTCCGGCGCGTCTGCTCGATCAGCCCATCCCAGTCGGACTTCGCGATTGCCTTGTTGCCCACGACCGCGACCGCGCTGCTCGGCACCTTGCCGGGGCCGCTGCTGCCGCAGGCCGCGACGAGGACGGCAATCGCCGCACAAACGAGAATCAGAGGAAGTCGTCTCATGGAAAAAGCGCCAGCAGCAGGGGTTTTACTCATGCCGCCCGGCGCGCGTCGAGTATAGCATCGACTAGCCGAACCGCTGCCGAAAATTCATCCGAGCGCAACGAGACCTCGCGGCGGGCACTCGTGTAGACCGCGGTGTCGAGCTCGCCGCGGAGCGCCCGCAGCTCGCTCGATCCCAGCTCGAGCGGCCCGACGGTCGCCTTGCCCCCCCGGAAGACGAGGTAGTCGGCGCCGGCCTGCGCGAGCTTGAGCTTCGCCTCCTGGATCTCGAAGAGGTGCTCGACAGGATCGGGGAGCGGCCCGTACCGGTCCTCCGTCGCCGCCTGGAGCTCGCGCAGCTCGTCCTCGGTCTCGGTCAGCGCGAGGCGCCGGTGGAGGTCGATCTTCAGCGCCTCCGCCTCGATGTACGGCGCGGGCACGTAGGCGTCGACGACGGCCTCGACGCGCACGGGCCGGGTCGCCGGCCGCCGCTCGCCCGAGAGCTCCGCTACGGCCTCCGCCAGCATCTCGACGTACAGCTCGAACCCGAGCGCGGCAACGTGGCCCGACTGCTCGGCTCCGAGCAGGTCGCCGGCGCCGCGGATCTCGAGGTCGCGCATCGCGATCGCGAAGCCCGCGCCGAGCTCGGTGTGGTCGGCGAGCGTGGACAACCGTGCGCGCGCCTCCGGCGTCAGCTCGCGCGAGTCGGGATAGAGCAGGTACGCGTGGGCGAGGACGTCCGAGCGGCCCACGCGGCCGCGAATCTGGTAGAGCTGGGCGAGCCCGAGGGAGTCGGCGCGCTCGACGATCAGCGTGTTCGCCTGCGGGATGTCGAGGCCGGACTCGATGATCGTCGTCGAGACGAGCACGTCCGCGTCGCCGCGCAGGAACGCGTGCATCTTCTCCTCCAGCTCGCGCTCGCGCATCTGGCCGTGCGCCACCTGGAGCCGCAGGCCGGGCGCCAGCTGCTGGATCTTCTCCGCCGCCTCCTCGATCGATTCGACCCGGTTGTGCAGGTAGAAGCTCTGGCCGCCGCGCGCCTGCTCGCGCTCAAGCGCGGTCGTGACCAGCTCCTCGTCGTACTCGCCGACGTAGGTGCGGATCGGGCGGCGCCCCTCGGGCGGCGTCTCGATCACGGAGATGTCGCGGAGGCCCGAGAGCGACATGTGCAGCGTGCGGGGAATCGGCGTGGCGCTGAGCGAGAGGACGTCGACCTCCAGGCGCAGGGCGCGCAAGAGCTCCTTCTGCGCGACCCCGAAGCGCTGCTCCTCGTCGACGACCACGAGGCCGAGCTCCTTCGGGATCACGTCGCGGCTGAGCACGCGGTGGGTCCCGATGAGCACGTCGACTTTCCCCGCGGCGAAGTCGGCGACGACCTGTTTCTGCTCCTTCGGGCTGCGGAAGCGGGAGATCATCTCGACCCGCACCGGGAAGTCGCGATAGCGCTCGCGGAAGGTGTTCCAGTGCTGCTCCGCGAGCACGGTCGTCGGGACGAGCATCAGCGTCTGCTTGCCGTTGACGGCGACCGCGAACGCCGCGCGCACCGCGACCTCGGTCTTGCCGAAGCCGACGTCGCCGCAGACGAGCCGATCCATCGGCCGCGGCGCCTCGAGGTCTTCCTTGACCGCTTCGATCGCCGAGCGCTGGTCCTCGGTCTCGCGGTACGGGAACTCGGCCTCGAGCCGCTCGAACCACTCGTTCTCGAGCTCGTAGGCGACGCCCGGCGCCTGCTGACGGCGGGCGTAGAGCGCGAGCAGCTCGCCCGCAAGCTCGCGCAGGCTCGTGCGCGCGCGGCTCTTCAGGTTCTGCCACGCCTTGCCGCCGAGCTTGCTCAGAGCGGGCGCGCTCGCGTCGGCGCCGATGTACTTCGAGACCTTGCCGATCTGCTCGTGCGGCACGTAGAGCCGGTCGTCGCCGCGGAAGCCGAGGAAGAGGTAGTCACGGGTGACCTGCGCGACGGTCTTCGTCTCGAAGCCGAGCAGCTTGCCGATGCCGTGGTCCTCGTGGACGACGAAATCGCCCGTGCGCAGGTCGGCGAAGCTCTGGAGCGCGCGGCCCGCGGGCGCCGCGCGGGTGCGCGTCCGCTTGCGGAAGACCTGCGTGTCCGGCAGCAGCACGAGCCCGAGGTCGCGCCAGACGAAGCCGCGGCGGGCGGGCGAGACGGCGAACAGGAGCTCCGGCTCGTCCGGGAGCGGGTCGCCGGGCTCGAGCAGCCGCGCCTCGACGCGCCGAAGCAGGTTCGCGGTTCGCAGCGCCTCGCCGCGGTGCGGGAACGAGACGACGACGCGGTTGCCGGCGCGCACGAAGCCTGCGAGCTCGTTCTCGGCCTCGGCGAGGCCCCGTGCCGCGACCGCTGGACGTTGCGCCTCGAACGCGAACGGCTGGCCGCGCGGGAACGGATCGAGCTGGGCCGCGCCCTTGAGCGAGAGCTCGACGCCGAACTCCTCGCTCCAGGCCTGCCGCACGTCCTCGGGCTGCCACACGAGATCCGGCGGCCCGTCGAGCGGCGGCACGAGGTCACGCGGGACCGGCGGCGGCCCGTCGTCGTCGGGAAGCGTCGTCTCACGGAGGTCGAGCCGGCGCTCGGCCGCGGGGTAGACGACAGCGCCCTCGACGTCGTGCAGCGCGCGCTGCGTGAACGCCGAGAACGCGCGAACGGCCTCGATCTCGTCGCCGAAGAGCTCGACTCGCAGCGGCTCGCGGCCCGTCGTCGGGAAGACGTCGATCAGGCCCCCGCGGACGGCGAACTCGCCGCGCTCCTGGACGCGGTCGACGCGCTCGTAGCCCGCGAGCGCCAGACGCTCGGCCAGCGGCTCGAGCCCCGGCGAGGAGCCGGCTTCGAGCTCGATCGGCTCCGGCCGGGCCTGGCGCGGCGGCAGCGGCTCCGCGAGCGCAGCCGCGGAGGCGCAGACGAGCCCGCCGGCGGCCAGGATGTCCAACGCGCGGGCGCGCTCGCCGACCAGGTGCGGCGGCGCCTCGAGGCCCGAGCCCCAGCGCACTCCGCGGCTCGGCAGGAGCGCGACCCGCTCGTCGCCGAGGAACCAACGCGCCGCCTCGGCCGCGTCGCGGGCGTCCGCGTCCTCGGGGAGCACGCAGACCAGCGCGCGCCCGAGATGCTCGTGCAGAGCGGCCAGCAGCAGCGGCAGGGCCGACTCGGAGACCCGAGCGGCGGCGGGCAGCGCTTCGGCGTACGCGGCCAGGCGCTCGTCCGCGAGCAGCTGCTCGACGAGGGGGTGGAGCACGGGTCGTGTGGTCTCGCGCAGGTCCATGGCGAAAGACGGAACCGGCGGTTCCGGCTCGCAATCGTAGCCCCTGCTGCGATCATGGCCACGCGTGGCGAGGTACGGGATCCGTGCGGCCGCGGCGGCCGTTCTCATGCTCGCCGCCAGCGGCTGCCTGGGCGGCAAGAGCTCCGCGCCCGCCGAGCGCCACCTCGTCTACGTGAAGGAGACGAACGGCCACCCAGTCGTCTGGATCGCTCACGTCGACGGCAGCGGCGCACGGCGACTGACGCGCGGAAGCGCCGCGATCCTCACGCCGGACGGCCGCACCGTCGCGATCCGCCGCTCCAACGGAATCTTCGTTGTCTCGAGCCACGGGGGCCACGAGCACCGGCTGACGGCGCGGCACCTGCACCCGCAGGCGTGGTCACCGGACGGCAGGACGCTCATCGCGACGGCTTCGACGGCCCGCGCGGTCTACGCGCTCGTCGCCCTCGACCGGGCCACGGGCCGTTCGCACGCGCTCGCGCGCGGCTCGCTCTACGGCTTCAGCTTCGGGCCGAAGGGCAACGAGCTCGTCTACTCGCGCGCGCCGGAGCCGACCTTCGAGGGGATCTGCGGCGACCAGTTCGACCTCTACACGACCGACGTCACGGGTGGAAAGACGACGCGGGTGACCCACGATGGCCTGAGCGCCTTCCCGGCCTGGGGCGACGCGGGTATCGCCTTCACGCACTTCCCGTCCAGCGGCGATCCCTCCGACTGCAGCGCGAACGGCGTCTGGACGATGAACCCCGACGGCTCGAACGTGCGCGTCGTGATCGCCCGCGCGCCCGACGAGATCACGCTGGCCGGCTATTACGGCTTCCAGCCGCTCGCGTGGCTGGACAAGGAGCATGTGCTCGTGGGCCTGCGCGCCGACTCCGGGACCGAGGGGACGGTGCTCGACGTCAAGACCGGCCATCTCCGCCGGCTCGGCGACTTCGCCGACCTGGCCTCGAGCGACGGCCGCTACTCCGTCGGCAGCGGCGGCGACCAGAGCCTGATCCTCTCGGTGCTGCGCCTCAGCGACGGCCACCGCGTGCTGCTGCGGAAGGACGCCTGCTGCCCTAGCTGGAACCGTTGAACTGCTGCTGAGCGGCCTCCAGGCCTTCCGCGGCGATCGTCTCGACCGCGACAGCCGCGCGCGCGACGACCGCGTCGACGTCCTCTTCGGGCGCGAACGGCGAGAGCACCCAGTCGGCGACGGAGCGCCGGTCGCCGCGGCCCGGGCGGCCGACGCCGATGCGCAGCCGCAGGAAGTCCTGCGAGCCGAGGTGCTGCGCGAGCGATCGCAGCCCGTTGTGCCCGGCGAGGCCTCCGCCGGCCCGCACTTGCAGCCGCGCCGCTTCGAGGTCGACGTCGTCGTGGACGACGAGAACCTGCTCCGGCTCGACCTTGTAGAACCGCGCCGCGGCCCCGACCGGCCCGCCGGAGTCGTTCATGTAGGTCTCCGGCTTCAGCAGCGCAAGGCGAAGCGGCCCCACCCGCACCTCCGCGAGCGAGCCCGAGAACTTCGACCGCCACGAGCCGTCGTGCCGTTTCGCGAGCTCGTCGAGAACGAGCCAGCCGACGTTGTGCCGAGTGCGCTCGTACTCGCGGCCGGGATTGCCGAGCCCCGCGACGAGCAGGTCCAGCGTCGAGGCGCTCTCGCCCCGACGGAAGAGGCGCACGGCCTAGCCCTCGGTCGTGTCTTGCTCGCCGGAGGGCTCCTCGCGCTCGCCTTCGCCCTCGGCAGGCGCCTCGCCCTCGGCACCCTCTTCGCCCTCTGCGACCTCGCCCTCGGCCAGCTCGCCCTCCTCGCCTTCCTCGCCCTCGACCTCCTCGAGCTCGGGCTCGACGAACCGCGTCGGCATCGTCACCGTCGCGAGCACCGTCTCCTCCGGGTCGTCGAGATAGGTCACGCCTTCCCCGGGCGGGCCGAGGTCGACGAGGCGCAGCGTGTCGCCGATCGCCATATGGGTGACGTCGAGCTCGAGATGCTCGGGAATCTCCATCGGGAGGGCCTCGACCGTGATCTCGCGGCTGACCTGCGAGAGCACACCGCCCTCGGTCACGCCCTCCGGCTCGCCGACGAGCTCGACCACCACGCGCGCCTGGATCGGCTGGTCGAGGCGCACTTCCTGCAGGTCGACGTGGATGATCCCGCCCTTGACGGGATGCTGCTGGTAGTCCTTGAGGATCGACGGGTGGGTTGTCTTCTGGCCCTCGAGCGTCACGTCGAGAATCGCGTGCAGGCCCTGGCCACCCGTGAGCACGCGTCGCAGCTCGCGCTCCGCGATAGAGATCGGGTGGGGATCCTTGCCGCGCCCGTAGAGGACGCCCGGGATCAATCCGTCCTTGCGCAGGCGGCGCGACTCCGCGGAACCGCGGCTGTCGCGCTCTTGCACCTGCAGCTTCACTCGTTCGCCGGCCATCGGCGGCGCAGTGTACCGGAGGTCGGAATCAGCGCCGTTGCAGGATCTCTTCGATCGCGCGCGTCGCCAGCACGACCGTCGCGATCGCCGCCGCCCCGATCACCTGCTCGTGCCGCGCCGTCAGCGGCAACGCGTCCAGTGTGCGGTCGAGGCGATCTCGGTGACCGGGGTCGAGCTCGCCGTGCTCGGAGAACGTGCGGAAGGCGGCGCGCGGGAAGCCGGTTCGCCTGACCAGCGTGGCAATGAGCTCGTCGCTCGGCGGATAGCCTTCCATCAGGCCCACGTAGCCGAGGAACGCGATCGGATGGTGGTGGAAGATCCAGTAGTACTGCGCCCCGACGAGGCTCGCCACGGTCGGCGACGGCATTTGCTCCAGCACCTCGTCGCGTCCGATCCCGAGCAGCTCGAGATCGTCGAGGAGGGTCTCGTCATGGCCGAGCTCCTCGTCGACGTGGAGCTCGAGGTAGTCCACGAGCCCCGCGGCGACCGGGTCGGAGCTCCCGAGGGCGCGGCTCTGCTCGAGCGCCGCTCGGGTAAGCGGCACTGTCGCCCTGATGATCTGGTGCTGGACGACCAGGTACTCGGGCCAGAGCTCGGCCACACGCGGGTGTATCACGAGCTGCGAGCACGCGTCCGAGAACGGCCCGACGACCAACTCGAGCTTGCGCCGGAAACGAACGCTCGCGGGTGGCGGCGGCGCGGAGTGCAGGGTCTCCGTCAGTGGAGCGCGAACGCCTTGAGGTGCGGCTCGCAGTCGCCGAGGGCCGCACCCACTCGTTCGAGCACCTCGATCTCCTCCGGCGAGAGCGAGACGATTGCGTCGTAGGCGCGCTCGGGGAGGTCGTCGAGGGCCCTGTGGGCGAGGTACTGCGCGACGTGATCCGGGATGTGGCGGCGGTGGTGGCCCGCGCCATGAGATTCCTGCATGGGGCCTTCCTTCCGGTCGACGCGCCCGAATATCCAGGTCAGTCCGCGCCGTGTCAAGCCGGAGCGTCGGCTGCGGCACGCCGCGCTCGGGCGAGCGAGGTGAGATTGCCTTTGCGTTCGAAGCGATCCGCGGCATCGAGGGCGGCTGTCCGCGCCTCGTCGACCCGCCCCGCGACGGCCAGCACCTCGGCGAGGTCGAGCAGCGCGTCGGCCTGGGTGTTGAGCAGGTCGGTCCGCCCCGCGAGCTCCACCGCCTCCCGCGCCGCGTTCTCGGCCGCCGTGGCGTCGCCCCGTCGCGCGAGCACCTTCGCGCGGGCGCTCCGCCAGAGCACCTGCGAGAAGACGTCCTCGGGCGCCGCGGCGTCCTCGCCGGCACGCCGGAAGTGCTCCGCCTCCTCGTACTCGCCCTGGGCACAGAGCGCATGCGCGAGCAGCCCGGCGATCGTCGAGCGGAAGCTCCGCTCCCCCATCTCGGCGAAGGTCTCGTAGCTCTGCCTCAGCGTCGCAACGGCGGCTCCGGGGTTACCCGCGAGCATCTCGACGAAGAACGCCTCCTGGCCCGCATTCGCAGCCCAGACCCGGAGACCGAGCTCCTCGAGTGCGCGCCTGCCGTCGGCCAGGAGCTCCCGCGCGAGCTCGAATTCGCCGCGCATCGCCTCGAGCACGGCGCGCTCGCAGCAGCAGAACGCCCGCGTGGCCGGCTCCCCCGCCGCGCCGTCGTGGATCTCCACGCAGCGCGCGATCCCCTCAGGGACGGGCAGCGGCCCGAAGACCGCGCCCGTCAGCAGCCAGTTGATGCTCTCTGTCCGCTCCGCCGGATAGCCGCCGCGCTCGGCGAAGCGCAGCGCCTCGCGCCACGCGCGCTCGCCGGCGCTGATGCGGCCGAAGACGCTCCCTTCCAAGCGCCCCTGCAGGTTCCAGGCCTGCGCGAGGCTGAAGTCGTCGCCGAGCTCCTCGCACGCGCGCAGAGTCTCCCGGACCTCGTCGGCGAGCCCCTCGCTCCGCCCCCGCAGGAGACGCAGCGTGCAGAGGCCCAGCAAGGCGCGCGCAGGACGCCTGCCGGCAAGCGCGATCGCGTCCTCGAGAGCGCCGCTCCCCCCGGCGATGTGCCCGCGCGTGGCCCAGAAGCCCCAGAGTGCGGTCGCGAGTCGCAGCATCGACTCCCCGTCGCCCGTCTCGGAGGCCCGGTCGAGGGCCACCCGCAGATTCGCGTTCTCGGCGTCGAGCTGAGCGAAGAGCGCCGCTTGGTCTCCGGTTCGCGACTCTAGGTCGACGTGCTCGGCGAGCGCGAGGAACCACTCGCCGTGCCGGCGCCGTGCCTCGGTGAGGTTGCCGCTTTCTGCGAGCAGTTCGAGCGCGTACTCCCTGATCGTCTCGAGCATCCAGAAGCGCGGTTCCCCGTCTGTGTCCGGACGCTGGCGCAGCAGGCTCTTCTCGACGAGCGAATGCAGGCCGTCGAGGACGTCGACCCCGGCGGCCTCGCACAGCGCCTCGGCCGCGTCGAGCCGGCAGCCGCCGACGAAGACGCCGAGCTGGGCGAACAACGTCCGCTCGGACTCCGGCAGTAGCTCGTAGCTCCACTCGACCGTCGCGCGCAGCGTCCGCTGGCGCTCGTCGAGGTCCTGCGCGCCGCCGGTGAGCAGCTTCAGCCGCTGGTCGAGCCGCCGCAGGAGCGCGGCCGGCGGCAGGCTGCGGATCCGCGGCGCCGCGAGCTCGATCGCGAGCGGCAGGCCATCGACCCGTCGACAGATCTCCGCGACGGCCTGCTTGTTCTCGTCGTTGACCGAGAACTCCAGCGCGGCCGCGTGGGCGCGGTCCGCGAACAACCGCACCGACTCCGGCAGCTCGAGTGGCGGGACCGGATAGGTGCGCTCACCCGAGAGATGGAGCGGCGTCCTGCTCGTCACCAGGAGCTTCAGCCCCGGCGCACTCGCCAGCAGCCCGGCCACAGCTGGTGCGGCGGCGAGCACCTGCTCGAAGTTGTCGAGAACGAGCAGCTGCTCCTTCTCGGAGAGGTAGTGGCCCAGGGTCTCGAGCGCCGTCTCTCCTGGCTGCTCGCGCAGGCCCAGTGTCCGCGCGATCGTCGGCACGACCAGCTCCCAGTCGCGCACGGGCGCGAGCGAAACGAAGAAGACGCCGTTCGCGAACTCCTCGACGAGGTCGGCCGCCAGCTGCAGCGCGAGGCGCGTCTTGCCCACGCCGCCGGTGCCGGTCAGCGTCAGCACACGGAGCCCTTTCGCCGCCAGCAGCGCCGCCGCCTCGCCGAGCTCGCGCTCTCGGCCGATCAGCTCATTCGGCTGAACCGGCAGGTTCGTCGGCCGGTTGTCGAGCGTCCTCAGCGGCGGGAAGTCGGTCGGCACCTCGCCGAGCTCGAGCTGGTAGAGCCGCTGCGGACGCGAGAGGTCCTTGAGCCGGTGCTCGCCGAGGTCGCGGAGCCGCGTGCTGTCGTCGAGCAACGCGCGGGTCGCCTCCGAGACGAGCACCTGCCCGCCGTGGCCGGCCGCCATCACCCGCGCCGCGTGATGGACGTCGAGCCCGACGTAGCGCCCGTCGACCGCGCGCGGCTCACCGGTATGGAGCCCCATCCGCACGCGGACCTCGTGGTCGTCCGGCCACTCGTGCCCGCTCAGCGCGCGCTGCGCCTCCGCCGCGGCCGCCACGGCGTCCTTCGCCGAGCCGAACACGACGAAGAAGGCGTCGCCTTCGCGGTCGAGGACGACACCGCCGTGCCGCTCGAACGCGTCGTCCAGCAGCCGCCGGTGCTCCGCCAGCAGGTCCGCGTAGGCCCCGCCCGCCCGTTGCAAGAGGCGCGTCGAGCCCTCGATGTCGCTGAAGAGCAGGGTGACCGTGCCGGTCGGAAGCTCGGCCATGGCCTGCAACTATGGCGCGCCGCCGCGCGCCGTGGGCTACTTCCGCTTGATCGCGATCAGATCGAGCAGCAGCAGCGGCCAGAGCAGAATCGCCAGGATCGCTGCGGCCACCGCGTGCACGCCGTGGACGTGCTGGAAGTAGTGCCGCTCCGCCGCGATGGCCACGCCGATGCCGAGATATATGAGCACGAACAGCGGGGGGAACCTGCGCATGGGAAACCGTTACCCGCGGCCGGGCGACTTAACCGCGCGCGCTAGAAGAGCTGGTTCGAGTAGCGCACGCTTGCACGTGCGGAGGCGCGTTGCTGGAATCGAACGTGCGGAGGTTGACGCGCACGCAGTGTCCCGCGGAAGATCATTGCTTCGATTCATCCGAGGCAGGAGGGCAGAACTTTGGGCAGGTCGATTCTTCAGTACATGCGCCGGCATCACCTCGCGCTGCTGGCGCTATTCGTCGCGCTTGGTGGAACGTCCCTTGCGGCCACCAATGCGCTGGTTCCCCGCAACAGCGTGGCCTCGCCTCAAGTCGTTAACGGGTCGCTGCTTCGGGCGGATCTGTCGAAGAAGACGGTCAGGGCCCTCAGGGGGAAGCGCGGCCTTCGCGGCCTGCGGGGTCAGACGGGAGCAACCGGTCCTCAGGGGCCAGCTACGGGACCAGCCGGCGGCGACCTCATCGGCAACTACCCGAGCCCAACGATCAAGAGCGGCGCGATTCGCGCTTCAAAGCTCGGCCCGATCATCACAATCGCGCAGTCGGCGAGCGTGCCGCAGAACTCAAACGGGAGCGCGCTTGCCGACTGCCCCGAGGGCTCGGTGCTGCTCAGCGGCGGGATCTTCCCAGGCCACAACGGCGACGTCGTCGTCGTCACAAAGGCCCAGCGGAATGGTTGGCGCGCGGACATTAGGGCCGATGGCGTTGATTCGACGGTGACTGCCTATGCGTACTGCCTCACCGGCTAGCGTCGGTTGGAGCGTGCCTTACAGAGACCTCACCTCAGGAGCGCTATGCGATGCGTGGCGCTTCCTCTAGCAGTTCGTCCTGTATGGAGCCCTGCACCGCATGCTGCCAAAGCTGGCGCCACTGCTTCATCACGTCGACGTCAGAGTAGAAGGCCTCGTTCTCGCGCTGGAAGGTGGCGAGATCAGGGTACTCGATCTCCCACACGATCTCGTTTGCCGTACCGAACGTGGGTGCCCACAGAATGGGCGCGGCCAACCCGAGTTTCCGTCGAAGCGCAATAACCTCCTCCGCAATCTCCATGTATTCACGGAACTGTCCGTAGAGAATCTCTTGGCGAATCCGCTGCCGATACACACCAGCCTCCTTCTTGTTGAGCCGACGCCGCATCGTCGCGGATTTCGATTGAGGGCGCGACAGGCAGCGCGTGGTTTGCGCACCGACAAAGGTCCGCCCACTCAACTTGGGAGTGCAGCGTCTTCTGAGAAACAGCGCCCCGGCGAAAAGGAGGCGCTGTTCGGACGAGGGCATCACGGACGAGCATCGCGAGCAGCTGCGCGGCTCAGCGAACCCAGTCTTTCATCGCCTGAGCCTTAGGCAGTAGAAAGTTCCAGTAGAAAGAGTGGCCCAACCGCCTGGTTGAGCCACTCCCGCTAGAACAGCTGGTTCTCGCCCGCGAAGATCGCGGAGACCGAGTCGTCGGCGAAGACGTTCAGGATCGTCTCGGCGAGCAGGCCCGAGACGGGCAGGACGTCGATCTTGTCCGGGCGGTTGACGGGGTCGATCGGCACGGTGTTCGTGACCGCGACCTGCTTGAGCGCGCTCGCGGCGATCTTCTCGAAGGCGTTGCCGGGGAAGAGCCCGTGTGTCGCGCAGGCGTAGACCTCGGTGGCGCCGGCCTCGAGCAGCGCCTCGGCGCCGGCGATCAGCGTGCCGCCGGTGACGATCATGTCGTCGCTCATGATCGCGACCTTGCCCTCGACGCGCCCGATCACCTCCGTGACCGAGGCCTCGTCGTGGCTCGGGCGGGTCTTGTTCAGGATCGCGAGGTCGCCTTCGAGCATCTGGCCGAACCGGCGCGCCATCTTGGCGCGGCCCGGATCCGGCGAGACTGCCACGATGCCGTCGCCCTGGAGGCCCTTGTCGCGGTAGTACTGCGCGAAGAGCTGCAGCGCGGTCATGTGGTCGACCGGAATCGTGAAGAAGCCCTGGATCTGGCCCGCGTGCAGGTCCATCGTCACCACGCGGTCGGCGCCTGCGCTCTCGAGCGCGTCGGCGACGAGCTTCGCGGTGATCGGCTCCCGCGGGGCCGATTTCTTGTCCTGGCGCGAGTATGGGAACCACGGGACGACCGCTGTGATCCGCTTTGCCGAGGCGAGCTTCGCGGCCTGGATCATGATCAGCAGCTCGACGAGGTGGTCGTTCACCGGCTGGTTCCCGGACTGGACGATGAAGACGTCGGCACCGCGGATCGAGTCGAGGTAGCGAACGTACGTCTCGCCGTTCGCGAAGGTCTTCAGCTTCACCTCGCCGAGGTGGATGCCGAGCTTCTCGGAGATCTGCTCAGCGAGCTCCGGGTTCGAGCGGCCCGAGAAGAGCATCAGGCGCTTCTGCGGCCCGCGCTCGATCCAGGGCGTGCGATCCGTCACCGGCAGCACCGGCTCGACGGTCTCGAGCCCGGGCAGCGTCGCCTCACTCATTCCTCCTGCTCCCGCTTCTTTCGCACGTAGCCATCCTTGTTCTCCTGGCGCGCCCGTGCGACCGCCAGCGACTCCGGAGGGACGTCGGTCGTGATGACCGAACCGGCCCCAGTCCAGGCGCCGTCGCCGATCTCGACGGGTGCAACGAAGGCATTGTGGACGCCGGTCCTGACGTTGCGCCCGATCGTCGTCCGGCCCTTGGGCTTTCCCGGCTCGTGAGAGAAGTTGGCCGTGATGTTGCCGGCTCCGATGTTCGTACCCTCGCCGATGTCTGCGTCCCCAATGTAGGACTGGTGTGACGCCTTCACGCCTGCGCCGAGGCGGGAGTTCTTGATCTCCACGAACGCGCCCGCCTTCGCGCCTGTCTCCAGCACGGTTCCGGGGCGAAGGTAACAGAAGGGGCCGACGAGCGCGCCGGGGCCGATCTCGGCGTCCGCGGCGACTACGTGAGGCCCTACCTCCGCCCCGCGTGCGACGCGGGTCGAGCCCTTGAGCACCGTGAAGGGCTGGATCGTGCAGTCGGGCTCGAGCTCCACGCTCGGGTCGATCCACGTCGAGGCCGGGTCGACGATCGTGGCCCCGGCGAGCATGTGTTCCCGGTTGATCCGGTCACGCAGGATCGTGGCCGCGGCGGCGAGCTCGGCGCGCGTGTTCACACCCTCTGCATCCGCGCTGTGCTCGGCCTTGTGCACGGCCACCCGCTCGCCGGCGGCGGCGAGGTCGCGGACGGTGTCGGTGAGGTAGAGCTCGCCCTGCGCGTTGTCGGGCTTCAGGGACGCGAGCGCGGGCCACAGCTTTGCCGCGTCGAAGACGTAGATCGAGGAGTTGACCTCGCCGATCGCGAGCTCGTCCTCGCTCGCGTCGCGCGCCTCGACGATCGCCTGCAGCGAGCCGTCGTCGCCGCGGACGATCCGGCCGTACGCTCGGGGATCCGGCGGCTCGAACGAGAGGACGGTGGCCGCTGCCTTCTGCGAGCGGTGCGTCCCGAGCAGGGAGCTGAGCAGCTCGCCGGTGATCGTGGCCGCGTCGCCGGTGACAACGAGCACGTCGCCGTCGAAGTCCTCGAGGCTCGCCCGCGCCGCGGCGGCCGCGTCGCCCGTGCCGCGCGGCTCCTCCTGGACGGCGACCTCGACGCCGTCGAATGCGTCGCGGGCGTCGGGCGATGTGACGACGACGAGCGGCTTCGGCCCGAGCGTTCGCGCGGCCTCGATCACCCAGTCGGCGAGGCGCCGCCCGAGCAGCGGGTGGAGGTGCTTCGGCGTCTCGGAGCGCATGCGCGTTCCGAGCCCGGCTGCGAGCACGACGGCTGCGAGGTTGCGATCGCTCATGGAGATGGCTGGGGCGCCAGGATTCGAACCTGGGATCGCGGGACCAAAACCCGCTGCCTTACCACTTGGCTACGCCCCACTGCATTTGTCTGGTTGCCCGAGATCGGCGTTGGACGGCACTTGGCTACGCCCCACGAGTTTTGTTTGCGTGCGCAAGGTCGGGTGTTGGACCGCCGCACGGGCAGAGCCCGCACGGCCTCTAGGCGGCATCGCAAGCGATGCCTCAGCACTTGGCTAGGGCGCCGGAGCACGAAGCGCGCAGCTTAGCCCCGGTCTGAGAAGAGGAACAGGAGCGCAACGGCCGCGAAGATCGCCGCCAAGACGAGGGCGAGCCAGCTGAGGATGAACGCCATGATCACGACCACGACGGCGAGCGCCTGCGAGGCGCCGGCGATCCAGGCGAACTGGCGGATCGTGTCCGACCGCGCGTTCCGGCCCCAGGCGAGGTAGAGCGCGAGCAGCGGGATCGCGATCGCGACGACCGTCCAGCGCGAGACGTCGTGCGCGAGCGCGACGATGATTCCCTCGAAGACCGCGATCCACAGGGCGATCCGGATGCGGCGCGCCCGCAGCCAGCGTCCCGTGCGGGTCGAGCGGTGCTCGACCGTGCCGCCCCCGCTCCCGTGCCCGAGCGACTCGTTGTAGCCCATCGTTCAACCGTACCAAGTGGGCACGGTGAGCCACGTTCGGCCTGCGCTGCGCAGCTCGCGCTCGGCGGCGGCCGCCGGATCCCGGTGCAGGAACAGGCCGTACACCGCGGGGCCGGCGCCGCTCACGTCTGCGCGAAAGGCGCCGAGCTCTCGGAGCGTCTGCGCGAGCGGCGAGCTCGCGAGGTCGTTCGGCGGCAGCGCCGCGAGGTCGCGCGGACGAAGGGCCTGGCGCAGCGCCTCGTCGAGCGCGGCGCTGCGCTCCTCGAAGCCCTCGCCCCCGCCGCGGCGGTCGAAGTCGTCGTAGACGGAGGCTGTCGACGCTTTTCGCGCGCCGTGCGGGAGCAGGAGCACGACCCAGTAGTCCTGCGGGAGCTCGAGTGGCGCGAGCTCGGCCCCGGTGCCCGTGCCGAGCTGCGGCCCGGAGGTGAGGAAGAACGGCACGTCGGCGCCCAGCTCGGCGGCGAGCTCGTGCACGCGCTCGGGCGGCAGCGGCTCCGGCAGCGTCTCGTTGGCGAGCCGCAGGGCGGTCGCGGCGTCCGAGCTGCCTCCACCGAGGCCGGCCGCGACCGGTACGTGCTTGGAAATCCGCGCTTCCCACCGCGCCTCGGTGCCCGCGGCCTCGGCGAGCAACTCGAGCGCGCGGCGGACGATCGTGTCCTTGGGGAAGCCTTCGACCCGCAGGCTCGCCGCCGGCTCGACCTGGACGCGGTCGGCCAGGTCGACGCGCTGGAGCACCGTCGCGACCTCGTGGCGCCCATCGCCGCCCGGCGGGCCGACGACGAGCGCGAGGTTGAGCTTCGCGGTGGCGGGGGCGCGAGTCACGTTCGCAACTGACGTGCAAGGGTGACGAACTCCTCCGGCGCGAGCTCCTCCGCGCGGACGGACTGCTTGCGGCCGACGACCTCGAGGGCGGCCTCCGCCGCGTCACGATCGGCGATGCCTGCGAGCTCGAGCGAGTTCGCGAGCCGTTTCCGCCGGTGGGCGAACGCCGCAGTCACGACGTGCTTCACGCGCGCGAAGTCGGGCGCGAGCTCGCGACGCCGGAAGGCGACGAGCGCCGAGTCGACGTTCGGCTCCGGGCGGAAGACCGTGCGCGAGACCGCGTGGAAGCCGGTGCGCTCCGCGGTGAGTTGGACGAGCACCGAGACTGCGCCGTACGCCTTCGTCGAGGGCTGTGCGAAGAAGCGGTCCGCGACCTCGCGCTGCACCATTACCGTCCAGTGCCGAACGCTGGGCAAGCCGTCGAGGCTCTCGACGACGAGCGGCGTCGCGATGTTGTACGGCAGGTTCGCGACGAGCTTCTTCGGCGGCGGCTCGAGCTGCGCGAGGTCGAGCCGGAGCGCGTCGCCGAAGTGAAGGTCGACGTTCTCGCGCCCCTCGAGCGCGTGGGCGAGGCGCGGCTCGAGCGAGCGGTCGAGCTCGACCGCATGGACGTGAGCTGCGCGGTCGGCGAGGTACGTGGTGAGCACGCCCAGACCGGGGCCGATCTCGAGCACGACGTCCGCCGCGTCGAGGTCGGCGAGGCGGCCGATCACGCCGAGGAGGTTCTCGTCGACGAGGAAGTGCTGGCCGAGCGCCTTCTTCGCCGCCGGTCTCATGGGAGCCCGAAGGCGGCTACCGCATTGGCGTCGAGCTGTTCGACCAGCTCTGCGACCGGCTCGTCGCGAGCCTCCGCGAGTGCGGCGACGGTGTGGATGACGTTCGCAGGCTCGTTCGGGCGGGCGCGGCGCGGCTGCGGCGACAGGTACGGGCAATCCGTCTCGGCGAGCAGCCGGTCCCGTGGGACGGCACGGGCGGCCTCGCGCAGGTCGTCGGCCTTCGGATAGGTCACGTTTCCGGCGAACGAGAGGTAGTAACCGCGCTCGAGCGCGACCGGGAGCAGGTCCGGCGACGAGAAGCAGTGGAGGACGACGGTGCCTCGGAAGGTCTCCAGCGCGGCGGCGGTCTCGTCGGAGGCCGAACGCGTGTGGACGACGACCGCCTTGCCGAGATCGGCGGCGAGCTCGAGCTGCCTTTCGAAGAGCTCGACCTGCCGGTCGTGAGGTGCGTAGTCGCGGTAGAAGTCGAGGCCGGTCTCGCCGACCGCGACGGCGCGAGGGTCGTCGAGGAGCTCGCGGAGCTCGTCGACGGTCCCCGCCTCCGGGTCGACCGCCTGATGCGGGTGAATGCCGAGCGCGGCGAATACACCGTCGTTGCCTCGTGCGAGCTCGAGCGTCTCGCGGCAGGAGACGAGCCCGGAGCCGACCGAGACGATCCGCTGCACGTCCGCCGCCTGCGCCCTCGCGATCAGCTCGTCCGCCGGCTCCGCGCAGGCGTCGAGGTGCGCGTGCGTGTCGATCACGCGGCCGCGATGGGCTGGTCCACGCGCGGGAAGAGCGGAGCGGCAGCCGCGATGCCGGTCGTCTCGGGCGTGAGGCCGTACGCAATTCGGTCCAGGCCGAGCTCGAGCGGCTGCTGGAGCGCGGCCAGGATCTGCGGCGCGGCGCCCGGGAGGTACGGCGACAGCGCGACCGTGACCGCGCGCAGGCCGTCCGCGAGGTCGTAGAGCACCGCCTCGAGCTCGGCGGCCTGCGACTCGTCCTTCGCAAGCTGCCACGGCGCCGTCGACTCGACGTGCTTGTTCAGCCAGCGCACGACCTCCCAGATGTCCTCGAGCGCGCCGGTCAGGTCCCAGGCGTCGAACCGCTCGACGAGCTTCGTCCTCAATTGTTCGAGCAAGCCGCCGAGGTCCTCATTCGCTCGCCCCGGCGCGACCTGCCCGTCGCGGTAGCGAGCGATCATCGCGGTCGTGCGCGACACGAGGTTGCCGAGGTCGTTGCCGAGCTCGCGCTCGTACCGCTCGTGCAGCCCGTCCAGTGACGTGTTGCCGTCCTGCCCGAACGAGACCGAGCGCAACGCCCAGAACCGGACCGCATCGGCCCCATAGACGTCGATCAGGTCGAGCGGGTCGAGTACGTTCCCGAGCGACTTCGAGATCTTCCGGTCCTCGAGTAGCAGCCAACCGTGTGCGAACAGCTGCCGTGGAACCTCGTAGCCTGCTGCGAGCAGGAGCGCCGGCCAGTAGACGCAGTGGAAGCGAAGGATGTCCTTGCCGAGCAGGTGCCGCACCTCGGGCCAAAACTGGCCGCGCAGGTCTTCGCCATCTCGGGCATACGTCAGCGCGCTCAGATAGTTGATGAGGGCGTCTACCCAGACATAGGTGACCTGCCCTTCGTCCCACGGGATCGGCACGCCCCACGGCTGGCCGGCGCGACTGACGCTGAAGTCCTCGAGGCCGCCCGCGATGAAGCTCCGCGCCTCGTTGTAGCGGTTGCGCGGAAGCACGAAATCGGGTCGCGCGTCGTAGAGCTCGAGCAGGCGGTCCTGGTAGGCGGAGAGGCGGAAGAAGTAGTTCGTCTCCTCGATTCGCTCGGGCGCGGTCCCATGCTCCGGGCACAAGCCGTCGACGAGGTCCGCCTCGCTCTTGAACTCCTCGCAGCCGACGCAGTAGAGGCCTGCGTACACGTCTTCGTAGACGTCGCCGTTGTCGTAGATCCGCTGGAGGAACTCGCGGACGAAGCGCTTGTGACCCTCATCGCTCGTCCTGATGAAG
>JAWVDY010000307.1:0-4453 GCA_033856995.1 Gaiellaceae bacterium
CTGCCCTGCTCGACGACCTGGCCGTGCTCGAGGACGACGATCAGGTCGGCGTCGCGGATCGTCGAGAGGCGATGCGCGATCACGAAGGCCGTGCGCCCCGCGAGCAGCGTCCGCAGCGCCTGCTCGATCTTCCGCTCGGTCCCGATGTCGACCGACGAGGTCGCCTCGTCGAGGATCAGGATGCGTGGATCGGCAAGAAGAGCGCGGGCGAGTGCCACCAGCTGGCGCTGTCCCAGCGAGAGGCGGCTGCCGCGCTCCTGGAGCTGCGTCTCGTAGCCGTCCTCGAGCCGCAGGATGAACTCGTTCGCGCCGATCGTCTCGGCGGCGCTGACGATCTCGTCCTGCCGCGCGTCGGGCCGGCCGAAGGCGATGTTCTCGCTGACCGTGCCCGCGAAGAGGAAGCCTTCCTGCGGGACGATTCCGAGCTGGTGGCGGAGGGAGGCCTGGGTCACATCGCGGAGGTCGTGGCCGTCGATCGTGATTCTCCCCTCGCGCGGGTCGTAGAAGCGCGCCAGCAGCTTCGCGATCGTCGACTTACCCGCGCCGGTGTGACCGACGAGCGCGACCGTCGTCCCTGCCGGGACGTCGAGCCCGAGCCCGTGCAGCACCTCCGGCCCGTCGCCGTAGCCGAACCGGAGGTCCTCGAAGACAACGTGGCCCACCGCGCTCGGCAGCGGCTCAGCGCCAGGGCGATCGACCACCTCGGGCCGCTGGTCGAGCACGTCGACGATCTTGTCGAGCGCCGCCGTCGCCGAGAGGAAGGTGCCGTAGAGCTGCGAGAGCTGCTGCACCGGGTCGAAAAAGTTCTGCACGTAGAGCATGAAGGCGAACAGCGTTCCGAGCGTGACCGCGCCCTGGAAGTAGAGGTGGCCCCCGTAGCCGAGCACGACCGCGAGCGCCACCGTCGAGAGCAGGTCGACGAACGGGAAGTAGAGGCCGTTCAGGACGACCGTCTGCATGTTCGACTCGCGGTAGTGCTCGGTCACGGCCTTGAAGTTGCGCATGTTCGTCTGCTCGCGCGTGAATGCTTGGACGATTCGCATCCCGGCGATGTCCTCGGCGAGCGTCGCCGTCACGAGGCCGAGCCGCTCGCGCACGTCGGCGTACGCGCGCGCGGAGCGCTTCCGGAAGATCACGGTCGCGACGCTCATGAACGGGATCACGAGCAGCGTCGCGAGCGCGAGTCGCCAGTCGAGGACGAACAGCAGGATCGCGGTGCCGATCAGCGTGAGCGTGTTCTGGACGAGGCTCGTGACGCCGTCGGTGACGAGCTGGTCGATCGCCTCCACGTCGTTCGTCAGCCGGCTGATGATCACGCCGGCGCGGTTCCGCTCGTAGAAGCCCAGGGAGAGGCGCTGCAGGTGGTCGAAGAGGCGGTTGCGGAGGTCGGCCAGGATGCGCTCGCCGACCCAGCCGGTGAGGTACGTCTGGGCGTAGCTCATGCCCCAGTTCAGGAGGCCGGCCGCGAGGAAGGCGCCGACGATCCACCAGAGCTTCGTCAGGTCGTGCTGGCGAATGCCGTCGTCGACCGCGTACTTGGAGAGGAACGGAGGAGCCAGCGCGGTCGCCGTCGCGAGCAGCAGCGAGCCGATCGAGAGCAGCGTGCGGGTTCGGTACCGCCGCGTCAGGCGGACGAGCGTCCCGAGGCGCCGGCGCGTGCGCCGCCAGGACCAGTCGTCGACGCGCGCTTCGCGCTGGTGCATCAGGTGGCTGCCCGGCTGCCAGACCCTCACGACGCCGCCTCCAGCGCTTCGCCGCCGGCCCGCGACTCGACGGCATCCGCGAACTGCCGCTCGAGCAGCCCGTGCTCGTAGATGTCGCGATAGACCGAGCTCGTCTCGAGCAGCGCGTCGTGCGCGCCGCGGGCGACGATCCGCCCTTCGTCGAGCACCACGATCTCGTCGGCGAGCGCGATCGTCGAGAGCCGGTGCGCGATGATCAGCGTCGTCCGGTCCCGCGTCGCCTCGCGCAGGCCGGCGCGGATCCGCGCCTCGGTCGTGGCGTCGACCGAGGCCGTCGCGTCGTCGAGGATCAGGATCCGCGGATCGACCGCGAGCGCCCGGGCGATGGCGAGCCGCTGGCGCTGCCCGCCCGAGAGCGTGATCCCGCGCTCGCCGATCACGGTGTCGTAGCCCTCCGGCAGCTGCTCCACGAACTCGTGTGCCTGCGCGAGGCGCGCGATGTGCTCGACCTCCGCCTCGTCTAGGTCGGGTGCGCCGAAGGTGATGTTCTCGCGCACACTCGCGGAGAAGAGGAACGGATCCTGCGAGATCACGCCGACCGACCGCCGCAGCGAGGTGATCGTCACGTCGCGCACGTCGGTGCCGTCGATCAGGACGCGGCCGGCGGTCGCGTCGTAGAAACGCGGGACGAGCGACGTCAAGGTCGTCTTGCCGGATCCGGTTTGGCCGATCAACGCGATCGTCGTGCCGGGCGCGACGGCCAGGTCGATGTCCTCGAGCACCGGCCGTCCCTCCATGTACTCGAAGCTGACGTTCTCGAAGAGCAGGTCCCCGCCACCCGGCGGAAGCTCGACTGCGCCCGGTCGCTCGGCGATCTCCTCCGGCTCGTCCATGACCTGGAAGATCCGCTCGCCGGACGCGGTCGCGCGCTGGGACTGCCCGATCCACATGCCGAGCGAGCGCAGCGGCGTGACGAGCATGCTGAGGTAGAGGTTGAAGGCGACGAAGCCTCCGACGGATAGCTGGCCGCTCGTCACCATCCGAGCCCCGATGAGCAGCACCGCGCCCTGGGCGAGCAGCGGCACCCACGAGATCAGCGGCACGTACGTAGCGCGCTGCCGGTTCGCCCGCACGGTCTCGCGGAAGACATCCTCGGAGCGCGCGTGGAACTTCGCGGACTCCTGCGGCTCCTGAGCGAACGACTTGACGACGTGGACGCCGACGATGTTCTCCTCGGCCACGGTCGCCACGTCGGCGAGCTTCTGCTGGACCTCGCGCAGCGTCGGATGGGCGATGTGGCTGTAGCGGTAGGCGAGCGCGACGAGCACCGGCGTGATCGCGAGCACGATCAGCGCGAGCTTCCACTGGAAGACGAACAGGACGGCGGTCACCGAGACCACGGTCAGCGCGTTCTGGAAGAAGAAGATCAGGCCGTACCCGAGGAAGAAGCGCACGCCCTGGAGGTCGACGGTCGCGCGTGACATGAGCTGCCCGGTCTGGTGCCGGTCGTAGAACCCGAACGAGAGCCTGACGAGGTGCGCATAGAGGCCCTGCCGCATGTCCATCTCGACCGCGAGCGCCTGGCGCCCTGAGATCAGCCGCCGCCCCGCCATCAGGACCGCGCGCGCGAAGCCAAGCGCGACGATCGCCGCGACGAGGACCTTGAGGCGGTGCGCGTCGTGCGGACGCAGCGCGTCGTCGATCACGTGCTTGGTGATCCAGATCAGGGCCAGCTGCGCGACCTGCGAGCCCACCGCGAGCACGATCGAGACGATCAGCGAGATCTTGTAGGGGCGCAGGAACCCGAGCAGCCGGGCAAATGTGTGGCGATAGCGGGGCGTGTCCTGCACCCTCGAAATCTAGCGTCCGGGTGTTTCGTCACGTACGCGCGTGAGCTCGAGGCGCACGAGCTCCGATGCGCCGGCGACTCGCTCGCGGTTGGCCGGATCGTTGAGCCAGCCGCTGGCGCCGGAAGGATGCGGCAGCGGGATCGCGACCGCGCCCTCGAGCTCGAAGCGCCGGCCGACCGACTCGGTGACGCTCTGCAGCCCGAGCAGGCGCCGGGCCGCCAGGCCGCCGACCGGGACGATCAGCTGCGGGCGGATCAGCTCGAGCTCCCAGTGGCGCCAGAACGCGCAGAGCTCCTGCTCGCGCGGGGTCGGCGTGCGGTCGCCTCGCCCGCTCGCCGCCCGCCCGGGATAGCAGCGCGTGACCGATGCGCAGTAGAACGCCGCGTAGAACTCGTCTTCGTCGAGCCCGAGCCAGCGCCGGAGCGTGCGGCCGGCTCGGCCGCGCCAGGGCCGGCGCTCCTCGCCCTCGACGATGCCCGGCGCCTGGCCGAACATGTACGCGCGCTGGCCTTCGTACGGCTGGACGATCGGCAGCGACTCGAGCGGGTAGCCGGCCTCCACGCACGCGCGGCAGGCCCGGTTGTCGCGTTGGAGCGAGACGAGCGAGCGATAGCTCGAGCGGCGACGCGTCAAGAGCGGACGGCGACGAACCAGCGGCCGGCGAAAACGGTGCTGCCCCCGCCGAGCTCGGCAGTTAGTCCCTCCGGCGCGAAGTAGCGCTTGTAGACCTCCCAGCGCGTGCCGTCGTTGAGGATCCGCTCCTGCCATTCCTCCTCGACGCCCGGCTCTTGGATCGCCGAATCGACGACTACGAGCTCGGGCGCGACCCGCCGCGCCTCGCGCAGGAACGCCTGCCGCTCCCGCTCCTTCAGGTGGCCGTAGAAGTGGCCGGTGAAAACGCGCTCGAAGGAGCCGTCCTCG
>JAWVDY010000308.1:0-2858 GCA_033856995.1 Gaiellaceae bacterium
GCGGCAGCCTCCGTCTCGAAACGGCGGCGCACGTTCCACAGGTTGTCTGTTCGGGCCATGTTCCGGGGACTGTCCCCGGGACATGACTCTTCGGGTCACGCACTGCCCGGTGAACATTGCGGGGATCCCGTGGGAGAACGTGCAGGCGCTGCGGCGCAAGGGAGTGGACGCGCGGCTCGTCGTCTTCGAGCGCGGGAAGCTTCACCCCGAGGCCGATGTGTCGCTCGACCGCGCGGGACCGCTGCCGCTGCGACTCATGCAGCAGTTCGTCGCGTTCGCGAAGCTCGCGCCGCAGACGGACATCTTTCACTTCTACTTCGGGCTGACGCTGATCCCGAAGTCGTTGCAGTTCCCGCTCCTGCGCCTGCTCGGCAAGAAGACCGTCTTCCACTACCTCGGCTCCGACATCCGCGGGAAGACGCCCGCCGAGCTCGCATTCGGCAAGCGGGCGAATGCCGAGATCGTCGGCTCCTACGACGCGACACGCTGGGTGCCCGAGGCGCACGTGATCCCGCCGGGGCTCGACCTGCGGCCGTTCACGCCCGTGCCACCCTCGGACAACCCGCGGCCGCTCGTCGTGCACGCTCCGTCCAACCGGGAGAAGAAGGGCACGCGCTACGTGATCGAAGCGTGCGAGCAGCTGCCCGTCGACCTCGAGATCGTCGAGGGCGTACCGCACGACGTCGCCCGTGAGCGCTACGCACGTGCCGACATCATCGTCGACCAGCTGAACGCGGGCTGGCACGGCGTCTTCGCGCTCGAGTCGATGGCGCTCGGCAAGCCCGTCGTGACCTATTTGAAGCCGGATGTCGTCGAACGCAGCGCGGAAGGCTTCGGCGTCCGCCTGCCCGTCGTCCCCGCGACGAAGGAGACGCTCGTCGACGCTTTGCGTCCACTCGTCGAACGGCCGGCGCTCCGGCGCGAGATCGGTGCCGCAAGCCGTGCGTACGTCGAGCAGGTGCACGACATCGAGCGCATCGCCGACCGCCTGGTCGACCTTTACCGTCGACTCTGATGTCCCTCTCGTTCCAGATCCGCAGGCTCGCGCGCCATTCGGCGATCTACGGGCTCGGCGGGATCCTCTCGCGGCTGCTCGCGGTCGCCCTCCTCCCCCTCTCCACCTCGTACCTCGGCACGAAGGGCTTCGGGAAGATCGAGCAGGTGACGGCGCTGACCGCCGTGCTCGTGATCGTGCTCTCGGCCGGCATCTCGAGCGCGTTCTTCCGCTTCTACTTCGACTCGAAGGATCCCGAGCGGCGCGTGGTCGTCGTCCGCACGACGTTCTGGTTCACGATGACGATGGCGACCGTCGGGCTGATCCTCGGCTGCGCGCTCGCCTCGCCGATCGCGCACGCACTCAACCTCGGCGACGACCCGTGGCTCGTCCGCGCCGGCGCGGTCGGGCTGTGGGCGCAGATGAACTACTCGCAGCTGACGAATCTCTTCCGCGTCGAGGAACGCGCCGTGCAGTTCGTCTTCGCGAGCGTCGCGAACATCCTGATCACCGTCGGCGTCACCGTGCTGCTCGTCGTCGGACTGCACAAGGGCGCGACCGGCGCCGTCGTCGGCAACTTCATCGGCACGCTCTCGGTCTACCTCGTGCTGCTCGTGTACCGCCGCTACCAGCTCGGCCTGCAGTTCGACCGCCAGCTCTTCCGTGAGATGAACCGATTCGGCATGCCGCTCGTCCCGTCGGCACTCGCCCTCTGGGCGATCAACTTCATCGACCGGATCTTCGTCGGGCACTACAAGGGCATCGCCGAGGTCGGCGTCTACTCGCTGGCCGTGCGTGCGTCGAGCGTGATCGTCTTCCTGATGATCGCTTTCCGCCTCGCCTGGCCGGCATTCGCCTACTCGATCGAAGACGAGTCGGACGCGAAGCGCACGTACTCGTTCGTCCTCACGTACCTGCTCTTCGTCTGCTGTTGGATCTCGATCGCGCTCGGCGCGCTCGCACCGTGGATCGTGAAGATCCTCGCGCCCTCCAGCCCGGGCTTCTACCGCGCGGATCAGGCCGTCGGGTTGCTCGCGTTCGCCTCGAGCGCCTACGCCGGCTACACCGTTCTCGCCATCGGCATCGGGCGCGCGCGCCGCACGCAGTTCAACTGGATCGTCAGCGGCGCGGCCGCGATCCTGAACATCGTGCTGAACGTGGCACTGATTCCGCGCTACGGCATGATGGGCGCAGCGATCTCGACGAGCGCTGCGTATGTCGCCCTGTTCGTCGGCATGACGATCAACTCGCAAAAGGTCTACCCGGTCGCCTACCAGTGGCGGCGCGTGGTGACACTCAGCTCGGTCGCGATCGCGCTCACGGTTGCCGGGTACGAGCTGCGGTCGCTGCCGGTCGCGATCCTGCTCACTCTCGTGTATCCGCTTGCACTCCTGCCGCTCGGCTTCTACCTGCCGGGCGAACGAGCGCGCCTCCGACGGCTGATCCCGCGTTAGACGGCGGCGTCGCCGCGGCGACGCTTGACGATCATCCCGACTGCACCTGCGGCCGCCAGCAGAATCGCGAGCGCACCGAGCACGATCAGCGGGACGGGGATGCCACCGCCGCCGCTGTCCGCAGGTGGATCGGTCGGCCCCTGCGCGACCGTGTCCGTCGGGCCGGAGGTCGTCGTCTCCACGCTCGTCGTCTTCGTCGTCTCCGTGTTCGTGTCAACGAGGATGGGGCCGGTCTGCGTCGGAACGGTGCCCTTGCCGACCTGGTCGGGGACGTTCGACTTGCCGTTCTTCCGTGCGATCGCGGCCTGCAGGGCCGAGCGGATGTCGTCCGTGAGGCTCGAATAGACCTTCAGGTCACCCTTGACGTGCTTCAGCGCATCCCGGTAGCAGGCGAGCGGGTAGGTCGAGGC
>JAWVDY010000309.1:0-2713 GCA_033856995.1 Gaiellaceae bacterium
CCGACGCCCCGGAGCTCACGCAGCGCGTCGACGCGCTGCTCGCCACTACCTGATTCCGTCCGAACCAGAACGTATGTTCTGATCTGTGGCGGTGCGGATCCCACCCCGGATACAGGGCGATTGCGGCAGTTCTCGGCGATTGCGTGGCTGTTCTCGAAGGGAGCGAGCGTGTACCTGCCGCTCGAGCACAGCCGGGACATCGACCTCATCGCTCTATGGGAAGACCGGATTCTCCGCGTCCAAGTCAAGACGTCCACCGTGTTCAGGAACGGCCGGTACGAAGCCACGCTCGCGACGCGCGGGGGCAACCGGAGCTGGAGCGGTCTCGTGAAGACCTTCTGCCCGACGCAGTGCGACTACCTGTTCGTCCTGACCGGCGATGGCCGGCGATGGTTCATCCCAGCGACGGTCGTGGACGGCGGCTGCCTCATCCGTCTCGGCGGGCCGAAGTACGCGGACTACGAGGTCGAGCCCGGGGACACGCTCGAGGCCATGGCGGCTCCAAGGATCGCTACACTGGCGGCCGCCCCGGCGGGGTTCCCGAGCGGTCAAAGGGGTTGCGCTGTAAACGCAATGGCTCTGCCTTCGCAGGTTCGAATCCTGCCCCCGCCATAGCCGCGTTTTCGCGGACGGACGCGCCCCTCGCGCGTCCGGTCGGGCTTGACGTATCCCACCGCCGCGTCGAGGCAGATGGCGAGCGGCGAGGGGACGTGGCACGATCCGCGGCTCCCGGTCGCCCGAGCAGAAGGGTCAATTGCCCATGGAGTCCTCCACGCCCGCCCGCGTCCTCATCGTCGCGAACAGGACCGCGGCCACGCCCGCGCTGCAGAAGGCCGTCGCCGAACGCGCCGCAGCCGGTCCCGCCGTGTTCACGCTGCTCGTGCCGAACACGCCGCACGGGCTGGCCCGCGCCGTGAACCCCGAGGACACCGACCGGGCCGAGGCGGGCGCGACGCTCGAGCTCGCGCTGCCGATGCTCGAGGAGGCGGCGGGATCGGATATCGAGGGCATCATCGGCGATCACAACCCGATGGACGCGATCCAGGACGCGGTCAACACCCGCGGCTTCGACGAGATCATCCTGTCGACGCTGCCCGTGCGCGTCTCGCGCTGGCTGCACACCGACCTGCCGAGCAAGCTCAAGGGCCTCGGGCTGCCGGTCACGACGATCACCGCGCCGGGCACGAAGCGGCCGATCCCCAAGCGCCAGACAGCTGACGGCGCCGCGGAGAGCGTGGAGGACGACGCGGCGTAGGGGCCTGAGCGGCCGGCGGCCGGTCGCGCCGTCAGTCGTCGCCGGCGGCGAGCGCGTCGCGCAGCGCGGCCGTCGTCGACCAGAACGCGAGCTCGTCCCACGGCAGCTCGTCGGGCGCGAACGCCCGCACCTCTGTCGCCTCGTCGGTCTCGCTCGCCAGACCGAGCGCGCGAGCCTGGAACACGACCAGCACCACCCGCTCGTCCGCTCGCGAGTAGACCCCCACAAGCTCGCCCAGCTCGATCTCCATCTCAAGCTCCTCTCGCGTCTCGCGCCGCGCCGCATCCTCGACCGTCTCACCGAGCTCGACGAACCCGCCAGGAAACGTCCAGCGCCCCGCGCCCTCATGATGCGCCCGCCGGAGCAGCCAGATCCGCCCGTCCTCGTCGCGCGGGATCGCGGCCGCGACCGGCTCCGGGCTCCACAGCGCCTGGTAGCCGCAGCCCTCGCATACGAGCGAGCGCGGAAACGCGACGACCGCCTGCGCGCCGCAGCGCGGGCAGAAGCGCACGTCCTCCAGCGCAGGATTGAGGCTGGCCATCGGCTTCCCGCACGCTAGCGGCCGCGGAAGGGCTACGCTTCCCGTTCGCGCCCTCTTAGCTCAGTTGGTAGAGCACTTCCATGGTAAGGAAGGGGTCTCCGGTTCGAGTCCGGAAGAGGGCTCTCTCGTTGATGCCCGCCGTTCCGGGGCTTTCTTGATTTTCAGGGCCGGCTGCAAAGGGCCGGCCATCGGTTTGCGCTCGTGGGCCGCATCCGGGCCGTGGGCCGCGGGCTTCGGGTCAGAGTCCGAGGTCGCCCACGCTGAGCTGCCGCGAGGGCGGCCTGCGGGCCGCGTCGCGGCCAGCCGCACGAGTGAGCCGGATCTGCTGCTCGGCAGGCACGCGCGGCGGCTCCCGCAGATCCGCGGCCGGTAGCCCTGCTGCGATCGCTCAAGCGGGCGCGGCGCGGTGCGTTCTTCGCCGGTGCGGCGCTCAGCCGTCGACGATGAGGGCTTGTAGCGGGCCGAGCAGGCGCTCGGAACGCCTTGAGGTCGCGGGCAATTGCACCAGCCCGTGCGTCAGCGGCTGACCGCGCCGCTGACGCTCACGCTGCTCGGCGGCGATCGGGCGCCAGATCTCGTCGACGACCATCTGCGGCGCACCGGCGATCTCCTCGGTATCCCGTTCGAGATGAGCGGCCCACAGTCGCAGTCGCGTGTCGCGCGCGAGCTCGGGGTCGCAGGCGACGATGTTGACCTCGCTGTCGTTGTAGAAGGAGTGCGCGTTGAGGTTCGCCGAGCCGAGCGTCAGCCAGCGATCGTCGACGATTGCGACCTTCGCGTGCACGTACACCCGGTCGCTGCTCTTCCCCGAGCGCGCGCGGATCGTCACGCCGAGAAAGCGTCTGCCGTCGGCATCGGCTTCGGTGAGAACCGCGAGCTGGCCGCGGGTGTCGTCCTGTCCGGCGTTCGGCTTGCCT
>JAWVDY010000310.1:0-6705 GCA_033856995.1 Gaiellaceae bacterium
CACTAAAGCCCTCTGGACGCCCGCGGGCGGCCCGTGGTTGTCGAGGAAGCCCCACTCGATTATCGGCTGAGGGCCGTTGATGATATCCCGACCGCGCGTCGCCAACGCGCGGTCGACCTCGCCAAGCAGCTCGTTGTGAACGACGACGAAGACGACGACCGACGCGATTACAACGGCGAGACCCACCGCAGCCGCGGCCACGAGCGCCAGCCGGGTGCGGAAGCTCATTCGTCTCTCAGCGCGTAGCCGACGCCGCGAACCGTGTGGATCAGCCGCGACTTGCCCCCGGCTTCGGTCTTGCGCCGGAGGTAGCCGATGTAGACGTCGAGCGAGTTCGACGCGAAGCCGAAGTCGTAGCCCCAGACGCGCTCGAAGATCAACGACCGCGTCAGCACCTGGCGCGGGTTGAGCAGGAAGAGCTCCAGCAGCGAGAACTCGGTCCGGGTCAGATCGATCCGCTCGTCGCCGCGACGGACCTCGCGCGTGCCCGGGTCGAGCTCGATGTCGGCGAAGCGCAGCGTCTCGCCGGAGCCCTCGGTCGTGCGCCTGAGCAACGCGCGCACGCGCGCGAGTAACTCCTCCAGCGCGAACGGCTTCGTCAGATAGTCGTCCGCGCCGGCGTCGAGCCCCTCGACGCGGTCCTCGACCTGCGTCCGCGCGGTCAGCATCAGGATCGGCAGCTTGCTCCCGCTGCGGCGCAACGTGCGCGAGACCTCCAGGCCGTCCATTTGCGGCATCAGCACGTCGAGCACCATCGCGTCCGGCTCGGGCTCGGCCTCGAGCCGCTCGAGCGCCTGGGCGCCGTCCTCGGCGAGCTCGATCTCGTAGCCCTCGAGCTCGAGCGCCCGCCGCAGCGACTCCCGCACGGCCCGTTCATCGTCGACGATCAGGATCCTCACGGGCTCATTCTTGCGCCGAATGCTGAGAGGTGCGTGAGAAAAGACCTGCAACGACGGCCGTCTTAGGAAGTTCTTAGGCGATCTTCATGCGCGTCTTAGGCGCGGAGTGTCTGATCCCAGTGTCATCGATCAAGGGATCCCCCAAACCCTTGTGTGTGTGAGAGGCTCCGCTCCGGCAGGGCCTCTCGTTTTCTTAGCGAGTTCTTAGCGCGGTTTCAGCGTCGTCTTAGTCGCTACTGCTCTACTGCAGATAGCCAAGCGACTGAAAGGAACCTTCCCCATGCCCCGCCGCCCGCGCCAAACCCTCGTTGCGTCTCTCCTCGCAGCAGCCTGCCTCGGCGCGGGCGGCGGAGCAGTCGCCTACGCGACGCTCTCCGGGAACGACACCGTCGTCAAGCAGGTGACGGTCAATCGCGCAGAGCCGATCGCGAGCTCGACGGCCCCGCTCTCGGTCAACCAGATCTACCGCCGGACCTACAGGGGAGTCGTCGAGATCACGGTCACGGAAGGCTCCACCTCGACGCCCTTCGGCGGCGGAGGCGGAAGCGCCCAGCAGGCGCAGGGCTCCGGCTGGGTCTACGACTCGAGCGGCCACATCGTCACGAACGACCACGTAGTCGACGGTGCGACCTCGATCAAGGTGCGCTTCTGGAACGGCAAGACCTACACGGCCAAGGTCGTCGGCACCGATCTCTCCACCGACCTCGCGGTGATCAAGGTGAACGCGCCGTCCTCGGAGCTCAGCCCGCTGACGGTCGGCGACTCGGCCAAGATGCAGGTCGGTGACGGCGTCGTCGCCATCGGCAGCCCCTTCGGTCTCGAGGAGACGGTCACGAGCGGCATCGTGAGCGCGCTCCACCGCGCGATCCAGGCGCTGAACAACTTCACGATCAACGACTCGATCCAGACAGACGCCGCGATCAACCACGGCAACTCCGGCGGCCCGCTCCTGAACTCGCAGGGCGAGGTGGTCGGCGTCAACGCGCAGATCAAGAGCGACTCGGGCGGCAACGAAGGAGTCGGCTTCTCGATCCCCTCGAACACCGTGCGCACGGTCGCCGGCCAGCTGATCTCGACGGGCAAGGCCGAGCACGCCTACCTCGGCGTCTCGATCGACTCGTCGGCCACGAACGCCCGGATCGCGGGCGTCCGCTCCTCGACCCCCGCGGCTGGAGCGGGCCTGAAGCAGGGCGACATCGTCACTGCCGTGAACGGCACGAGCATCGCCAGCGGCGACGACCTGACCCGCGCGATCGACAGCCACAAGCCCGGCGACAAGGTCACGCTGACCTACAAGCGCGGGGGCACCGAGCACACCGTCAGCTTGAAGCTTGGGACCCGGCCCTCCTAGAGCAGCCCGGTAGCGCTCGGGTCGACCGCGGTCGTGCCGCCGTCCACGACGATTGTCGTGCCGGTGACGTAGCTCGCCCCGGGCGAGACCAAGAACCCCACCACCGCAGCCACCTCCTCGGGTTTCGCCGGCCGCCCGAGGGGGTGGTCGCGGTGTGCGAGCTCGTACGCCTCCTCGCGGCCGATCCCCTGACGGGCCGCGGCGGCATCCATGTCCGCGTCGCCCATCGGCGTCCGCACCCAGCCGGGGCAGACGGCGTTCGCGCGAAGTCCTTTGCGACCGTAGTCGACCGCGAGACAGCGCGTGAGCATGATCAGAGCCGCTTTCGAGACGCAGTACGACGTCCAGCCGGGCCCGGCGACGAGGCCGTTGATCGACGACACGTTGACGACCGAGCCACGGCGCTCGAGGAGGTGCGGCAGGGCGTACTTGCTCATCAGGAACGCGCTGGTCAGGTTCACGCGCAGGGTCTCCTCCCAGCTCTCGAGCGTCTCCTCGGCCAGCGGCCCGGAGTCGCCGCGGCCGGCGTTGTTGACGAGCACGTCGATCCCGCCGAAGCGTTCGACCGCAGCGGCCACGGCGGCCGCCGTCTGCTTGTCGTCACCCACGTCGGCGGGCGCGACGAGCGCATCCGTCTTCAGCTCCTGCCGGACCGCCTCGAGCGGCGCCTCGCGCCGCCCGACGAGCACGACGCTGAAGCCTTGTTCGGCGAGAGTGACGGCGACCGCGGCACCGATCCCGCTTCCCGCTCCCGTGACGACCGCGCAGCGCGCCATACGCGGAGTGAATCATCCGCAAGGCGGCGCTACCCTTTGGAGCGCGCCCCCGTAGCTCAGTGGAAGAGCAGCGGTTTCCTAAACCGCGTGCACAAGTTCGATTCTTGTCGGGGGCATTATTCGTGACGACCCCTTGTAAGGAGGGTCGAGAGTTCAAGTCCGTCAGAAGCGTCCAATGTCGCCGAAGAAGTGGTGTGAACACTTCCGTATCGCCTGTTTCGAAGAAGCCCGCTGTGGAAAACGCATCCTGCTGAACTGAACAAAGGAGGCTGAGGATGAGCGGTATTCACAAGTTCTCTCGGCAGGTCATTGACCTCGCAGAGCGTCTGGAGGACGTGACCGACGCGGCGCAAGGCCGGGGTCGAAGAGCCGGCGGAGGAGGGCGTTGGCTGCTCTTGCCGGCTGTGGGCGCGGGGCTGTACGCGCTTGGGACGAGTAACGCGTTCGGCCGTCGTGCGAAGGACGTCGTCGATCATGCGAAGGCGCGCGCCGCCGAGCTCCCAGATGAGTTGTTGAACAGCGTGCGGGAGTCTTCGCAGGCGACCAGCAGCGGAACGACCAGTCGACGCTCCAACGGGTCCCAACGGAAGTCGAGCTCGTCGGGCTCTAGCGGTAAGTCGAGGCCCCGAACACAAAGCAAGTCGCGCTCGTAGCTCATCGGCCAGCACCTTCGGTCCGGCCTTGTTCCGGTGATGCCTGTCGCGCTTCGTGCCACCGTCAGGGCGGGGAACCGTCCTCGGTCAACACGCTTTGACCACACTCGGCGAGGTCGAGCGCGAGCGCAATCGCATCGCCCAGAGCGAGCTCCGCCCCTGCAGCCATCGCTTCGTCGAAATGCGCGTCCCCGACCTTGGCTCGCAGCGCCGCGAGCCGCGATTCCGCCCCGGGGATCTCGTACTCCTCCCGGGCAATATGTCGCTGCCGCCGCGTCTGGTGAACCGCGCCTAAGAGTCGCGCAGCGGTGGTTGGATCGGTGTGACTTGTAGTCAGCGCGACCGCCTCGATCGCCCACAGGCAAGCTGGATCGTTGCCGCTGTCTCGGCCCAAATCGAGAGCCTTGCGTGCATACCGAAGTGACTCTCCGACGCTGCCGACAGCTAGTTCTGCCGACGCCACTGCCACGGACGCCGTAGCGGCTTCATATTCAATCCCGAGTCGCATCAAGAGGGCGAGCGCAGCCTTGCTCTGGCTGGAGGCGCGAGTGAAATCACCGCGGCGAAACACGATGTTGTTCACATTTAGGAGAGCGATCGCGGTATTCACCTCGTCACCCATGCTGCGGCGGAAGGCGAGGTCGCGCTCAGCGTAGGTCTCAGCCTCGTCCAGTTCGCCGATCCCGGCGAGGAAGACGCTGAGATCTGATGCCGCTGTGGCGTTCAGGTTCGGATCATCGAGTCCGAGGGCCAGTTCGAACTCCTCTCTTCCGAGCGCCACTGCTGCAGCGGGCTCGCCGCGCAGAAAGGAGTTCCAGGCAAGGCCTCGCAACGCGTCCACGAGTGTTTCCGGCAGCGCGAGGCGCTCCGCCAAAGATCGTGCTTCCCGGTGGGCGAAGAGCCCCTCGTCCAGCTGACCCGTTCGGTCGTAGAGGTCTCCCAGCCGCACAAGCGCATCAGCTCGCTCTGGACTGAGCTCCGTCGCGACGGCGAGCGCGTCGGTGAGCCACGCGATGCCCTGCCGCACCGAACCCCGGGCGACCCAGAACTGCGCGAGTGAGTTAGCGAGGCGGAGCGCGTCCTTGCTTTCGCCCGCATCGAGCAGTTCCTCGAGCGCCACCCAGAGGTTGTTGGCCTCCGCTTCGTACCAAGCGAGAAGCTCGGCCGTGCGCGGGCCCCGCAGCACTGGTGCGATCTCCCTGATCCGCTGCGTGTACCAAGCGGCGTGCCGCAGCTCGACTTGTTTCCGCGCACCGCCTTCACTGAGACGCTCGCGCGCGAACTCGCGAATCGTCTCGAGCATGAAGAAACGGCCCCTCTCCGTATGACTAAGGAGGCTCTCATCTACCAACGAGCCGAGTGCATCGAGCTCGGCTTCGCAAACCGCCTCCGCAGCTTCGAGTTCGAAGCTGCCAGCGAAAACGGACAGCTCAGCGAAAAGCTGTTTTTCTTCCTCGGAGAGCAGTTGGTAGCTCCATTCGATCGTCGCGCGCAGGGTGCGCTGGCGCTCGGGGGCATCGCGGGAGCCCCGCGTGAGCAAGTCGAGACTGCGCCCGAGCCGCTCCAGCATCTGGGTGGGGCTGAGCACTTTGACGCGCGCGGCGGCGAGTTCGAGCGCCAGCGGCAGATTGTCCAGGCGTCGGCAGATCTCCGCGACGTGCTCGTCGGACTCAAAGCGTGGTTTAGCCGCCCGCGCCCTTTCGAGGAAGAGCTCGATCCCCTCAGCAGTCCTGAGCGGGTCGAGCGGGTACTCGTACTCGCCGGCCAGCCGCAGCGGGGAGCGACTGGTTGCGAGCAGCTTCAACCGCGGCGCCATACGCACGAGCTCACCTAGCCCAGAAGCTGCCTCTAGGAGCTGCTCGAGGTTGTCGAGCAGTAGCAGGATCTGCTTGCTCCCGACGTGCTCCGAGAGCGCCTGCGCTTCGCTCAGGCCGAGCGTCTGAGCGATCGTCGACTCTACGAGCTCGGGGTCTCGCAGAGCTGCGAGCGAAATGAACCAGATGCCGTCCCGGAACTCGTCCGCTAACTCGGCGGCCGCTTGCAGGGCGAGACGTGTCTTGCCCGTGCCGCCTGGCCCGGTGATCGTGACGAGCCGGTGCTCGCGCAACAGCTGGATAAGCTCAAGAAGTTCTGTGTCCCTGCCCACAAGGAGGGTCGGTTGGCTGGGCAGGTTCGTCTGGTGGAGGCTCTTCAGCGGAGGGAAGGCCTCGTCGCCCAACTGGTAGATGCGCTCAGGTGCCGACAGGTCCTTGAGCCGGTGCTCACCGAGGTCGTGCAGACCGTCTGTGTTCAGTAAGGCAGCCGTCGAGGCCGAGATGAGCAGTTGACCCCCATGACCGACGGCCGCGATACGAGCGGCACGGTGAACGTCGACGCCTACATAACCCTCCTCCCCGAGATGGGGCGTCCCGGTATGGATGCCGATCCGAACGCGGATCGGGCCATGCTCGAGTTGTACCAACCCCTCGGCTGCCGCTTCCAGCGCTCCTGATGCGGTCGGGAACGCGACAAAGAATGCGTCTCCCTGGGTGTCGACCTCGACGCCGCGATGGGCGCTGAAGGCGTCACGAAGGATACGCCGGTGCTCGCCAAGCGCCTCCGCGTACCGCTCTGCGCCGAGCTCATGCAAGAGCTTGGTCGACCCCTCCACGTCGGTGAACAGAAAGGTGACGGTGCCGTCGGGAAGCTGGCGCACTCCTCAATGATGCGTGACGAGCGGTCGTACGTCACCCAGATGACGCCGTCCGTCTAGCGTTTCGCCCGTGGGACCTTCAGGGAACATTCCCGCACGCTGGCCCAGGCGAGTCGCCGGGTCAGTCAACGTAGTTCAGCGCAAAGTAGATACCGATGACACGTGCTCGTCGACAGCCGTTCAACGGTCTGCCAGCAGCCGATAGAAGAGGCCCTTCCAGGCGCGATCGCCGAGTTGCGCGGCCCTCGCCGTGGAGCTGACGAGGTCGGTGAACAGCACGGTCGTCAAGACACGCTCGAATGTCGCCTCCTCAGCATGAACAGACCGAACGAAG
>JAWVDY010000311.1:0-4482 GCA_033856995.1 Gaiellaceae bacterium
AGCCCAAGCAGACGGTGATCGGCGCCCGCCCCCGCGCGTACTACGAGCAGGCCTGGGCGCAGTGGCTCACGGCGTCGTCGCCGACTCCCTGACCCGCGGCTGAGCCGGGACCCGACGGCGGGTCAGCGAGCGCGAGGCCGTGATCGAGTCGCCCTCGCCGCGGAGGCGGATCCGCGGGTCGACGATCGAGTAGGCGATGTCGACGAGCAGGTTCGCGATCACCACCGCGACGCTCACCACGAGCACGATGCCGAGGATCATCGGCAGGTCGCCGTTCGCCAGCGACCGGACGAGCAGCTGGCCCATCCCCGGTAGCGAGAAGACCGTCTCGATGAAGAGCGCTCCGGCAAAGGCAACGCCGACGTCCATCCCGAGCATCGTGATCACCGGCAGGATCGCGTTGCGGAAGACGTGCGTGCGCATGATGCGGAAGTTGCCGGCGCCCTTGGCACGTGCCGTACGCACGTAGTCCTCGCCGAACGCCTCGAGCAGGCTCGCCCGGATCATGCGCGCGTAGATCGCGGCGAAGAGGAACGCGAACGTGATCCAGGGCAGGACCAGGTGGTAGGCCCAGTACCGCGGCCCGCCGCAGAGGTTGCTGCTCGTCGAGTGGTAGGTCAGGTCGCAGTAGCCGCCGACCGGAAAGGCATGCGCCTTCACGCCGAGGAGGTACGACAGCATCAGCCCGAGCCAGAGCGGGTGCGCCGAGAACCCGATCAGCACGAACATCATCAGCCCCTTGTCCAGAAGCGAGCGCGGCCTCAGCGCCGAGAGCAGCCCGATCGGCACGGCGATCAGCAGAAAGAGCAGCACGCCGCCGATGATCAGCGACGCAGTGACGGGCAGCGTCCGTCGGATCACGTCGGTGACCGCGTCGCGCGAGCGCATCGACTCGCCGAGGTCGCCGCGGACGATGTGGCCGAGGAAGTGCCCGTATTCCGCGCCGAAGGAACCACGGGCATTGAACTGGGTCTGAAGGCTCGGCGTGAAGCCCTGCTCGTTCCGCTGTGCGTTGCGCGAGTCTCCCGGGAGCACGAAGAACATCAGGAACGCGATCAGCGTCACCACGAAGATGAGCATCAGTGCCCAGATCAGGCGCCTGAGGATGAAGATCAGCACCGGGCGCTAGCGTCGCCGCTCGCGCGTCTCAGCGCAAGTTGCCGGCCCCCCGCGCGCCGAAGTGGTCCCACCCTGCGAGTCGTACGGGCTCTCCCGCGTCGCGGATTTCGACGCCCTCCCCTTTGCTGCAGCGGCCGATCACGGCGAACTCGAGCGGGTCTTGCGTCGCAGCCAGAAGCTCGTAGTCCTCGCCGAAGCCGAGGTCCTCGATCGTCGCGCCGGGGGCGAGCGGCACATGCTCGAGCTCGAGCTCGAGCCGGCAGCCCGAGCGCGCCGCGATATGCGCCGCGTCGACGGCGAGCCCATCCGAGATGTCGGTCAGTGCATGGGCCTGCGAGGCCAGTTGCCGTCCTTCCTCCAGTCGCAGGGGCGGCCTCGCGTGGCGCCGCTCGCGAAACGCTGCTCCCGCGGCTCCGAGCGGGCCGGTCACGACGACGAGGTCGCCTGGGCGCGCACCCGCTCGGCCGGGTACGCGCTGCGAGCGGCCGACGGCCGTCACGGCCAGCGAGAGCTGTGGAGCGCGCGTCGTGTCGCCGCCGACGATCGGAACACCCGGCTCGTTCAGGCCCTCGTACAGGGCCAGCACGTCGTCGAGCGCGGTCTCCTCCGGCGCGGCAAGCGTGACGAGGAGTGCCTCCGGCTCGGCACCCGAGGCGGCAAGGTCGCTGAGGTTGACCGCTGCCGCCCGGTAGCCGACCTCGCGATGGGTCGTCCATTCGAGCCGGAAGTGGACGCCCTCGACGAGCGCGTCCTGCGTGACCACGAAGCCGCCGCCGAGTTGCGCCGCGTCGTGCTCGATCCCGCTTGCAAGCCCTCGGCGCTCGAGCTCCGCGAGCAGTCCCAGCTCGCCGAGCTCAGAGAGCCGCATCGACCGCCGCGCGCACGGCCGTCGCGTGGCGTGCCGCCCGGATGACCGCAACTCCCGCCGCGCCTGCGCGAATGCAGTCGCCCGCGTTCGACGCGTCCACGCCGCCGATCGCGACCACCGGGATCGCGACGGCCTCGCAGATCTCGGCGAGCCCGCCGAGGCCGATCGCGGGGTCGGCGTCCGGTTTCGAGGGGGTCGCCCAGACGGGGCCCCCGCCGACGTACGCGGCGCCGATCGCCACGCCTGCGCGGGCTTCTTCGACGGAGGCCGCGGAGGTTCCGAGCAAGAGACCGGCCGCAACCGCCCGCTCGGCGCCCTCGTCGTCGCGGCCGAGGTGGACGCCGTCGGCCTCGAGGCGCAGCGCGGCCTCGAGGTCGTCGTTCACGAAGAAGGTCGCCGGCAGCTCACCGAAGCCTCGGCCCGCCTCGACCAGCTCGTCCGTGCCCGCGCCCTTCCGTCGCAGCTGCACGACCGTCGCGCCGCCCTCGACCACTGCGCGCGCGCTCTCGAGGTCCTCGACGATCGCGTGCAGCCTCACGCGAGCTTCGCCCGCGAGTCGAGAGTCTCCGGGTCGAGTGCATAGAGCGCGTCGTAGAGCGCGACGTGGAACGAGCCTGGGCCTTTCGCGTCCTTGGCCGCATCCTCGCCCGCCACGCCGAACGCGACGAGCGCCTCGGTCGCGGCCCGCAGCGGATCGTCGCCGCGCACGCCGAGGAAGCAACCCGTGATCGCCGTCGACATGCAGCCGGTGCCGGTGACGGTGCCGAGCAGCTCATGGCCGTTCGCTACGGCGTGCACGGTCTTGCCGTCCGAGACGTGGTCGACTTCGCCGGTGGCCGCGACGACGCACCCGAGGGTCTGGGCCGCGTCGCGCGCGAGCTCCGGCCCGCCTGCCGTGCCCACCGCCTCGACGCCGCGGATCTCGGCGGCGCGCCCGGCCAGCGTTGCGATCTCGGCGGAGTTGCCCCTGACGACGTCAATCTCGAGGTAGTCCAACAGCCGCCGCGAGACTTCTGTCCGGTAGATCGTCGCGCCCGCGCCGACCGGATCGAGCACGACCGGCACACCCGCCTGGTTGGCGGCTCGCCCGGCCCGGACCATCGCCTCGACCCACTCGTCGCTGAGCGTGCCGATGTTGAGCACGAGCGCCGAGGCGGCCGCAGCCATCTCCTCGACTTCCTGCAACGCGTGGGCCATCACCGGGAGCGCGCCGAGGGCGAGCGTCGCATTCGCGGTTTCGTTCATGACGACGTAGTTCGTGATCTGGTGGACGAGCGGCCTGCGCTCGCGGACCGCGGCGAGATCGGCGCCGGTGTTCACGCCCCACCCCGCAGCCCGAGCACGTCGACCGGCCCTTCGCCGGCGCCGATCCCCGCGAAACCCTGCGCGACGCCGCGTGAAGCGGCCGCCGCAGCGCCCCGCGCGGCCGCTTCGAGGCCCTCGCCGCGCGCGAGCAGGGCGGCGAGCGTGGCCGAGTGCGTGCAGCCGGCGCCGTGAGTAGCACCGGAGTCGTGCCGCTCGACCGGGATTTCGACGTGCCGCTGGCCGTCGAAAAGGTGGTCGACCGGGTCGCCGTGCCCGCCGGTCACGATCGCCGCCCCGGCGCCCAGCTCGACCAGGCGCCTGGCGAGGTCGCGCCTCGTCCCCTCCCCCACGAGCGCCTCGGCCTCGGCGAGGTTCGGCGTCACGACCGTCGCGAGCGGAAAGAGTCGCGAGACGAGCGTCTCGACCGCGTCCAGCTCCAGCAACCGCGCGCCCGAGCTCGCCACCATCACGGGATCGACCACGAGCGGCACCGGGTGCTCGGCGAGGTAGTCGGCGACGGCTTCGATCGCGGCGGCGGAGAAGAGCATCCCCGTCTTCGCCGCGTCGACGCCGATGTCGTCGAACACCGCCTCGAGCTGCGCGCGCACGAACTCGGGCGGCAGCTCGTGGACCGCGGTCACGCCGACCGTGTTCTGCGCCGTCAGCGCCACGATCGCGCTCAGGCCGAGGCAGCCGGCAGCCGCAAAGGCCTTGAGGTCGGCCTGGATGCCCGCGCCGCCGCCCGAGTCGGAGCCCGCAATCGTCAGTACGCGTGGAACCATCGCTCCCTTCGCCGGCATGACCCGGATCAGGTTCGTCGGGTGTGATCTCAGCCCGTCAGGGCACCCCGGTTCGCCCAGGCTACCATCGGTCGATGGCCACGAGCGTCGCCCGCTGGGACGATCTGCTCACCGGCGAGGAGCTTGCGTACCTCGGCTCCGAGGCGGCACGCGAGGCCGATCTCGCGCCGCTGCCGGAGGAGCTGCACCCGCGCGTGCGCGAGGCGCTGGCCGCCCAGGGAATCGACGCGCTGTACGCGCACCAGGCCGAAGCGTGGGAGGCGGCGGCGCGCGGCGAGCACTTCGTCGTCACGACCGGCACGGCCTCAGGGAAGACGCTCGCGTTCAACCTGCCCGTGCTCGACGCGCTCGCACGGGAGGCGAAGCAGCGGGCGCTCTACCTCTACCCGA
>JAWVDY010000312.1:0-3535 GCA_033856995.1 Gaiellaceae bacterium
GGTTCGTGGATGTTAGTCGCTGGGTCGGCGGAAGGAAATGTCGTTGGAATACCAAGAAGCTGGTCGGCCCGGCCTCCAGATCGACGTCGCAAGCGACGTCTCAGCCCTGGTAGAGAGCGGAACCCAGCCGCACCATCGTCGCTCCTTCGTCGGCTGCTACGCGGTAATCCTGGCTCGTTCCCATCGACAGCTCGGGCAGGCCGTAGCGCTCGCCGAGCTCCCGCAGGCGGCGGAAGTAGGGACGCGACTCTTCGGGATCGGCTGCGGCCGGCGGCATCGTCATCAGCCCGACCACGTTCTCGTACAGAGGTAGGAACTCCTCCAGCTCGTGCTCCGGGATCCCAGACTTGGACGGCTCGCCCGAGAGGTTCACCTCGACGAGCGCGGGGATCTCCAGACGCTTGGCCGCCGACTCGCTCGCCAGTGAATGACAGAGCTCGCACAGCTCGTTCACCGTCTTCGCCTTCCGGCTCTGGAGGTGGCCGATGAAGTGCCAGCGGAACGCGTCGCCGTGATGGGCGTGCTTGGCCTCGAGGTTCTGGGCGCGGTTCTCGCCGACCACCTCGATCCCGGCCTCGGCCAGCATGCCGAGATCGTCGGCCGCCACGTACTTCGTCGCCGCGACGATCGTGATCTCGCCGCCGATTTCCCCACGGATGCGCTCGTAGTTGGCCCGGATGCTCTCAGGGGACGAGGCCGATCACCCCTTGCCGGCCCGTGAGGCCGTCATCCCGGCGGTGAGAGAAAAACCGGTCCGGCGTGCAGGCAGTGCAGATGTCGACCCGGTCGACGCGGACGCAGCCGGCCGCGCGTAAGGCCCTCTCGGCGGAGGCCCAGAGGTCGAGCTTGCCGCCGCGGACGACGTCGAGGCCGAAGGCGCGGCGAAAGGGCGCAGCCACCTCCTCGCCGACGTCGTAGCAGCACGGGCCGATCCCGGGCCCGACGACGGCGGAGACGAGGCCGCCCCCGAGCGCCGTCACGCTTGAATGCGCGATCCCCGCGAGCAGGCCGCGCCAGCCGGCGTGGAGAACGGCAAGAGCGGGTCGGCCGCCGTTTGCGCGTGCGACGGCGATCGGGAGGCAGTCGGCGACAAGGGCGAGCATCGGCAGTCCGCGCTCGTCGGTCCAGAGCCCGTCGCCACGCTCACCGCGTGAGCCGGGCCGGGCACGCAGCACGTCTGTTGAATGATGCTGGTAGTTCATCGTCAGCGCGTCCGGGTCGGCGCCGACCTCGGCGCAGAGCCGGCGCCGGTTCTCATCGACCCGTTCGGGCTCGTCTGCGGTCGCGCGGCCGAGGTTCAGCGACGCGAACGGCCCCTCGCTGACTCCGCCTTTGCGCGTCGAGAAGACCACCTCGTACGGCCCGGGTGCATCGTCCCAGCGGATCATCCGGCAATGAGCTCCCTGGCGGCGGCAAGTTCCGAGTCGCGCCCGTCGAGCTCGCCGTTCAGCTTCCGGCGGCGGAGCTCGGCGAGCACCTCCCCCACGCGCGGCGACTCCGCGAGGCCGAGGTCGGCGAGGTCGGAGCCGCTCACCTCCAGGTGCACATCGCGGAGGCGCTCGAAGTACGAGTGCAGCTGCGGCAGATCGGCGAGCGCGAGGGCAAAGAGCGGTGCGTCCGGCGCGTTCGAGTCGGCGAGCGCGGCGACCTCCGCGGGCTCCCTCTCGACGCTGAGCTGCTCCGCGAGCCGCGGCCCGGTGGCGACGGCGGCCTGGATCGCCTCTGCGTCGCGGCGCCGCAACTTCAGCCGCTGCAGCCAGTCGCGGGCTTCAACCGGAGACAGCTTCCGCGCCAGCGCGGCGAGGCCGAGCCGCCACGACGGAACCCCGAGGCCGTAACGATCGCGCAGCTCGACGAGCCGGCGCAGGAGGGCGACTGCCTCGTCGTCCGACGCCAGGAGCGGGTGAATCGCACGATCGGTCTCGAGCTCGCCGAGCCGGAGGATCGCGTGCTCGACCTCTCCTTCGTCGAGGAGCGGGACCAGCTCGTCACGCAATCGTGCCGGCGAGACCGCAGCGAGGAGGCCCGACTCGATCGCCTGCCGCGCGAGTGCCAGGGTGTGATCGTCCATCCGGAAGCCGTGACGGTTCTCGTACCGCACGGCGCGAAAGATCCGGGTGGGGTCGTCCTCGAACGAACGGTCGTGGAGCACCCGGATCGTTCGGCTCTCGAGGTCCCGGCGGCCGTGGAAGGGATCGACGAGGCGACCGAAGTCGCCTCCGAGCAAGACTGCCATCGCGTTGACCGTGAAATCGCGACGAAAGAGATCGTCCGTGATCGAGGCGCTCTCGACCCTGGGCAGCGCCCCCGGCGCGTCGTACTGCTCCTTCCGGGCGGTGACGACGTCCACGCGCCCGTTCTCGCCGTAGACGACGACCGCGGTGCCGAACGTCTCATGCGGCTGGACCCGGCCGGAGAGCTTCGCGGCTAGCGCCCGTGCGAACGCGATTGCGTCTCCCTCGACGGCGATGTCGACGTCGAAGCTCTGCTCCCCCAGCAGGATGTCGCGGACCGTCCCCCCGACCAGGTAGACGCCCGCGAACGGCGCGGACACGGCAGCGACGCTGTCGAACACGGGCTGCAGCCGCTCGAGGCGTGCGAGCTCGCCGCTCAGGTCGATGTCGTCGCTCATTCCCTCCATTCTGCCTCGGGGCGCGGCAGAAAGCGGGCGCAATTCCGGCAGATTCCCGGCACAGACACGTTCGCTTTCCCGGCTTATGATCGCCTTGGGGAGGAGGCCGGGCGAACCGTACTCAGACCACGACGCGACGTCAGCCGGCGAGGGCGATCGCCTCGATCTCGAGCTTTGCCCCCGACGGGAGTGCTGAGACCTCGATCGTCGCGCGGGCCGGCGGACGATCGCCGACGTGCCTCGCATAGACCTCGTTCATCCCGGCGAAGTCGCCCAGATCGGTGAGGAAGACGGTCGTCTTCACCAGCCGGTCGAGGCTGCTGCCCGCCTCCTCGAGGATCGCGCGCAGGTTGGCGAAGACCTGGTCCGTCTGCTCCCCGATCGTCTCCCCCACGATCTCTGCGTGATCGGGCCGCAGCGCGAGCTGGCCGGAGACGAACACGAGCCCGGCCGCGCTGATCGCCTGCGAGTAGGGCGCGCCCTGGAACGGCGCCGGCGCCGCCTCGGTGCGAACGACTGATTTACCTGCCATCACTCCTCCCTTCGCCGCGGGCGGCAACTCTGCGCGAGAGCCACACCCAGCGCCTTGAAGATTGCCTCGAGGACGTGCTCCGGATCCGATCCCTCCATCAGCCGGACGTGCAACGTGAGTCCCGCACCCTCCGCGAGCTCTCCCAGGAACGTCGCCACGATGTCGCGCGCGAGGCCCGCGACACGCGCATCCGTGAGATCGACGTTCGAGACCACGCGCGGCCTGCCGGAGAGCTCGAGCACCACGTGCGCGAGCGCCTCGTCGGCTGGCACGACTGCCGAGCCGTGCCGCCGGGTGCCGTCGACCTCGAACGCGCTCGCGAGAGCCTGCCCCAGCGCGCGCCCGGCTGCAGCGACCTCCGCCTCGGCATC
>JAWVDY010000313.1:0-2924 GCA_033856995.1 Gaiellaceae bacterium
CGCGCAGCGGCGCGAGCTCCTCGGCGCTCGGTTGCTTGTGCAGGAGCGACCCGCGTCCGAGCGGGCGCATCACAATCACTGCGATCCCGAGCTCCTCCGCAATCGGGAGGATCTCGCGCTCGCATTCGCGCTCGTAGGGGTTGAGCGGGATCTGGACCGTCGAAAAGCGCTTCGTGCGCAGGGCGCGGGCGAGCTCGGCAAACGCTTCGTGGCGGTAGTGCGTCACGCCGATGCGGTCGATGTGCCCCGCGTCGCGCTCCTGCTCGAGCCAGGGCAGCTCGTCTTCCCATGCGACGAGGTTGTGGATCTGCTCGATCTCGACGCGCCCGAACCACCTCAGCTGATCCTGGAGCTGACGGCGGCGCTCGCCTTCTGACTCCGACCAGATCTTCGTCGCGATCATGGCCCGGTCGCGGCGACCCTCGAGCGCTTCGGCAAGGGACTCCTCGGCGGCGCCGTACATCGGCGACGTGTCGAACACCCTTGCGCCCGACTCGAGCGCCGCGTCGACGACGGCGCGTGCGGTGTCGACGTCGTCGTCGAACGTGTCCGACGTGCCGAGACCGATCACAGGTCCGAGGCGCCTCTCCTCCACGCGCCGACTCTACCCCGCGCCGCCGCGCCGAGACGTACAGGACCCCACGCACCCCCCGGGCACACCCGGTGCCCCTGCGATAAGCGTATCGAGGAAGGTGTGACACGTCTGTGCCGGATATGCACCGACTTCGTGACGTCCCGGCGGGACGGGCAGTGCTACGCGGCGTCCGTCTCGCGGGCCGCGTCGACGAGTGCCAGCGTCACGTCGACCATCGACTCGAGATCGGCGACCGCGATGTGCTCGTCGGAGGTGTGGATGTCCGTCATCCCGTTCGCGAGATTCACGCAGGAGAGGCCGCGCTCGTTGAAGACGTTCGCATCCGCAGCGCCGCCGGAGAGGCCGAAGCTCGGGGTCTGGCCGCTGCGCTCGAGCGCGTCGACCGCCAGGCGCACAGCGAGGTCGTCGCGGCGAAAGCGATAGCCGCGGTAGCTCTTGCGCACCGACGTCTCGACTTCGCACTCCGCGACCCCCGCCGCGAACGTGAAGGCATCGAGCATCTCCTGGATCACGTCGGCCAGCTTGCCCTCGTCATGCGACCTCGCCTCGGCCAGGAACGTGCACCACTCGGGAACGATGTTCCCCGCCGACCCGCCCTGGATCACGCCGACGTTGGCGGTCGTCTCCTCGTCGATCCGCCCGAGGCGCAGGTCGGCGATCGCCCGGGCGGCGGCTGCGATCGCAGAGCGGCCCTCCTCCGGGTACATGCCCGAGTGCGCAGCGCGTCCATGGAAGCGCACCTCGAGCGCCTGCGCATGGGGGGCGCCGAGGATCACCTGCCCGATCGGCGCCGCCTGGTCGAAGACGTAGCCGACCCGGGCCCGCAGGCGGGTGTGGTCGAAGGCGGCGGCTCCGACCAGCCCGACCTCCTCCTTCGGCGTGAACAGGAGCTCGATCCCCGAGTGGGGCCGGTTCTCGGCGAGGATTCGGCGGGTTGCCTCGAGCATCGCGGCCACCGCCGACTTGTCGTCGGCGCCGAGGATCGTCCCGCCGGCATTGCGCACCACGCCGTCCTCGACGACCGGGTCGAGCGGCCCGTTGGGAGGCACAGTGTCGAGGTGGGCGCAGAGGAAGATCGGCACGCCACCCTCCGCAGTCGGCTCGATGCGGCAGAGGAGATTCCCTATCGACGAGCCGACGCGCGCCCCGGCATCGTCCTCGTCGACCTGCAGCGAAAGGTCTCGCAGGTACCCCGCCACGACGTCCGCGACCGCGCGCTCCTCGCCGGACGGGCTCGGGAGCGCGGCAAGCTCGAGGAAGAGGGCGAGCACCTCCGACGGAGCGTCGACTACCACAGCCTGGATCGTACGGGCGATAATCCATTCGATGCCCGGAGCAGCGGAGACACTCGTCCAGATCGGCCTCCTCGGAGAAGCGCTCGACGGCGGTCCGGTCGGGATCTTCCTCGCCGACGAGACGATGAAGTACATCGCGGTCAACCGCTACGCCTGCGAGATGCTCGGTTACACCCGCGAAGAACTGCTTGGCAAGCAGGTGACGGACGTCGCACCGGCCCCGACGTCGGCGGCGTCCTATCGCCAGATGATCGTCGAGCGAGGGCAGACGGGAACGACCGAGCTCGTCCGCAAGGACGGCGGCACGCTCGAGATCAACTACCGCGCGGCCGAGACGCGCGCCGCCGGGCTGCTGCTCTACGTCTCCGTCGTCTGGCCGGTGGAAAAGACCTAGCCGCCCACGCCGACGGCAACCGTGTCGGAGCGCTGGCGTGAGCGTTCGAGCGCCGCGCCGACGAACGCGCGGAAGAGCGGCGCCGGCCTCGTGGGCCGCGACTTGAACTCTGGGTGGAACTGGCTCGCGACGAACCAGGGATGGTCGGGAAGCTCGATCACCTCGACGAGCTTGCCCTCCTGGAACGTGCCGGAGACGACGAGTCCCGCGGCGACGAGCCGTTCGCGGTAGTTGTTGTTCACCTCGTAGCGATGGCGGTGGCGCTCGTGGATCACGGCCTCGTCATAGATCTCGCGCGCACACGTCCCCTCCGCGAGCTCGATCGCCTGCGCGCCGAGCCGCATCGTGCCGCCGAGATCCTCGATTCCCTTCTGCTCCGGGAGCAGATCGATCACGGGGTGCGGCGTCTCGGGATCCATCTCGGTCGAGTTGGCTCCTTCGAGCCCGACGACGTGCCGCGCGAACTCCGAGACTGCGACATGCATCCCCAGGCAGATGCCGAGATACGGGATTCCCCGCTCGCGCGCGACGCGGCAGGCCAGGATCTTTCCCTCCCAGCCTCGCGAGCCGAAGCCGCCGGGGACGAGCACGCCGTCGACCTCCTCGAGCAGGTCGGCCGCCTCGTCGAGGGACATCCCCT
>JAWVDY010000314.1:0-4356 GCA_033856995.1 Gaiellaceae bacterium
CGACCTCGTCCGGCGCGCCGTGCTCGAGCAGCTGGCCTGAGTCGATTCGCCGCACCAGGTCCGCATCGAATGCCAGCACGCCGTCGAGGCGCAGGACGTGGGGTACGAGGTTGTCGGCGAACATCGTCAGCTCGCTGAGGTCGCGGAAGCGCGCCACGCCGGCGCGGTGCAGGTCCGCGGCGAGGATCTGCGCGCGCTTGAAGAAGGGGACCGCCGCGCCGTCGTAGCTCGAGACGTCGTGCCAGCCCGTCCAGGAGCCGACCAGCTCGGCCAGCGCCACCGCGGAGCCGCCGGCCTCGCGGACCGGGCCGAGCCAGTCGCCGTCCCATCCGCCGGAGATCCTTTCGCCGACCTCTCGCAGGGCGGCGGCGTAGAGGCTCATCAGCTCGTGCTCCGGATCCTGTCCGAGCACGGAGGCCACCTCCTCGGGGTCGATGCGGGCGAGCTCCCGCGGGGGCCATGGCCCCGCGGCCTCGAAGCGGGCACCGAGTCCACCCAGGACCGTGTGGTAGCCCGAGACGCCCGGGCGCTTGCGGAGCGTCGGGAACCAACCCGAGCCGAAGTTGATCGCATCGAGGCAAAGGACGAACGCGGCGCGCTCCACCGCGGAGCCGGGTGGACCGTCGCCGGGATCGTCCGCCGGCGCGATCGGCGCCGGCAGCGCATCCGTGTACCGGGAAAGCGCGTCGTCGTCGATGCGAACGCTCCGAGCGCGACCCGCCACGCCCGCGCAGGCCCGCCGCACGTCCACTGTCAGGCCGGGTGATTTCAAGGGAGTCGCGTGACGAACCGATGCATTCGTGGCTCATACCAGTCGCGCGGTCTCCCCGACCGCGCCAGGCCGATCGGACCATGCCCAGCCTCACCGCCCAAGCGCTTCGTCGCGCCGCGATCTTCCTCGGCCTCGCCTTGCTGCTGGCGTGCGCGCTCAGCGCCCCGGCATCGGCCCGGAGCGCGACGCCGCTGGCGGCGCGCGGCGGCACGAGCGCGGCCGACCCGCTGGCCGGCGTCCAGTTCTGGCGCGAGGGCCCCCGTCGCGGCCTCGCCGCGGGTCAGATCGCGCGCTGGCTCGGCTGGCGGCACCCGGAGTACTCCGCCCCCGCCGGGGGCTTCGACGACGACGTGACCTGGGAGCGCTTCGCGGCGATGGTCCCCGACCTCGAGCTCGACGCGCTCGAGCACGCGCACGAGATCAACCTGATGATGAAGGTCGCGAGCCAGCCGGAGACCAAGCGCTTCGGCGGGTGGAACTCGGCCGGCGAGGTGCACGATCAGGTCCTGCGACTTGTTCAACGGGTCGAGGACTACTCGCCCGGACAGGTTCCCGTCCTCGCGGTCTACCGCCTGAAGCACGTCAGGTGCGGGCGGCAGGCCGACTCGCGTGGCGAGCAGGCTGCGTACCGCCACTGGATCGCCGATTTCGCGAGCGCGATCGGCCACCACGAGGCCGTCATCTTCCTCGAGCAGGACGCGCTCATCACGACGGGCTGCCTCAGCCATCGAGGCCTGGCGATTCGCATGGCCGAGCTGCGCTACGCGACCGGCAGGCTCGGCGCGCTGCCCCACGCGGTGACCTACCTCGACGCCGGTGCGGCCGACGCCGTGCCCGCCGGCCGGATCTCGCGGATGCTCCGCCAGTCGGGGGTCGCGAGCATCCAGGGCTTCTTCCTCAACTCCACGCACTTCGACTGGACCTCGAGCGAGATCTCCTACGGCAAGCGCCTCTCACGCTCGCTCCGCGGCAAGCACTTCGTCGTCAACACCGCCGTGAACGGCCAGGGCCCGCTGAGGCCGCGCAGCCGTGTCCGCCATGGCAACGAGGTGCTCTGCAACCCGCCGGGACGCGGCCTGGGGATCCGTCCTACGACAAAGACCCCGTCCCGGGTGATCGACGCCTTCATGTGGATCGGCGACGTCGGGCGCTCGGGCGGGCGGTGCGGCGCCAGCCAGCTGGGAACGGGCGCCTTCGACGCGTCCCTCGCGCTCGGCTTGGCCTCCCGCGCGGACGAGCGCCTAGGCCCGGGCTCGCCGAGCATCCCGTACTAGACGACCGACGCCGCCTCGCTCGATACCGTGGGTGGTCGTGCCTGAAGCGCCATCCGCCGACCGTCTGGACACCCTCCTCGAGGGTCTGAACCAGCCGCAGCGCGAGGCGGTCACGCACGGTGACGGCCCGCTGCTCATCCTCGCCGGAGCCGGGTCGGGCAAGACCCGCGTGCTCACCCACCGGATCGCCTACCTCGTGGGCACGGGCGCGGCCGAGCCGAACGAGATCCTGGCGATCACCTTCACCAACAAGGCCGCGCAGGAGATGCGCGAGCGGGTCGAGATGCTCGTCGGCCGGCGGACTCGGGCGATGTGGGTCATGACCTTCCACTCCGCCTGCGCGCGGATGCTGCGTGCCGACGCGCACCGCCTGGGCTACACGCGCTCGTTCACGATCTACGACCAGGCCGACGCCCGGCGCCTGACGAAGCGCTGCATCGACGAGCTCGGCGTCGATCCCAAGCGCTTCACGCCCGCGGCGATCCACTCGCAGATCTCCGACGCCAAGAACAAGCTGCGCGACGCGGACGCCTACGGCAAGCTCGTCGGCTCGTTCTTCGAGCAGACCGTCGCTGACGTCTACCGGCTCTACGAGCAGCAGATGCACCGCATGAACGCGATGGACTTCGACGACCTGCTCGTCCGCGCCGTCAACGTGCTCGAGCTCTTCCCCGAGGTGCTCGAGCGCTACGCGAACGCATTCCGCTGGGTGCTCGTCGACGAGTACCAGGACACGAACGCGGCGCAGTACCGCTGGCTGCAGCTGCTCGTGGCGGAGCACCGCAACCTGACGGTGGTCGGCGACTCCGATCAGAGCATCTATGGCTTCCGCGGGGCGGACATCACGAATATCCTCGAGTTCGAGGACTCGTTCCCCGATGCCCATGTCGTCAAGCTCGAGCAGAACTACCGCTCGACGCAGACGATCCTCTCGGCCGCCAACTCGGTGGTTGCCAACAACCGAGGCCGCAAGAGCAAATCGCTCTGGACCGAGCTGGGACAGGGCGATGCCGTGCGCGTACGCGAGCTCGAGGACGAGCACGCCGAGGGCCGGTTCGTGGCCGGCGAGATCGAGCGGATCGTCGACGAGGGCGTCTCGCGCGCCGAGATCGCGGTCTTCTACCGCACCAACGCTCAGTCCCGCGTGCTCGAGGACACGCTCGTGCGGGCGCAGATCGGCTACCAGGTCATCGGCGGCACCAAGTTCTACGAGCGGGCCGAGATCCGCGACGCGATCGCGTACCTGACCGCGCTCGTCAACCCGCAGGACATCGGCGCGTTCACGCGGATCGTGAACTCGCCGAAACGCGGGATCGGGCAGACCTCCCTGTCCCGGGTCATCGCCTGGGCCAACACGATGGGCACCAGCGTGTGGGACGCTGCCGCCGAGCCCGAGGAGATCCCGTCGCTGGGTGCCGCCGCGGTCAAGGCGATCGGCCGGTTCATGGGCACGATGCGGGTCCTGCGCGAGCGCGCCGAGTCGAACCCGCCGGTGGCCGAGCTGCTCGAGGAGCTGCTCTCGGAGACCGGGTACCTCGAGGCGCTCGAGGCCGAGCGCACGATCGAGGCCCAGGGCCGGATGGAGAACCTGGAGGCGCTGGTGGAGGGCGCGCGCGAGTACGACGGCACCGCCGAGGACCCGTCGCTCGCCGACTACCTCCAGCTGCTCGCGCTGAAGTCCGACGTGGACTCGCTGCGCGACGACGACGGCCTGGTCACGCTGATGACGCTGCACAACGCCAAGGGGCTCGAGTTCCCCATCGTCTTCATGATCGGCTGCGAGGAGGGGATCTTCCCCCACTCCCGCGCGCTCGACGAGGGCGGGCTCGAGGAGGAGCGGCGGCTCTGCTACGTCGGGATCACGCGCGCCCAGCGCGACCTCTACCTGACGTACGCGCGCACCCGCAACGTCTTCGGCGCACGCTCGTTCGGCGCGCGCAGCCGCTTCCTCGACGAGATCCCGCAGGCCCTGACGGATCGGGAGGAGCGCGGCCTGACGCGCGGCGCCCGGCCCGCGGCGACGGTGTGGGGCGATGCCGAGGATGCCCCCGCGCCCGTGGCCTACCGGTTGGGCGACGACGTTCGACACGCCGCGTTCGGCGTGGGCAAGGTGATCGCCGTCGAGCCCGGCGGCATCGTGGTGCTCCACTTCCGCGAGCACGGCGATCGCAAGTTCGTCGCCGACCTCGCCCCGCTCAGCCGCGCATGACCGCCGCCGCGGCCGGGATCATCGACGGCAAGGCCGTGGCCGCGGACGTCCGTGCCGAAGTGGCGCGCGAGGTGGCGGAATGGGTGGCCGACACCGGGCGG
>JAWVDY010000315.1:0-7812 GCA_033856995.1 Gaiellaceae bacterium
GCTCCCGGACTCGAGGCGCGAGAGGTCGAGCAGCTGGTCGGCGAGGTCGCGCAGTCGGTCCGTCTGTTGCACGAGCGTTCCCAGCAGAGCGCTCACCTGGGCCTCTTCGAGCTCGTCGATGCGCGCGTGCAACGTTGCTGCTATGCCGTGCACGACGGAGATCGGCGTGCGCAGCTCGTGCGAGGCGACCGAGACGAAGTCGGTCTTGAGCCGCTCCGCCTGATCGACGTCGCGGGCGCGGTCGGCGACGGCTGCAGCGGCCTCGCCCAACGCGGTGAGCACCGATAGGTCGGCTGTACTGGGAGACGGCTCCCCCTCGCCCGGCACGGGCACGAGGCCGTTAGGCGACCACTCGACGCGCTCGAAGCCGAAGGCCTCGCGTGTCCCTGCGCAAACGCGGTCGATCAACTCGCGCGCCCGGAACGGACTGTCTGCAACAACGCGGGCCAGCACGTGCAGGGCACGCTCCTCCCCTCCGGTCCGCGTCGCCATCGTACGGGTGTGACCCACACGCCTTGCTCCCAAACGCAGGAGCGGCCCAATCGGGCCGCTCCTGGTGGAACCTTCCTCGTGCTTAGTAGCCGGGCGGAGGCGCTTCGTCGACGTACCCACCGCGTCGGCGAGACCAGTAGCCGGGGCCCGCCCACGACGACCAGAAGATCATCGAGAGCACCGCACCGACGATTCCGACGATCAACAAGATCCAGCCGATCGTCTGCACATCGACACCCGAGACGTGCGCGTTGACCGCGAACGCGAGAATCGCGCCGGCCGCGATCAGAAGCATGCTTACACCGAGTCCCATGAAATCCTCCTTAACGGGGTTGCCGTCCGTACGTACCCGATTCGAGCCTCACTGAACCCTGCTAGTTGCAGGAGTTTCCAACTCTTCGAGGTCGACCGTCGCTTCCCTCGCGGAACCGCCTCCGTGTCCAGTAGTCTCGCCCCCGGTGCGCAGGGGATCGATCGTCCAGCTCGTCATCCTCGGAAGCCTGTTCGGCGGCGGAGCCGCGGCCGTGGCGCTGCTCGTCCCGTGGCTCCCGCGCCCGGCCAGCGAGCAGGCCGACCGGGTCGACTTCGTCTTCTGGTTCGTGACCGCGATCTGCATCTCGATCTTCGCGCTCGTCGCGGCGGTGATCGTCTACTCGCTGCTGAAGTTCCGCGCGCGCCCCGGCGACGACGCGGACGGCCCGCCCATCCACGGGCACACCGGCCTCGAGATCTGGTGGACGGCGATCCCCGCGGTGCTCGTGACCGCGATCTCGATCGTGAGCGCGATCGTGCTCTCGAGGAACGAGCACCTGCCGAGCGCCTCCGCGGCTTCCGGCCAGCGCGACCCGCTGGCGCCGCTCGTCGTTGACGTGACCGCCCAGCAGTTCTCCTGGCTCTTCAAGTACCCGGGCTTCGAGAACGCGACCTCGTCGACGCTGCAGCTGCCGATCCATGCGCCGGTGCAGCTCCGGCTGACGTCACTCGACGTGATCCACTCGTTCTGGGTCCCCCAGTTCAGCCAGAAGCAGGACGCCGTGCCGGGCATGGTGACGAAGCTCGTGATCACCCCGAAGCGGCTCGGCACCTACGACGTGATCTGCACCGAGCTCTGCGGCCTCGGTCACGCGCTGATGCGCTCCGAGGCCAAGGTGATGACACGGGCCGCGTTCATGAAGTGGGCGAAGAGCCAGGGCAGCGCCGCGAACCCCGGCAACGCGGCGCCCGGCGGCACCTCCGGGAAGACGCTCTTCGTCTCGAACGGCTGCAACGGCTGCCACACGTTCAAGCCGGCGAACGCGGCCGGAAGCATCGGGCCCGACCTCGATAAGCTGCCCGACTTCGCTCGGCGTGCGGGCAAGCCGTTGGACGAGTTCATCCGGGAGTCGATCGTGAAGCCGAATGCGTACGTCGAGCCGGGCTACCAGCCGATCATGCCCGGCACCTTCAGCGGCCTGCCGCCCCAGCAGATCACCGCGCTCGTGAAGTTCCTCGGAGGCGGCAAGTGAGCGACGCGGTGGTCGGCTTCCACGAGCACGAGACCCAGGCAGAGCATCCGCCGCCCGCGGCGCCTCCTCGCGGTTGGCACCGGCTGCTCGCGCCGGGCTGGCTCCGCGTCCCGTGGATGACCGCGCTCTTCTTCGGCATCGGTGCGGGGATCACCGTTCTCGTCCGCTGGCTCGAGGCCTGGCATCCGATCTGGGACGGCTCGATCATCACCACCGTCGAGCTGACGACGGTGCCGCTCGGCTTCCTCGCCGGGATCGGCGGCTTCGACTACTGGATGCGCTACGCGAGCGGGGCCCCGACCGTGGCCGAGGACCACTCGGGCCACGGCGCCCGCAGCTGGCGCGACTACTTCCGCGTCAACACCGACCACAAGGTGATCGGGATCCAGTACCTGGTCACGACGGTCATCTTCTTCGTGATCGCCGGGCTGCTGGCGATGTTCATGCGCGCCGAGCTCGCGCGGCCCGGGATGCAGTTCGTGGACAACCAGGCCTTCAACAGCCTCTTCTCGGTGCACGCGGCGCTGATGATCTTCCTGTTCGTGATTCCCGCCTTCGCCGGGATCGGGAACTACGTGATCCCGCTGATGATCGGCGCGCCCGACATGGCGTTCCCGCGCCTGAACGCGCTCTCATTCTGGCTGCTGCCGATCGCCGGCGTGATGATGGTCTCGAGCTTCCTCGTGCCCGGCGGCGCGTTCGCGGCAGGCTGGACGAACTACGCGCCGCTCTCGGTGCACCAGCCGCTCGGCAACACCTTCTTCGCGATGGCGGTCCAGTGGGCCGGCGCCAGCTCGATCATGACCGCGCTCAACTTCCTGGTCACGATCATCACCATGCGCGCGCCCGGGATGACCTTCTGGCGCATGCCGCTGCTCGTCTGGGCGAACTTCACGACCTCGCTGCTCGTCGTGATCGCGACGCCGTTCATCGCCGGCTCGCAGTTCTTCGTCCTCTTCGACCGGGCGATGCACACGCACTTCTTCGACTTCACGCACGGCGGCTATCCGCTGGGCTACCAGCACATCTTCTGGTTCTACTCCCACCCGGCCGTCTACATCATGATGCTGCCCGGCTTCGGAATCGCCTCGGAGGTGATCTCCGTGATGGCGCGGAAGCCGATCTTCGGCTACCGGCTGATGGCGCTCTCCCTGATGGCGATCCTCGTGCTCGGGTTCTCGGTGTGGGCGCACCACATGTTCGTGGCCGGGATGGCGCCGTGGCTGCGCGTGCCCATGATGGTGACCTCGATGGTGATCGCCGTGCCGACGGGGATCAAGGTCTTCTCCTGGCTCGCGACCTTATGGGAGGGCCGCATCCACTTCGACACCCCGATGCTCTTCGCGCTGGGGTTCGTCTCGATGTTCGTGATCGGCGGCCTCTCCGGGATCTACCTCGCCGCGGTGCCGATCGACATCCACACCTCCGACACGTACTTCGTGGTCGCGCACATCCACTACGTGCTGTTCGGCGGCTCGCTGTTCACGATCTTCGCCGGGATCTACTTCTGGTTCCCGAAGATGACCGGCCGGATGTACAACGAGCGGCTCGGGAAGCTGCACTTCTGGCTGACCTTCGTCGGCTTCAACCTGACGTTCTTCCCGATGCACTGGCTCGGAATCCAGGGCATGCCGCGCCGCGTGGCCGACTATGCGCCCCGCTTCGGCGACCTGAACCTGTTCATCTCGATCGCGTCCTTCGGGCTCGGCGCCTCGACGGTCGTCTTCCTCTACAACATGCTCACGAGCTGGCGCTTCGGGGCTCCCGCGCCCGCGAACCCGTGGCGGTCGATGACGCTCGAGTGGCAGGTGAGCTCGCCGCCGCCGATCTTCAACTTCGACGAGATCCCACAGGTCGTCGGCACGCCCTACGAGTACGGCGTGCCCGGCGCGCGCCACGCGGTCTTCAACGGCGACCGCGTCGCAGAGCCGGAGCAGGTGCCGACGTGAGTGCCGAGCGGCACGTCCTCGTGATCGCGAACGAGACCGTCGCCGGCCGCAGCCTGATCGAGGCGATCGAGCGCCGGCGCAAGGACGGTCCCGTGCGCGTGACCGTGATCACGCCGGTAAATCAGCCGCGCGAGGGTTACGTGGTCTATGAGGACACCCGCCGCGCGGCCGCGTGTCGGCGCTTGGAGCAGACGCTCAAGGCCTTGCGCGCCGCCGGGATCCCGGCGGCGGGGATGGTCGTCGAGACCGACCCGGTCGCCGCCACGCGCGACGCGGTCGCCCAGCTCGAGCCGCCGCCGGACGAGATCGTCGTCTCGACGCACCCGCAGCAGCGCTCAGGCTGGCTGCGGCGCGACGTCGTCGAGCGGATCAAGGGCGCCGCCGGCGGCCTGCCGGTCGAGCACGTCGTCGTCGACCTGAGCCAGGACCGGCCGGAGGCGGAGGCCAATGTGCTCGTGGTCGCGAACCAGACCGTCGTCGGCGAGCCGCTCCTCGACAAGATCCGGGAACGGGCGGGCTTAGGTCCCGTCTCGTTCCTGATCCTGTCTCCGCAGAGCGACGAGTCCGAGGCCGCACACCCCGAAGCCGAGCGCCGGCTGCGGCGCACGCTGACGATCCTGCGCGGCGAGGGCATCGACGCTCACGGCCAGATCGCGCACCCCGATCCGTTCACCGCCGCCGCCCAGGCCGTTCAGGACGAGCGCGTGGACGAGATCATCGTCTCGACGTTCCCGGGCGAGAAGACCTCGAACTGGCTGCGCGGCGACCTGGTCAACCGCCTGCGCAAGCAGACGGGCTTGCCCGTCGATCACGTCGAGGTCGCGCGTGAGAAGGCACCGGTCGCATGAGTGCGCACGCCGAGGCGCACGCGGCCCATCCGCCCGCAGCGAACCAGAGCTCGCGCGTGGACGCGCGCACGCTCGGGATGTTCCTCTTCATCGCGTCGGAGATCATGCTCTTCGGCGCGTTCTTCACCGCGTACTTCTTCGTGCGGGTCGCGGCGCATACGCCGTGGCCGACGGCGGGCCACACGCTGCCCGTCTTCGTCGCCGGGATGAACACGATCATCCTCGTCACCTCGAGCTTCACGATGCACTGGGCGCTGCAGGCGATCAAGCGCGGCAACCGCGCGGGGCTGCAGGCCGGGCTGACGCTGACCTTCCTGCTCGGACTGACCTTCCTCCTGTCGCAGATCCTCGAGTACTCGCGGATCGGGTTCGCGCCCTACACCGACGCCTTCGGCACTGTCTTCTTTTGCCTCACCGGCCTGCACGGCGCCCACGTCTTCGTCGGCCTGACGCTTCTGCTCGCGGCGACGATCCGCTCCTACCGCGGCCACTATTCGGCCGACCACCACCACGGCGTCGAGATTCCCGGGATCTACTGGCACTTCGTGGACGTGATGTGGATCGTCGTCTACACGACGGTCTACATCCTCTAGCGATGGCCAACCCGCTCCGCTCCGAGGCCGAGGCGTTCCGCTTCCTGCTCGGCGCGGTCGTCTACTTTGCGGCGATCGCCGTCGCGGGAGTGATCAACACCTGGGCCGGAATCGCGGTTTTCGTCGTCCTGACGCTTGCAGTCGCCTGGTGGTGGTGGCGCAGCCGGCAGCGACCCGTACCGCGGCAGACCGCCACGGTCAGCCGTTCCGCCGAGGGTGAGCGCCGGCTGCTGGTGGTCGCGAACGAGACGGTCGGCGGCGCGCCGCTCCTCGACCGCATCCGAGAGTTGAGCACGGGCGCAAGAACGGAGGTGCTCGTCGTGACCCCGGCGCTGAACAGCCCGCTACGGCACTGGGCGTCAGACGAGGATCCCGCGCGTGAGGCGGCGAGTCAGCGGCTCGACCGCAGCCTGGCGCGCCTCCAGCAAGAGGGCGTCGAGGCCCGGGGCGAGGTGGGCGACGGCGATCCGCTGCAGGCGATCGAGGACGCACTGCGCACCTTCGGCGCGGACGAGATCGTCATCTCCACCCACCCCGAGGGCCGTTCGAACTGGCTCGAGCGGGGAGTCGTCACGGGCGCGCGCGAGCGCTTCGCGGTGCCGATCCACCACGTGGTCGTCGATCTCGAGCGTGAGCCCGCACGCTAGCGACCCGCGACGGACGCGACGTACTTCGCGACCGCGGTGATCTGAGCCGGCGTGAGCGTTCCCTTGAAGGCCGGCATCACGCCCCCGCCGTTGATCACCTGGCGCTGCACGCGTGAGAGGTCCGGTCTCAGCTGGTCGAGGTTAGGCCCGACGCTGCCGCTCGTGCCGGCGTTCTTGAGCGTGTGGCAGCTGCCGCAGTTGGCGACGAAGATGTCCTTGCCGCTCGTTGGGTTCTTCGACGTGGCGGCGTTCCCGGCCACCTGCGCGACGTAGGCCGCGACCGCGTCGGCGTTTGCGCCCGAGACGAGGTCCCGTGGCATCGGCGGGATCGCCAGGTCAATCTGCTGCTTCACAACCTGCTGGATCGTGATCTGCCTGAAGCCCTGGCGCCGGGAGGGGCCGAATGCGTTGTCGAGGTTGGGGCCCTGGGTGCCGTGCGAGCCCGCGTCGGCGAGCGTGTGGCACCCCGCGCACTTCGCGAGAAAGAGCTTCTTGCCCTTGTCTTTGTCGCCGGTCTTTGAGATGCCGCCCGTGCCGCAGCCGGCTGCGAGCAGCGCAGTCGCGAGGGCGAGGAGCGCGGCGCCGCGCCGCACTAGCTCGCTGTGGATCCTGAGGATTCGAGCTGAGCCACTGCCTCGTCGCGCGTCGGGTAGATGGTGAAGACGCGGTCGAGGCCCGTGATCTCGAAGATCTTCGTGATGTTGCGGTCGCTGCAGACGAGCGATAGCTGCCCGTCGTTCGCGCGCAGCCGCTTGACGCCGCCGACGAGCACGCCGAGCGTCGTCGAGTCGATGAACGTCGTGTTGGAGAAGTCGACGACGACGTGCTTGGCGCCCTTGCCGATCACGTCGAGGAGCTGCTGCTTGAACTCCGGCGCGGTGTAGAGGTCGACCTCGCCCGCGAGCGCGATCACGTACGCGTCGTCGGACAGCGGTTCGGTCTTGATGTCGAAATTCATCCCGGCCTCGGCTCCTGAGGGCGGGAGTCTATCGCTGTGGCGTGCCCAGGGAAGCCTGGAGCTGCGCCAGCGTTTGCCGGACCGTTGGGGCGTTCGGGTTGTCGGGCGCGACCTTCAGGAATTGCTCGTAGGCGGTCATCGCTGTCGTGACGTCGTTGGCGCTCTGGGCCGCGCTCGCCCACTGCAGCAGGGCGTTCGGCTCGGACGAGGTGCCCTTTGCTGCGCCCACCGCCTGCTTGTAGATCGACGCGACTGTCGAGTACGCGGTCGTCACCTTCGTGTACGCCTGGTTGAGCTGCGTCTGCAGGCCTTGCGTGTACGGGTCGGAGGTCAGCGCCTGGCCGAGCTGCGAACTCGTGTCGATCCCGGGCGAGGCCGCGGCGTTCTCGCTGTAGACCGCGAGCGCGTTGCGGTACTCGTCGCCGGCACGTGCGGCGCGGGCGCCGTAGATGCCCGCAATCCGGTTCAGCACGTCCACGTTCTTCGGTGCCACTGTCTCAGCCTTGCGGAGCGCCGCCAGCGCCTGCGACTCCTTCTGGTCGCTCTGGTAGAGCCCTGCGAGGTCGAGATAGAGGCTGACGTCCTTCGGGTGGCGGCTGATCGCCTGCTGCTTGGAGTGGATCTGCGAGCTCGTGGAGGAGCCGCTATTGCTACCGAAGAGCTTGCCCTGCAGCAGGTCGCCGACCCCCGTCGAGCCGGAGCCGACGCCCAGGACGACGAAGCCCAGGGCGAACACGAGCGCGAGCAGGACGTAGATCACCTTGGCGTGCCGCCGCAGGCGCGAGAAGAAGAGCTGCTCCTCCCAGCTCGGGGCGGCAGG
>JAWVDY010000316.1:0-13724 GCA_033856995.1 Gaiellaceae bacterium
GCGCCCTACTCACTTCGCAGCCTTCGTCCGACCACGAGGCAGAAGCCGACGAGCGCGGCTGCCGCGACGAACCACGTCACGAGCCCTTCGGGAACCGGCCCGAGGTGCCCGATCGCCCAGCCGCCGCGATCGTCCGGGCGCTGCGCGAACCGCACGTAGCGGACGATGGAGTCGACCTGGTGCGGCGAGAGCTGGCGCGTCGAGAAGCGCGGCATCACGTACGGCCCGATCCGGATCGCCTCGGCGACCTGAACCGAGGTCGCGTTCGTGAGCGGCGGGGCCACGGCGCCGGTCAGATAACCGCCCGCGGCGACGATCTGATGGCAGCCCGCGCAGTGATCGGCGAACAGCTGCTGGCCCTCGGAGAGACTGCCGCGCTCTGGGTGGGGCTTCGGCACGGGCCGCGCCGGCCCGAGCGAGGCGACGTAGGCGACGAGCGCGCGGATCTCTCCCTCGGAGAAGAGCACGCGGCTGCGGCGGGGCTGGGCGGTCGCGTCGCGTAACGGCATGTAGCCGGTGCGCAGGTAGAAGTCGGCTGCGAGCGCGCCGACGCCCCGCAGCGGCGGGCCGGCCCGCTTGGCGTCGTGATCGATCCCGAGCCCGTTCGCGCCGTGGCACTGGAGGCAGTAGCGGCCGTAGAGATGCTTGCCGCGCCCAGCGGCGTGACCCACCGGCGCGAGGGCGAGCGCGACGAGCACGGCTGCTGCGAGGGCTCGTACGCTCATACGCCACGACAGGGGACGTTGGCGATCGTGCCGACGGCGTCGAGCACGATGATCACGAGGAAGAGTGCGTTCGCCGCCAGCGCCCCGATCGCGAAGAACCGGATCCGGCCGAGCGGCGGCGCGGCCTCGTACGTCGAGCCGGCGGTGCGCAGGATCACGGTTCCGGCGGCGGCTCCGGCGGCGAGCACGAGCGCGCCCGCGATCCCGGTCAGCACTCCCTCCCAGAGGTTCAGGTGGATCCCCCAGCCCGCGCCGCCGCTGCTGCAGTTCGCCTCGGCGATCCCGAAGCCGACGACGTGCGTGGTGGCCCAGAGCGCCGCACCCGCCAGCAAGCCCACCCATTGGAGGAGCTCCAGCCGCCGCACGCTCACACGCTCGCCGAGAGGATCGTCCCGATCACCACGAGGGTCAGGAGGTTGACGGCGTGCCAGTACCACGCGATCGCCTGCGCAGCGTTGACGCGGTACGTGGTCAGGCCCCGCGCGAGCTTCCAGAGCAGCCAGACGTCGAGCAGCAGGCCGAGGAAGACATGGGCGTGGTCGGCGCCGAGCAGGGTGTAGTAGATCGAGCTGTACGCGTCCCGCGAGACCTGGAACCTGCCGAGCTGATCGGCGAAGTCGTGCACCTCGTAGGCGAAGTAGCCGGCCTGAACCGTGAGCGCGAGCAGGATCAGCGCGCGCGCCGCGGCGAGCCGGCCGGCTCGGGCCGACTGCCAGGCGAGCTGCATCGGCACGCTGGTCACGAGCAGGCAGCCGACGAGGATCAGCGGCACGAGCACCTTCGGCTCCGGGATCCCGTCCGGCGGCCAGGCCGTGCTCTTGAAGCGGAGGTAGTAGTAGGTGCCGATGAAGGCGCCGAAGAGCGTGGCCTCGCTCGCGATCAGGATCAGCATCCCCCACCAGGCGGCGGGCCTGCTCGGCGGGCGCCCGCGTGCGGCGTAGTCGCTCATGACTCCTCGGGCTCCTGCGAGTGCCAGCCGAGCAGGGCGAGCAGGCAGAAGACGGCCATGATCGCCGCTGCGCCGAAGTGCTGGACGACGAGCATCACGAACACGAGCGAGAGCGTGAGCGCGAGCACGATCGGCCAGGGCGACTCGTGCGGCATCCGGACGATCTCCGAGAGCCGGCCGTCGACGGGCGTCACCTCGACCTGCTCGTGTCCGGCGTCGAGCACGAGCTCGCCTGCGACGAGCCTGCGCCGGTCCTCCTCGCGGTCGGCCGGATCCCAGTTGGGGTAGGCGCTCGTCACCGTGGGGACGACGGCGAAGTCGTACTCCGGAGGCGGCGAGCTCGTCGCCCACTCGAGCGTCGGCCCGTGCCACGGATCCGGGCCGGCGGGTGCTCCGCGGCGGTAGCTCGCGACAAGGTTTCCGAAGAGCAGGAGGATCCCGGCCGCGGTCAGGTAGCCGCCGATCGTCTCCGCGACGTTGTAGGCCGTCCAGCCGAGCCCGGACGGGTAGGTGTAGAGCCGCCTCGGCATCCCGAGCAAGCCGACGATGTGCATCGGGAAGAACAGCAGGTTGGTGCCGAGGAAGATCAGCCAGAAGCTGATCTGGCCGGGCTTCTCGAAGTACATTCTCCCGGTGACCTTCGGGAACCAGTAGTACATCCCGCCGAAAATCGGGAAGACCGCCGCGCCGAAGATGATGTAGTGGAAGTGGGCCACGACGAAGTACGTGTCGGTGACCTGCTGGTCGAACGGGATCGCAACGAACATGATCCCCGTGAGGCCGCCGGTGACGAACATGAAGATGAAGCCGGCGATGAAGAGCAGCGGCGTCTTGAACCGCGGCAGGCCGAGCACGAACGACATGCACCACGCGAAGACCTGGATCGTGCTCGGGATCACCACCATCGAGCTCGCGGCGGCGAAGAAGATCAGCGACGCGGTCGACATCCCGGTCGTGAACATGTGATGGGCCCAGACGCCGAAGCCGATGAAGACGACGAGCAGCTCGGCGATCGCGACGAGCGGAAAGGCGACGAGCCTGCGCTGCGTGAAGGCGGGGATGATCGAGGTCGCGATCCCGAAGGCGGGCACGATCAGGATGTAGACCTCGGGGTGCCCGAAGATCCAGAAGAGGTGCTGCCAGAGGAGGGCCACGCCTCCGTGGGCGGGGTCGAAGAAGTGCGTGCCCACATTGCGGTCGAGGAAGAGGAAGACGTTGTCCGCCGTCAGCGCCGGGAGGGCGAAGAGGAGCCCGAACGACGCGGCGAGGAAGGCGAAGCAGAAGAGCGGCAGCCGGTTGAACGACATCCCGGGCGCGCGCGACTTGAGGATCGTGACAATGAACTGGCCCGCCGTGAGCGTGGACGCGATCGAGTTGAAGATCAGCGCGAGGGCGTAGAAGTCGATGTTGTGCCCCGGAGAGAAGCGGCGGTTTGCGAGCGGCACGTAGTCGAACCAGCCCGCGTCCGGCGCCATGCCGAGCGCGAGGCTCGTGTAGAGGAAGATCCCGGACGCGAGGAAGATCCAGAAGCTCAGCGCGTTCATGCGCGGGAACGCCATGTCGCGCGCCCCCAGCAACAGCGGGATCAGGTAGTTCCCGAAGGCGCCGGTCGTCATCGGGATGATGAAGAAGAAGATCATCGTGATCCCGTGCATGGTGAAAAGCTGGTCGTAGGTCTCCGGCGAGACGAGGTGGTTGTTCGGCCGGATCAGCTGCGTACGCACGAGCAGCGCCTCCACGCCGCCGGCGCCGAAGAAGGCGAGCGTCGTCCAGAAGTACAGGAGGCCGATCCGCTTGTGGTCGGTGGTCGTGAGCCAGCCGAGGATCCCAGGGCGGCTGCGCCAGATCAGGTCGAGCCGGTCGAGCCGGTCGGCGGCAGCGGGCGTCGGGGGCGTCGCGACCGCCACCGCTACATCAGCCCCTCCAGATAGGCGACGAGCCCGCGCAGCTGCGAGTCCGATAGGTCGAGCGGCGGCATCTCGTTCCCCGGCTTCACGTGCTGGGCGTTGCGGATCCAGGCCCGCAGCGAGGAGCTCCGGTTCGGAATCGTCAGCGCTGCCAGCGTCGTCCGGCTCGCGACGTGCGTCAGATCGGGGCCGACGTCGCCGCTCGCGCTCGTGCCGCGGATCGCATGGCAGCTCGAGCAGGCGCCCTGCTCAAACGCCTGCAGGCCGGCGCTCGCGAGCGCGCCCGCCGGCTTGTCGGCGCTCCGCGACTCGCGCGCCAGCCAGCGGCGGAACCGATCGGGCGGGTCGGCGAAGACGTAGACGCCCATGTGCGCGTGCTGCAGGCCGCAGAACTCCGCGCACTCCCCGCGGTAGCGGCCGACGGCGTCGGCATTCAGCTCGATCGAGTTCGTCTGGCCCGGGATCGCGTCGATCTTGCGGTTCAGCTGGGGCACCCAGAAGCTGTGGATCACGTCGGCGGTCTTCACCTCGACGCGCACGGGCGTGCGGGCCGGGATGTGGATCTCGTTCGCCGTCACCGCCGAGGTGCCCGGGTAGCGCACCTCCCACCACCACTGGTGGCCGATCACGACGATCGTCCGTCTGGTCGCCGTCGCCGCCGGCGCCTGCGTCGTCCTGATCACGAACAGGTCGGAGACGAGGAAGAGCGCCACGAGCAGCACGATCGGCAGCACGATCCCGGCCCCGACGACGACGTACCAGCCGAGCCTCTCCCCCGGCTTCGGCCCCTCCGTATCGTCGCCGGCACCGCGCCTGCCGGACCGCCGCCACGAGAGCAGCAGGAGTCCGACCACGAGCGCGAGCCCGATCCAGGCCCCGCCCATCATCCACCAGAAGAGGCTTGCGATGTCACGCGATTGGTGGCTCTCCGGAGCCAGGGCGTTCTGACTACGGCCACAGCCGGTCACGACGACCGCGAGCAGAGGGATCAAGACGGCGCCCGTCAGGCGGGATCGCAGGCCCCTCACGTTCTCACCAACCGAGTCCTCCTTCGGCCCGCCTGCGGGACACCGTTCGTGTTCCGAAATAGCCCGGCGGCGAAACTCGACAGCCGCCGGGAGCTAGGCTCGGCCGGTGGGCTGGACGTTCGAGCCCGGCCAACTCGCGCCGGTGGCGGTCGCTGCCGCGCTGTACGCGCGGCGAGCCTGGACGCTGCGGCGCCGCGGACGGGCGGTCCCGGCCGCGAAGGTGCTCGGCTTCGGCGGGGGCTTGGCCGTGCTCGTGCTCGCGCTCGTTTCGCCGGTCGACACGATCGGGGAGTCGCGGCTCTTCTCCGTGCACATGGTGCAGCACCTGCTGATCGGAGATCTCGCGCCGCTCCTGTTGACGCTCGGGCTCTCGGGCCCGCTGCTCCGCCCGCTCCTCGTTCCCCGCGTCGTGCAACGGGCGCGCGTGCTTGCGCACCCGCTCGTGGCGCTCCCGCTCTGGGCCTCGAACCTCTCGGTCTGGCACCTCCCGCGACTCTACGACGCCGCGCTCCGCCACGACTCGGTTCACGCGCTGCAGCACACGTGCTTCCTCGCCGGCGGCTTCCTGCTCTGGACGTCGCTGCTCGGCCCGCTTCCCGGTCCGCGTTGGTTCGGGCGAGGCGCGCGGCTCGGCGGGCTCGCTTTCGTCTGGGTGGTGGGTGCCGCGCTGGCCAACGTCTTCCTCTGGAGCGACCGCGCCTACTACGCGCCTTATGTGGCCGCGCCCCGCACGTGGGGGCTCTCGCCACTCGCCGACCAGCGCGCCGGCGGCGGCGTGATGCTCGTCGAGATGATGCTGATCGGCGCCGCCGTCTTCGTGGTGCTCGGGCTCCGCTGGCTCGCCGAGGCGGAGCGTCGCCAGCGGCGGCTAGAGGAGGTAGTCGAGCGTTAGGCCGACCCCGAACAGGAAGGTCGCGAGGAAGGCGAAGAAGAACGACGTGTTGAACGCGACCTCCCGGTTCGACCGGCCCGAGTGCCGGTACGTGCCGCCGACCCCCGTGCCACCGAGCACCGCCAGGGCCCCCACGCCCGCTCCAGCGAAGTAGTACGCGAGCGGAAACACGTGCGCGGGCGAGCCGCCGCCGCGCCAGACGACGATCTCCGCGATCCCGGCAACCGCTCCCGCGGAGCCGATGAGGACGAGCACGAGCCGCCGCAGCCCGTGCAGGATCACCCCTCGGTGAGTCGCCGGCGGCGGCCGGCGCTGGCGCCGCCGCTTCGGCTTCGCCTGCACGGGGTCGGTCGGGGCCCACTCGGCCTCGGCCCTCAACTCACCGCTCATCGGAGTGAGCTGAGCTCGCCTGCGTCTGCGTTCCATGGGTCGTTACAGTGCCGAAACCGGGGTGCCGCGACAAGGCGGCTGAGATCACACCCGTCGAACCTGATCTGGCTAGCACCAGCGAAGGGAGCAGATGGACGAGCGAACTCCTGCCTGGGGCATCGAGCCCGTCCCCGAGCGCTTGCGGGTGCTCGGCCTGCTCGACCTGACGCTGCTCTGGGGGAACCTGTCGGTCAGCCTGCTCGTGATCGTCGCCGCGGCCGGCCTCGTCCCGATGCTCTCGTTCAAGCAGGCGCTGCTCGCGATCGTGATCGGGGCGTTCGCCGGGAACCTGCTGCTCGGCCTCGCGGGCGCGATCGGCGCCGACGCGCGAGTGCCGGGAATGGTGCTGCTGCGCGCGCCGCTCGGTCGCCGCGGCTCCTACGCGCCGACGGTGCTGAACGTGGCGCAGAACCTCGGCTGGTCAACGTTCGAGCTGATCATCATCTCGACCGCGGCGGCGGCGCTCTCCGAGCGCGTCTTCGGCTTCCGCGACCGCTGGCTCTGGGCGCTCCTCTTCGGCGCGGTCTCGCTCGGGCTCGGCCTGCTCGGCCCTGTCGGCTTCGTTCGCCGCTACGTGCGCAAATTCGCGATCTGGGCCGTCGCGGCGTCGATCGCCTACCTGACCTGGTGGGCGATCGCCAAGGCGAACCTGCACGCGCTCTGGCACACGCACGGCACCGGCGGGCTCTCGCTCGGCCAGGGGATCGACCTGGTGGTCGCAAGCGTGATCTCCTGGACTCCGCTCGCCGCCGACTACACCCGCTTCGCGCGCGACCGGCGCAGCGCGTTCCTGGGCGCCGGGATCGGCTATCTGCTGCCGACGCTCTGGGCGTTCGCGCTCGGCGCGGTGCTCGTGCTCGCGCGGGGGCTGAGCGACCCGGCGCAGATTCCGAGCGCCGTCGCCGGCGGCAGCGCGCTTGCGGTCGTGGCGCTGCTGATGCTTACCGTCGACGAGAGCGACGAGGCCTTTGCGGACGTCTACTCGACGGCGGTCTCGCTGCAGAATTTCCTCCCGCGCGCGTCGCAGCGGATGCTGATCGCGCTCGTCGCGGCGGTCGCCACCGGGGGCGCGATCGCGATCGACCTCGGCAACTACCTGACGTTCCTGTTCCTGCTCGGCTCGGTGTTCGTGCCGCTCTTCGGCGTGCTGCTCGCGGACTGGCTCGCGCGCGGCGCCCACTATGGCGAGCACGACGTGTTCGCCGCGCCGGCCGTGCGCTGGGAGCGGCTCGCGGCGTGGATGGCGGGCTTCGCGCTCTACCAGTGGCTCTCGCCGGTCGGGCCCTCCTGGTGGACCGGCGTCGTCGAGCACCTGAGCCCAGGGCACACACGGCTAACGGCGTCGCTGCCGAGCTTTGCGGCCGCGTTCGGGCTGACGATGCTCGCAGCCTGGGTAGATTCGCTGCGTGCGGCCGCTCGCAGTCGTCGGGAACCTCTCGCGCGACCTCGTTGACGGCGGGGACCCGCGGCCCGGAGGCGCGCCCTTCCACGCTGCCCGCGCCCTGCGCGTCCTCGGCCGGCCCGCGCTCGTCGCGACAAAGTGCGCGGAAGCCGACCGGCGCCTGCTCGTGCCTCCACTCGTTCGGCTCGGCGTGCCCGTGCTCTGGCGCGCGGGCGACTCGACGGCGGCGTTCTCGTTCCGGTACGACGGCGACCGCCGCGAGATGGTGGTCGAATCGCTCGGCCCGGTGTGGGAGCCCGCCGACCTGCGAGGGCTCGAGCGGGCGGACTGGGTGCACGTCGGCGCGTTGGCTCGCTCCGACTTCCCGGCCGAGACGCTGGCGGCGCTCACACGGGAACGCCGCGTCTGCTTCGACGGCCAGGGGCTGGTGCGGCCCGCCCGGACCGGGCCGCTTGCCCTCGACGCCGACTACGACCCGGAGGTGCTGCGGCACATGTCGGTGCTGAAGCTCGCCGAGGAGGAGGCGCGCGTGCTGGTCGGCGAGCCAGACGAGGACGCGCTGCGCTCGCTCGGGGTGGCAGAAGTCGTGGTCACGCTTGGCTCGGAAGGATCGCTCGTACTGGCCGACGGACGGCTCGAGCGCCTGGTCGCGCGGCCGGTGGGCGGCGCGATCGACCCGACCGGAGCGGGCGACGCCTTCACGGCGGCGTACCTCGTCTCGCGGGCGACCGGCCACGCACCCGTCCCCGCCGCGCGCCGCGCAACCGCGCTCGTCGCCGGCCTGCTGGGGCGACGGCTGCGGTGAGGGCACTCGTCTCGACTGTCGACGGCGTATTCGAGGTCGACCTCGACGAGGAGGTGGTGCTCGGAGCTGTGGATGCCGTGGTCGAGGCCGATCCGGTCTGCCTCGCGCTGCCCCTGGTCGTGGCAGCCGCAGCCGTAGGCTCGACGGTGATCGCGGTCGTCGAACGCCGCCCGCCGCTCGCGGTCTCGAACGACGCCGGCCGCACCTGGCGCGAGTCGGGCGGCGGCCTGCCACCGGGCCGCGCGGTCGCAATCGCGGACGATGACCCCGACTACGTGCTGTACGCGGCACGCAACCGGCTCTACCTCTCGACAAACGGCGGCGTCTTCTGGCGAGCCCTCGCCCCGGAGCTCCCAGAGATCGAAGCCGTGTCCCTCACCGCCTAGTCCATCCAAGTAACAGACTGTTGCTTGCTCGGTTGGAACGCCGACGGAGAGCGGGAACCCGCGGTTCGAGGGTCTTGTAACAGACTGTTACTTAGGGCAGCCGGAACTCACCGCGAGCTACTAGGACGGCGCTGCCGCCGACCTCGACCTGCTCGAGCTGTTCGGCCGAGCCGTCGGCTCGCGCGTAGAGCGTCGACGGCCGGCCCACCTCGGCGCCCTGCGAGATCTCGATCTCGTCGCCGAAGCCGATCCGGCCGTGCCGCGCGAGGTGCACGGCCAGCGGCCCGGCCGCGGAGCCCGTCGCAGGGTCCTCCATGAAGCCGCCGCTCGGGGAGAACATCCGCGTCTTCCAGCGCGTCCCCGAGCCCGCGAAGCAGTTGATGCCGAGCACGGCGGGTGCGTCCCGAAGCGCCGAGAAGTCCGGGGTCAGCGCAGCCACCGCCTCCTCCGAGACGAGCGCGACGTACACGTGATGCATGCCGTTGTCGTACACCTCGACCGGCAGCTCGGAGCGCTCGAGGCCGAGGCCCGCGAGCAACTCGGCCTCGTCCTCGTACGGTGACCACGAGGGCAGCGGCTGGCGCATCCGCCCGAAGACGATCCGGTCGCGCTCGCGCTCGAGCATCACCGGCACGACACCGGACAGCGTCTCGAGCCGGATCTCCATGGACTGCAGCGGCCCCGCGAGGACAAACGCCGTGCCGAGGGTCGGGTGGCCCGCGAACGGCACCTCGGCCGTCGGGGTGAAGATCCGCATCCGGGCGTGCCCGTCGCCCTCGGGCTTGAGCACGAAGACGGTCTCGCTGAAGTTCGTCTCGCGCGCGAGCTGCTGCATCTCCTCGTCCGAGAGGCCGCGCGCGTCGGTGAAGACGGCTAACTGGTTCCCGGCCAGCGGCGTATCGGTGAAGACATCCGCAACGACGTAGCGGAACCTGCGCATTGGCGGAGACTATGCTCCGCGCCGTGCAGCTGGTCATCGTGCGCCACGCCGAAGCTGCCTCGGGAGAGCCGGACGAGCTGCGCTCGCTCACGCCGGAAGGACGCGGGGCCGCCCGCGCGCTCGGGCAGCGGCTCGCCCGCGACGGATTCCGCCCGGACGCGGTGCTGACGAGCCCACTGCTCCGCGCGCGCGAGACCGCACAGGAGCTGGCGCGACCGGTCGGAGTCGAGCCCGAGCCCGACGAGCGGCTCGCCCCCGGCGCGACCCCCGAGGGCGTGCGGGCCGCGATCCAGGAACGGGGCGAGACGGTGGTCGTCGTCGGCCACCAGCCGGACTGCTCCCGCATCGCGGCGGCACTTACCGGCGGTGCCGAGCCGGCCTTCCCGCCCGGCGCGATGCTCACAATCGAGCTGCCGTGACCGCAATCGCCGTCCGCGGCCTGCGCAAGTCCTACGGCGCGCTCGAGGCCGTGCGCGGGATCGACTTCGAGGTCCGCCGCGGCGAGGTGTTCGGCCTGCTCGGCCCGAACGGCGCCGGCAAGACCACCACGGTCGAGATCCTCGAGGGCTACCGCAGGCGCGACGCCGGCGAGGTCGAGGTGCTGGGCACCGACCCCGCGAGCGCCGGCGGGGACTGGCGAGAGCGGATCGGCGTCGTGCTCCAGTCGTCGGCGATGTACGAGACGCTCACGACCGCCGAGATGCTGCGCCTGTTCGCCGGCTACTACCGCGAGCCGCGCCCGGTCGACGAAGTCGTCGAGCTCGTCGGGCTGCAGGAGAAGCAGGACGAGCGGGTACGTCGCCTCTCCGGCGGGCAGCGGCGACGCCTCGACCTCGGCCTCGCCCTGATCGGCGATCCGGAGCTCGTCTTCCTCGACGAGCCGACGACGGGCTTCGACCCGCGCGCGCGACGGCAGGCCTGGGAGACCATTCGCGGCCTCCGCGGCCTCGGCAAGACGATCCTCCTGACCACGCACTACCTCGACGAGGCCGAGCAGCTCGCCGACCGCGTGGCAGTCCTCGCCCAGGGCCGCATCGTCGCCTCGGGCACTCCGGCCGAGCTGACCGGGTCCGTGCCAGCGACGGAGATCCGCTACCGCGAGAACGGCCGCGAGGTCGTGCTCGAGACCGACCAGCCGACCCGCACGCTGCACGAGCTCACCGCCAGGGCGCTCGCCGACAACCGCGAGCTCGAGGCCCTCGTCGTCCGCCGGCCGAGCCTCGAAGAGGTCTACCTCTCTCTGACCGAGGAGACCGCCGAATGAGGCTCCTCCTCCACGAGCTGAAGGGCGAGCTGCTCCTCTACACGCGCAGCCGGGAGCTCGCGTTCTTCACCTTCCTGCTGCCGATGATCTTCTTCGTCCTGCTCGGCTCCACCTACGGGAACGACACCGTGGACGGCGTCCGCGGGTCGAAGTTCCTCGAGGCCGGAATGATCGGCTACGGCGCGATCTCGATCGCGTTCGCGGGGCTCGCGATCGTGCTCGTAATCCGACGCGAGAGCGGGATCCTGAAGCGCCTGCGGGCGACGCCCCTGCCGGCGCCCGTGTACGTCGCGGCGGTGCTCTCGGCGTTTCTCGCGGCCTTCGCGGTCGAGGTTGCCGGGCTGATCCTGCTCGGCCGCGTCCTGTTCGGGATCGGCGTGCCGGACCGGCTCGGCTCGCTCGTCCTCGCACTCCTTCTAGGCGCGGTCTCGTTCTGCGGCCTCGGCATCGGCGTCACCGCGCTGATCCGCAGCGCCGAGGGCGCGTCCGCGGTCGTGAACGCGATCTACCTGCCGATGTCGTTCATCTCCGGCTCCTTCTTCTCGCCGCGCCACTTCCCGCAGGTGCTGCGCGCGGTCGCGGACGTGCTGCCGCTGACCTATTTCCTGCGCCTGATCCGCAACGTGATGCTGCACGACCACGCGATTTGGTCGCAGTGGACGAACGTCGCAGTGATCGCCGCCTGGGGGCTCGCGGGCGTGATCGTGGCATTGCGCTCGTTCCGCTGGGAACCACACGAGGGTTAGCTCCCGGGACCGAGCGGTAATACGAGTTGCAATGAGGATGAGGGTCGAGCCGCAGCTTGCTTTCTGTGTCCGCGACGCCGAGCCACCCGGGCTCGAGGTCCGGGTCAACTTCGGCGTCTTCGCGGGTCGCGCCGCCACCGCCGCCGAGATCGACGAGCTCGCGCAGACGCTCCTGCCGAAGGTCGGCGAGGTCGCGATCGTCGCCGAGGAGCGGCACGAGATCACCGAGGACAGCGAGGCGTCGCTCAACCAGGTGCGGATCGAGGTCGGGCCCGAGCAGCTACCGGACGACGACCACGAGCTGGACATGCTCTGCGGTCGCCTGGTCGAGGCCGCCGAGCACTGGGCGCAGGGCTGCATCGACGAGCGCCACGCCGACGTCTCCGAGCTCTAGCCGGCGTGGCCTCCCTCCGAGCCTGATCAGGACCGCGGAGACTAGGCGCGCGCGAGCCGCTTGCGCGATGGTCGTCCGGCGCGAGCGGCACCGAGCGCGAAGCGGACGAGCGCGCGCGGCATCTTCTCGGCCCCCGCGACCGTCTCGTCGAGCGCAGAGGCGAACCACTCGAGATCGTCCTCGGTGACGACGAGCGGCGGGATCGCCTTCAGCACGTTCAGCCCGTGACCGGCGACCTGGCTGAGGATCCGGTGGTCGCGGAAGAGCGGCACGATCACGAGTTGCGAGAAGAGGCCGGGCTGGATCCGCTCCAGCAGCTTCCACGTGCGCGAGCCGCCCTCGGGCTCCTCGAACTCGATCGCCCACATCAGGCCGAGGCCCCGCACGTCTCGCACCACCGCGCGCTCGACCAGCGGCCGCGTGCGCTCGAGCAGCAGCTCGCCGAGGCGCGCCGAGCGCTCGACCAGCTCCTGCTCGTCCAGCTCCCGCAGCGTCGCGAGCCCGGCGACCATGGCAAGGTCGTTCGGCGCGAAGGTCGAGCCGTGGCTGACGGCATTCGGCAGCGAGTCGAAGACGCCGTCGTAGACCTCCGCGCTCATCAGCAGCGCGCCGACCGGGACGTAGCCCCCCGAGAGCGACTTCGCGACGGTGATCAAATCCGGCTCGAGCCCCCAGTGCTCGAGCGCGAGGAGCTTCCCGGTCCGCCCGAAGCCGGTCTGCACCTCATCGACGCAGAAGAGCGTCCCGTAGCGGCGGCAGAGCTCCTGCGCGCCGGGGAGGTAGCCGTCGTCCGGGAGGTTGACGCCCTTCCCCTGCACGGGCTCGACGATGAAGAGCGCGACGTCCTCGCGTGCGAGCTGGCACTCCAACGCCTCGAGGTCGTTCCACGGGACCCGCTCGAAGCCGGGCAGCAACGGGCCGAAGCGCGAGGTGAACTCGGGGCTCGTGTTCGCCGAGAGCGCGCCGAGCGTGAGGCCGTGGAACGCGTGCTCGGCCGAGAGGACGCGGCTGCGACCGGTCGCCGCGCGGCCGAGCTTGAGCGCGGCCTCGACCGCCTCGGTCCCGGAGCTCGTGAAGAGCACCCGCTCGACCCTCACGGGAGCGCGGCGCAGCAGCTCTTCCGCCAGCAGTGCCGGCAGCACGTCGACGCCGAGCTGTACCGAGCCCGGCCGCTCGAGGCCGAGGGCCTCGACGAGCGCCTCGCGGATGCGCGGGTTGTTGCGGCCGACGTTGAACATCCCGAAGCCGCCGAGCACGTCGAGGTAGCGGTTGTCCTCGTCGTCCCAGAGGTAGGCGCCCTCTGCGCGGGCCCAGCGGCGGTCGAAGCCGATCGTCCTAAGTAGCTTCACGAACTGCGGGTTGATCGTCTGCGCGTGGAGGTCGAGCGCCTCGGCGCCCCGTTCCTCGACGAGCTCGGTCAGCCAGCCCACGGGCCGGATTATCGCCACGAACCGATCAAGACACCGCCCGCGACGATCAGCAGCGCGCCGAGCACGAGCTTCCGCCCGACCAGCTCGCTGCGACGCAGCAGGATCGCCGAGAAGACGACTCCCCAGAGCGACTCGGTCGCGACGAGCGGGGCGACCACGGTCACGCGGCCGCGGTAGTAGGCCTCGAAGAGCGCGAGGTACGAGAAGCCGAAGAGGAGCCCCGCGGGAGCGAAGAGCCGCAGCGCCGTGCCGTAGCCGCGCGCCCAGGCGGCGCCGCGCGTGGCAACTAGGTAGACCGCGACCGTCGCCGTCCCCGCGAGCAGCGTCACCGGCGCGGTCACGAGCGCGTGGGTGCCCGTGCTCCCCGCGAGCCAGCGCAGCAGGTTGTCGCGCACCGCGAACATCAGCGTCCCCGTGACCGCGAGCA
>JAWVDY010000317.1:0-3745 GCA_033856995.1 Gaiellaceae bacterium
TCGCGGCAATGCCGTTGCACCTCTTCGCGGGTCTGCGTGTGCGTGACTTCGATTCGGCTCGGCCGTGGTACGAGCGGTTGCTGGGCGAGGCGACCTTCTTCCCCCACGCCACGGAGGCGGTGTGGACGCCTGCCGAAGATCGGTCGGTCTACGTCGTCGAGCATCCTGATGGCGCAGGGAAATCCGTCGCGACGATCTTCGTCGACGACCTTGATGCCCACGTGGCCGCGATCGCTGCGCGGGGCCTGGAACCCGACGAGATCGAGACGTACTCCAATGGGATACGCAAGGCGGTCTACCGCGATCCCGACGGCAACGAGCTGGGTTTCGGCGGCGCGCCGCTGCACAGCAGCTCATCGACCTGACCGCGCACGCCGGCCCAGCCATTGATGCCGGCCACCACTGACCCGCGCCTGGTCGCCGTAGGAGTCGTCGGCTCTGAGGCCGTTCATGTCGCGAAAGCAGTCGTTCGCGAGGTGCGCGTTTTCGGCGCCGAGCGGGGGCTGGCTGTGTTCTCTTTCGGATGCGCGTCGTGGGGGAGAGCAGGTCTTGCCCTCCAGCGCGCATTTCTCGGGCCGCTCGCACTGGGTTATGCTGCGCTTTGGCGCGCTCGGGGCGCCTCCTGTCCGCGGAGAGGGCCCAGCCCACCCGGGTCGATCGGTGAGATCAGCTTTCGGACCTCCTGTCCCGAGTCTTGCGGACGCCGGGCATGCCTTGAGGAGCGTTCCGAATGGCACTTCGCAGTCTTCCGCATCGCCCCAGCTTTGAGCATCTGCGCAACGAGGCGCGCGAACTCCAGCGCCGGCTCCGGGAAGGTGACCCGTCCGCACTGGCCGTGGCTCGCGAGTTCCACCCGCGTTTCCTCGAGCGAGCCGAGCACTTCGGTCTGAGCGATGCTCAGCTGACCGTCGCTCGCAGCTATGGCTACCCGGGCTGGCCGAAGCTCAAGGCCTATGTCGAGGCGATCACTGCCTATACGCGTAACCCGGGCCAGGTCCGGCCCCAGGACGAGCCCGCTGAGGAGTTCCTGCGTCTGGCGTGCCTGACCTACGGCGGCGATGATCTCAGCCATCCGGCACGGGCCGCGGAGATGTTGCAGGGCGATCCGTCGCTGGCGGGTCACTCGATCCATACCGCGGCCGCGGTCGGCGATGCGCCCGCCGCGGAGAGGATGCTGCGGGCAGACCGGTCGCTGGCCACGGTGAGCGGCGGCCCGTTCGGATGGGAGCCGCTTATGTACGTCGCGTACTCGCGGCTCGTCAGCGACGATCCCCGTCACTCCCACGTCGCCGTCGCGCGTCTCCTGCTGGAGAACGGCGCCGATCCGAACGCGGGCTACCTGTGGGATGGGACGTATCTCTTTACCGCGCTCACCGGCGCGTTCGGGTACGGGGAGGACTCGCCGAATCAGCCGCCTCACCACGAGTCGATCGCTGTTGCCAGGCTGCTGCTCGAGGCCGGGGCCGACCCCAACGACGACCAGACGATCTACAACCGCCACTTCCGCCCCGACAACGACTACCTCGAACTGCTCCTCGCGCACGGCCTCGGCAAGGCTCGCCGCGGCCCGTGGCCAAAGCGTCTGGGCGACCATCTCGCTGAGCCAGAGCAGCTGCCCGAGGACGCGCTGGTATTCGCCGCCGACAAGGACGACTATGCCGAGCGTGTCGCGCTTCTGCTCCGCCACGGCGTCGACCCCGACGGCCGCGGGACGCAGCACCGCGCGCTGAAGGGCATGCGCCCGATCGAGCGAGCGCACGTGGGCGGGGCGAGGCGCAACTTCGATCTGCTTCTAGCCGGGGGAGCTCGGCCGCCGGCGGAGGACCCGGTCGACACGCTGCTTGGGCTCTGCATGCAGGGCCAACAAGAGGCGGTCCGGCGGGAGATATCCAATGATCCCGAGCTGGCCGCCGCCACCATTGGGCGTCACCCCGGCGCACTGGTTGATGCCGCGGAGCGCGGGAACATCAAGGGCGTCGCGCTGCTGGCCGAGATCGGCTACGACGTGAACCTGGGCCGAATAGGGCAGGCTGCACTACACCTCGCCGCCTACGCCGGTAACCGCGAGCTGTGCGAGCTGCTAATCGGCCTTGGCGGCGACCCAAATCTGGAGGACAACGCCTTCCACGCTCCAGCGTCGGGCTGGGCCCGGCATGCACACCACGACGACCTCGCGAGCTGGCTGAAAGAGATTGAACAGCAGACGGTCGCTGGCGCCGGTCCCTGACTTGCGCATCAGAGGCCGATGGGATCACCCCACCGCGATACGGAAATCTCGCGCAGCAAGAAGAGCAGGGCCCTGGTCGGGAGAGGGTTCCGACCTGGCTTACACTTAACAATTTGCGTGGCTCTGTCACATACTCGTTGGTAGGTCGAGCTGCGAGTCGCGTCGACCGTGCCTTACGGCGCGATCCAGTACCGCCCGCGCTCGACGCGGATCACCGGCGAGCCTGGGGCACGACAGGCGACCGACAGGAAGCTGCTCACGGTGTCCCGGCAGACGGCGACCGAGGCGCTGCTGCATCCGATCGTGGATCTCGCTCGCTGCGAGTGGCTCAGATGCAGCGCGAAGGACCGTGAGGACGGCAGCCTGAATCGCGCCTTGCGGCAGCCGGAGCGAGCTCTTCGGGAGATTAGCCGCCAGCCCTACCTTCATCCCGCGCTTCTTGGCGACCAGGTCGTCCAAAGCGCAGGCAACATTCTTGTTCGGCAGTGCCCCGGTTAAGCGCATGGACCCGACGGTCGCGGGCAGGGTGGGCAGGCCGCCCGGCTCGGGTTTGGCCCGCGGCGCCGACGACCTCCCGGCAGGCCTACGAGCGGTGGTCGCCGAACATGGCGAGGGCGTGCCGGCCCGCCGTGTGGGCGCGCAGCTCCTCGACGACCTCGGCCGCCGCCGGCGGGATCTCGCCGGGCTGGGGCAGCTGGACACCGTAGCCCGGCGGCATGAGCACGGGGGCCGACAGCGCGGCGAACGTGAGGTCGGCGGCCGTGAAGCCGTCGCCGCAGAGATAGCGACGCCCGTCGGCGAGCCGCTCGGCGACAGCGTCGAAGACGGCGCGGACCTCGTCGAGCGATTCGTCGGCCGTCGCCGACGTGATCTCGAGGTGGCGGTCGATCCAGGCGTAGACGGCGGGATAGAGCAGCGGGAGCATCACCCGCTCGAAGGCGGGCACGCCGGCGGTGCCGTAGCGACGGGCGAGATCGCTCCGCCGGCGGAGCCGGTCGTACATCCAGCGGCGTCCGTGCGGCCCCAGGCGGTCGTCGAACTCGCGCTCGAGCCCGAGGATCTCCGCCCGCGCGGTCTCGGAGTCGGGATACAGCCGGCGGTCGGCGGGGGCGCGGTCGTCCGCGTAGAGCAGGATCTCCGACGAGTCGGCCAGGACGCCGGCGTCGCAGACGAGCACGGGCACCGTCGTGCCGCCCCCGGCGCGGCGGGCGGCGAAGCGGTGGACGAACTGGAGATGGGCGCGCTCGACGTAGACCACCCCGGCCCGGTCGAGCGCCCAGCGAGCCTTCTCGCAGTAGTGGCTGATCGGGATCGTGACGAGCACGTTGGCCTGCGGCTTCGCCATCGGGCCACCGAGCATACGGGCCGACGCGGCCGTCAGCCCTCCGGCTCGGAGATGACCAGGCGCAGCCCCGACGAGCGAGTCGGCCCGGCGGAGGGGCCCGTGGGCGGCGTCCCAGACGCCCGAGTCCAAGTCGGCGCGGAGGCGCTCGACGACGCGTCGCTCGTTCCGCAGGC
>JAWVDY010000318.1:0-8588 GCA_033856995.1 Gaiellaceae bacterium
GCGCTCGCAGGGACGAGCGCGGCGAGCTCGTGGATACGGACGCGGCCGCCCGCGCCCTCGAGGTCGCCGCGCTCCTCGAGCTCGTCGACGAGCGTGATCGCGTCGACGGGCTCGCCCTTCGAGTAGAGCGCGAGAGCCGCGCGGTAGATGACTGCGTGGCTCTCGCGGTAGAAGTCGCTCGCGTCGAGCACCTCGCTGACCGCCCCGATCGCGCCGGGGGAGAGCATCATCGCGCCGAGGACAGATTCCTCCGCTTCGAGATTCTGCGGCGGGACCGGGGCGGTCGGCGACGCCTGGGCGAGCTGGGCCACGCCCTTACCCAAGCACTACCGGAGCAGTCGCGGAAGGTCTGGACGACGGCCTTTTCGACAGGGCTGGGCCGTCCGGGGTGGCACGATTTGCAGGCATAAGGGAACACATGTTCCCAGCACCTCCGGACGTCGCCTGTGGGTGAAAGTACCGCTCGCAGCGAGAACTTCGTGCCGAATTCCACAGGCACGCGCGCGCCTGTGGAGAAACCTGTGCGCTTTCGTTACGAGGCTGGTCGCTCGGCCTGGTCGCCCAGGTCGTCCGCGGCGTCGGCCGCGCGGTCGAACGCGTCGTCGGGCACCTGCTCCGCCTCGTCTTCCGCGGGAGGCTCGGCGTCGGGCTCGGCTTCCTCCTCGGCGACGACGGCCTCGATCTCGGCCTCCACCTCGGCGTGCTGCTGGTCGAGCTCGGCCTGTGCGGCGGCTTCGGCCTCGGCCTCGGCGGCGGCGATCGCGTCGAGCTCCTCCTGCGGCGGCAGCTCTCCGCCCTCCGGCACGACCGCGAGCCGCAGCGTCGCGGTCACGTCGGCGAAGAGCTCGACCGGCACCTGGTAGCGGCCGATCCGCTTGATCGAGTCCGGCAGGTCGAGCTTGCGGCGGTCGATCCGGACGCGCTCGGTCTCCCAGAGCCGCTCGGCGATGTCGGTCGCGGTGACGGAGCCGAACAGCGTCCCCGTCTCGCCGGCGGGCACGTCGAACCGGAGTTCGGTCGCCTCGATCCGCTGGACGATCTCCTGGGCCTGCTCGAAGCTCTGCGCCTCGTGCCGCGCGCGCTTGTCCTCGAGCTTGCGCAGCTCCGCCACCTTCGCGGTCGTGGCCGTCTCGGCGAGCTTGCGCGGGAGGAGGTAGTTGCGCGCAAAGCCGGCCGCGACCTCGACGACCTCGCCGCGCAGGCCGACCTTCTCCACGTCCTGTCGCAGGATGACCTGCATCGCTAGCCGGTGGAGTAGGGGAGGAGCGCCATCTCACGCGCCCGCTTGACCGCGAGCGCTACCTGCCGCTGATGGCGGCGGCACGCGCCCGTGATGCGGCGGGAGCGGATCTTGCCCTTCTCCGAGACGTAGCGCCGGAGCTGGTTCGCGTTCTTGTAGTCGACTTCCGTGACCTTCTCGCGACAGAAGTAGCAGTTGCGCTTGCGGATCGGGCCCCCGGGAGCGGGCCTTCCCTTGCGCTGCTGCTTGCCGTCCCGCTGCTGCGCCATCAGAAGGGAATGTCGTCGTCGGCCGCGGAGCTGGCGAAGTCGGCGTTGTCCGCCTGCGCGCCGCTCGGGACGAACTGCGGCTGGGCACCGCCTCCGCCCTCGGCGTCCTGGCGGCTGCCGAGGAACTGGACGCTGTCGGCGATGATCTCGACCGCCTGGCGCTTGGTGCCGTCCTGGGCGTCCCACTCGCGCCAGTCGAGCCGGCCGTCGACCGCGACGGGGCGGCCCTTGGCGAGGTACTGCGCGCAGCTCTCGCCCTGGTTGCCCCAGACCGTGACGTCGAAGTAGTTCGGCTTGTCGCCCCATTCGCCGGTCTGGCCGTCCTTCTGCCGGGTGTTCACGGCAAGGCGCAGCTTGCAGACGGCGGTGCCGCTCGGCGTGTGCCGCAGCTCGGGATCCTTGGTCAGGTTCCCGACGAGGACGACGCGATTGATGTTGGCCATTTCTTGCTCCTCTCCGCTCAGGCGGTCTCGGCGGTGGTCTCTGTCTCGGGCTCGGGCTCGCTCTCGGGGGCGGGGGCCTCGGCGACCGCTTCCGGCTCCGAATCCTGACGCTCGGGCGGCGCGGCCGCTACTGGCTCTTCGGGCGGCGGCTCGGGCGGACGCGTCGATGCGCCTTCGACGCGGCGCACGGCGAGGTGCCGCATCACGCCGTCGGTGATCTTGAGCACCCGCGAGATCTCCTCGAGCGTCGTGGGCTCGGCGGCGAAGGTCAGGAGGTGGTACGAGCCGTCGCCCTTGTGGTCGATCTCGTAGGCGAGGCGGCGCCGGCCCCAGGGCTCGTGCCCGTCGAAGCGGCCGCCGTCCTTCTCGATTGCCTCGCGCGCCCGCGTCACGATCTCCGTCTGCCGCTCCTCGGGCAGCTCGGGGTCGAGCATGAGCAAGATTTCATAGTCGGTCACGCTCCCGATACCTCCCTTCCTTCGGTCTCAGGCGGCCTCACCGGCAGGCGCAGCTCGGGAGCGAACGGCGCGAGGCGAGGCAGGAAGGCGGCCAGTGTAGCATCGGCCGCGTGAGAGTCCGGACCGCCTGGCTGGCCGGCGCGGCCGGCGCCGCGATCGCGGCCTACCGGAAGCTTCGGCCCCTTCCGGCCGGCGCGCCGGAGGAGGACCCGCGCGCCGAGGAGCTGCGCCGCAAGCTCGACGAGTCGCGGGCGGTCGTCGAGGAGCAGCACGAGGAGGTCGCCTCGCCCGAGACGCCGGTCGACGAGGCCGACGTCGCGGATCGCCGCGCGGCCGTGCACGAGCGGGCGCGGGCGGCGGCGGAGGAGATGCGCGGCCACGACCCGGCCGAGTGAAGGACGCGCTTCTCCTCGTCGACGTCGTCAACGACTTCGAGCACGAGGACGGCGAGGCGCTGCTCTCGTCCTCCCGGGGGCGGCGCGAGGGCTTCGTGCGGGCGGTGGAGCGGGCGCGGGCCGACGACGTGCCGGTCGTCTACGCGAACGACTTCGATGTCTGGGACGGCGACGCGCCCCGGCTCGTGCGCGCCGCGCTCGCGGTGTCTGACCCCAGGGTTCCGGCGCCGCGGTCGCACGCAGAGAGCTGTGGATGGTTCGTGACACTTCCGTTTCCGTGTCTGACACCAACGGATCCGAGAACCACTGCGGTTCCGGGGATGCTCGATCACACTTCCGTGACGGTGTCTGACCCTGTGGCGTGCTTCGACTAGCGCGGCACGAAGGCGGCGACGCCACGGGCGATGCCCAGAGCGACGCGCTGCTGGTACGCGCCGGTGCGGAGCCGCTGCGACTCGGTCGGGTTCGTCATGAACCCGGTCTCGACCAGGATCGCCGGGACGTTCGCCCAGTTGAAGCCGGTCAGGTCTGAGCGCTGGACGATGCCGCGATCCGCGGCGCCTGTTGCGCGCACGACCGCCTTCTGGATCGCGCTGCCGGCCCGGACGCTGCGCGCGTAGATGTCGTCTGTCCAGCCGCGGTGCCACGCGGGGACGAGCGTCGAGACGCCGTGCAGCGAGCGGTCGGTCGAGCCGTCCGCATGGATCCGCACCATCAGCGCGGCGTGCCGCCGGTTGCAGAAGCGGGCGCGCGCGATGTTGCCGTTGCCGTCGCCGAGCCGGATCGTCGGGCCCGTGCGCGTCATCGCCACGCGATAACCACGCGCCAGCAGCAGCTTCCGCGCGCGCACCGCGATCGCCAGCGCGACCGGGGCCTCACCGGCGGTGCCGCCGCCGTCCTTGATCTTCAGCACCCGCGAGGCCGGCCCGACCGGTTCGACCTGGCGGCCCACAGCGGGCGGCGTCCCGTGCCCCGGATCGAGACAGACGAGCGGCGCGATCACGAGAGCCGTTCGGCCAGGTACTTGATCGCGCCCGGGTAGCGGTACTCGATCGCCGAGTGGGTGCCGTCGAAGAGCTCGAAGAAGTAGTCGGTCACGCCGACGGCCTCGAGCTGCCGGCGGAACGCCTCCGCGCCGAGGTCGAGAAAGTACTGATCGCGCTTGCCGCAGTCGATGTAGATCGCCTTCAGCGAGCGCAGCGCATCGGCGTGTAGCGGCGCCATCCGCACCGGGTCCCACGCGAGCCAGCGATCCCAGACGTCTGGCCGGAGCTCGCCGGTCGCAGGGTCGTAGGGGAGCTGAACCGTCCCGTCCTGATCGGCCGAGTAGCAGGCCGCCATGCACCAGTCGTTGAGCAGCGTCGCGTCGCTGTCCTTCGCGAAGGCCGGCCGCGAGCGGAAGTCCTCCCAGAAGCGCTCGAACGATCCGTCGTACTGGTCGCGCAGCGCGCGCGCGGAGCGCCGAAAGTCGGGCAGGTAGCACATCTCGAAGAGCGCATCGCCCGCGTGTGTGGCCAGGCCGCCGAAGACGTCCGGCCGTAGCATCGGGTTCACCATCGCGCCGTACCCGCCGCTCGACTTGCCCGAGATCCCGCGGTGCGCGGCCTCGGGCAGCGTGCGGTAGTTCGCATCCACGAACGCCACGAGCTCGTCGCAGATGTACGTGTGGTAGCGGCCCGTCCCCGGCGAGTCGACGAACTGGCTGCCGCCGAGCGACGTCCACGCGTCGACCCAGACGACGATCGCGGGAGGCGAGTCGCCCTTCGCGAAGAGCTCGTCCACGAGCTCGGGGAAGTTCTTACGGAAGGCCGTGCGGTTGCGCCAGCCGTCGAGCTGGCCGGTCAGGCCCTGGATCACGTAGATCGACGGGTAACGCTGCTCGGAGTCGTCGTAGCCGGGCGGCACGTATATCCAGAGCGGCCGCACGTGTGGGTCGCCGAGAGCATTGCCCTTCAGCACGTCGCTCTCGAAAGCGTGCTCGTCGAAGCGCCCGGCGAGCTCGTAGGACCACGGTTCCATGGCTCGGGATGCTAGACGCGGGCCGGAGCGGGGGTGACCGGCAGGCCTTCGCGCTGGAGCAGCTGGCGCAGCATCTCGGCGTTCACGGGCGCCTGCGCGATCTCGCTGCCCTCCTCGGCCGGGCTCTCGAGGCTCGGCAGGCCGGGCATCGTCGAGCGGCCGTTGTTGTTGAACATCGCGTAGACGTTGTCGGCGCGGCCGGAGAGCTCGGCCAGTGGCCCGACCCACTCACCGAGCTCCTCCTCCGAGTAGAGGTGGTCGAAGCGCTCGGCCGCGCTGCCGGTGCGCTTGTTCCACGTCGAGGCGTTGCGGCCGTGGAAGCGGATGTACGCCGTCGGCGTGGTCGTGGCGACGACCGTGGGGGAGACGTTGCGCGCCTCCATCCGCGGCGCGTCGACGATCACGTAGGTCATGTGGTGGCTCTCGAGGAAGCCGAGCGTCTCGCGGCGGTTGTCCTCGTCGAGCCAGCTCGCGTGCCGGAACTCGACCAGCATCTCGTCGCCGCCGAGCTGGCCTTGCGCCCACTCGAGGTACTCGAGCGAGGCGGGCTTGAAGACAACGTAGGGCGGGAGCTGCATCAGGATCCCGCCGAGCTTCCGCGACCGCCGCAGCGGCTCGAGCGCCTCGTGGAAGCGGCGGAAGACCTCGGCGCGGAACTCGCGCGGAGGCCGGTCGACGCGGCCGCGGTCGTCGAGCGGCGCGGCCTCACGCAGGTCGGGCGGCAGCTGCTCGGCCTTCACCGGGTGGCGCGTCATCACGCCGAAGGCCTTCACGTGCATGACGAACCCCTCGGGCGTGCGCTCGGCCCAGTGCTGGACCATGTGCTCGTCCGGAAGCCGGTAGTAGGTCGAGTTCGCCTCGACTACGTCGAAGCGCTCGGCGTAGTAGCGGAGCCGCTCCTCGGCGCCCTTCACGCCCGGCGGATAGAAGAGCTTCGACAGCGACTCGTCGGCCCAGGAGCAGGTGCCGATCCGGATCGAGCCAGCCACGCCGCGATGGTACGCGGCGGGACGCCACCCGAGAGCCGCGTCCCGCCGCGTCAGGGTCGAGCTATGGCTCTCTGCGTGTGCCGCCCATGTTCATACCAGCGCCGAGACCGAGGTCTTCGACGATGAAGGCGACAACGGTGGCCAGCAGCCCCCAGCAGATGTAGTCGCCCTGATGCAGGTCTGAGAAGACTCCGATCAGGAACAACACCGCCGCGAGGGCGAGAAGGATCGTTCTGAGGCTGATGTTCATGGCGGCTGGTTCTGTACGAGACTGCCGGTTCCTGCCGGGTCTCCACGTGTCGCGTCAGAGGTCGATCAGGACTTTGAGCGTCTCGCGGTCGTTCATCGCGCGGTAGCCGTCGGGCACGTCGTCGAGGCCGCCGGTTCGGTCGAAGACCCGCCGTCCGCGCCGTACATCACAGTTGCGCGCATCTTGGGTACTACTTTCGCGTCCGGAGGAGTGGAAACGTCCTCACTCAAGCACGAGCCCTGAGGAGACGAGGATGCAGATCACCAGGAACGGCAACGCAACCGCTGCGGGACCGAGCGACTGGTTCACCGGCGCCGTGTTCATCGACCCGGTCGCGGCGCCGTCCGCCGCGTCGCGCGTGAGCGCCAGCAGCGTTCACTTCACCCCCGGAGCGCGCACCGCGTGGCACACGCACCCGAACGGCCAGACCATCTACGTCACCGAGGGCGTCGGGCTCGCGCGGCGTCGCGGCGGCCCGATCGAGGTGATCCGGCCCGGCGACCGCGTCTTCTTCGAGCCGGGCGAGGATCACTGGCACGGCGCCGCACCAAGCCGCTTCATGACGCACATCGCGATGCTCGAGGTCGACGAGGCGGGCAACGCGGCAACTTGGGGAGACCACGTGGCCGACGAGGAGTACGCAGCCGCGCCGCCCCTCGACGACTGAGCTCCGCGCTCTACGCGAGCTCCTTCTCGTACACCACCCAGCCGAGCGCGGGCGTCATCCCGGCGCGCTCGTAGAGGCGGAAGGCGCCGGTGTCGCTCGCCGCGTCGACCCCGAGCCCGACGCTGCGCTCGCCGCGCTCCCAGAAGCGCCCGAACGAGTCGCGGAGAAGCGCCGCGCCCACGCCCTGCTTGCGCCACGGGCGACGCGTGAAGAGCACATGGACCCAGCCGCCGCCGTACGTGTCGTCCGTGCAGATCGTCCCGGCGGCGATCTCGTCTCCGGTGCGGACGACGCACCAGAGCGTCGGGTCGTAGCGCTCGCTCTCGAGCTGACCCTTCGACCACGACTCGAAGTCGCGCGGGGTGTACTCCCAGTGATCCGCGAACGCCTCCTGCTGCGCGGCGTGGAACGCGAGCGCGTCACGCTCGGGGTCGAACGGGCCGACGCGCAGCCCCGACGGCCACTCGGGTGCCGGCGGCGGCGCGTCGAGCTCGATCCGCATCTCGCGGAAGACGCGCACCGCGCCGTAGCCGAGTGACTCGAGCAGCGTCTTGGCGGCGGAGTCGGGCTCGAGGACGGTGTTCTGGATCGTGCGTGCCCCGCGCCGGGCCGCCTCCTCCTCGAGCCAGGTCGCGATCAGCTTCCCGATCCCACGCCCGAATGCGTCCGGGTGGACGCAGCCCTCGGCTCGCCAGCGCTCGCCTCGTTCGCGCAGCACGCCGTAGCCGACGACGCGGCCCTCGTCGCGAACGACGCGCGCGTTCCGCTTGAGGTCGAGGTCCGACCACTCGTGCTCCAGGTCGGCCTGCGAGTACGCGGTCTGCCCGTACAGCGACGACTCGAGCGCCAGGACGAGCTCGGTCACAGCAGCCGCGTCGGCGGCCGCGGCAGGGTCAAGCCGCAACGAGCTCATCGATCCCGACGATCAACGGAGCGGCGCCGGAGTCGAACCGACCGAGCCGTGGGTTACACGACCGCACTGGTTTTGAAGACCAGCTGGGCCACCGGGCCCATGCCGCTCCGCTTGCGAGCCTAGCTGGCAACTCGTTCGCGGTCCGGCGATGACGAAGCCTCAAAACCCTCCTAGACTCGCCGTGTGCACGGCGTCGTCTTCAACAGCCTGCGGGACTACCTCGTAGCAGAGCACGGGCGCGCGGCCTCCGAGGCCGTTTTCGGTGCAGAGCCCGAGTACCTGCTCAGCGAGTCGTACCCCGACGAGACGATGGGTCGGCTCGTCGAGCGCGCGGCGGCGCACACGGGCCTCAGCGTCGACGAGATCCTCTTCGAGCTCGGGGTCTTCACCGGCGAGATGACCTTCGTGCGCCTGTACCCCGCGTTCTTCGCGGAGGCGGAGTCGCCGCGTGACTTCCTGCTCACGGTCGAGGATCGCATCCACGAGCTGGTGCGGGCGACGATCCCGAGCGCGGGGCCGCCGCGGCTGACGGTTGCGGCGCTAGGGGAGGACGGCGTGACGATCGCGTACGAGTCCCCGCGCCGGCTCTGCGTCCTCTTGCGCGGCCTGACCGAGGGGACGGCGAGGCACTTCCGTCGACACGCAGAGATCGAAGAGCGGACGTGCATGCTCCGCGGCGACGCGGCGTGCACGTTCGAGGTCGCCTTCAGCGAGGGCGCGACCTGAGCCGCCGCTCGTCGCCGATCCGGCGCGTGATGCCGTCGGCGTCGAAGCGCTCGAGCAGGAGCTGTGCGGTGCGCCGGGAGACGCCGAGCGCATCGCGGAAACCGGCGAGGGTGATCGGCGTGAGCGTCTCCAGGGTCTCGCGGCCCCGGTCGTAGAGCGCGGCCGAGACCGCGAAGCCGCCGCCGACGCGCTTCAGGGTGCCGCGCTCCTCGAGGAAGC
>JAWVDY010000319.1:0-33749 GCA_033856995.1 Gaiellaceae bacterium
GTTCTTCTCCTTGACCCGGTACTCGACGGTCGGCGCTGTGACGAGGAGGTCGAGGTCGAACTCGCGCTCGAGCCGCTCGCGGACGATCTCCATGTGCAGCAGGCCGAGAAAGCCGCTGCGGAAGCCAAAGCCGAGCGCGGTCGAGGTCTCGGGCTCGTAGAAGAGCGCGCCGTCGTTGAGCTTCAGCTTCTCGAGCGCATCACGCAGCTCGGGATACGCGTCGGAGTCCGTCGGGAAGAGGCCGGCGAACACCATCGGCTTCACGTCCTTGTACCCGGGCAGCGCCTCGGCCGCGGGGCGCGCGACGGACGTGAGCGTGTCGCCGACGCGCAGCCGGCTGACGTCCTTGAGGCCGGTGATGACGTAGCCGACCTCTCCCGCGCCGAGCGCGTCGGCGGCCTGCATCGTCGGCGAGAGGAAGCCCACCTCCTCGGACTCGAAGCGCGTTCCCTGCGCCATCGCCCGCAGCGGCTCCCGCGCGCTGAAGGAGCCGTCGACCACGCGGACGAACGCGACGACGCCGCGGTACTGGTCGTAGGACGAGTCGAAGATGAGCGCGCGCGCCGGCGCCTCGGGGTCGCCGGCCGGCGGCGGGATCCGCTCGACGATCGCGTCCAGCACCTCGGCGATCCCGTCACCGGTCTTCGCCGAGATCCGCAGCACGTGCTCTTGCGTGTCGCCGACGAGCTCGGCGATCTCCGCGGCAGCGCCTTGCGGATCGGCCTGCGGAAGGTCGATCTTGTTCGCGACCGGCACGATCTCGAGGTCGTTCTCGATCGCGAGGTACGCGTTCGCGACGGTCTGCGCCTCGATCCCCTGAGCCGCGTCGACGACGAGCAGCGCGCCCTCGCACGCCTGCAGCGACCGCGAGACCTCGTAGGTGAAGTCGACGTGACCGGGGGTGTCGATCAGGTTGAGCTCGTGGCCCTTCCACGTGACGCGGACGGCCTGGGCCTTGATTGTGATCCCACGCTCGCGCTCGAGGTCCATCGTGTCGAGCACCTGCGCGCGCATCTCGCGGCCGGTGACCGTGTCGGTGAGCTCGAGGATGCGATCGGCCAGGGTCGACTTCCCATGGTCGATGTGGGCGATGATCGAGAAGTTGCGGATTCGGTGTTGGTCCATGCGAGCTCAGCCGGCGGCGCGGCGAGAACGCAACGATAGCAACGCCCTCAGCTCACGAACCCCCAGCAAACGGCAGGAAATTCCGTAGGCGGCGAATCCCGCGGCGATGGCGGTCAGCAGCGAGACGAGCTGGCCGCCCGTAGAGCGGCCGAGCGTGTCGTCGAGCGGCCGCCACACACCGTACGATGCGGCCGCGAGCACGGCCGAGGCCAGGACGATCTTCAGGAACGCTCCCGCCGTCTCGCCGAACTCGATCCGGCCGAGGCGCCTGCGCAGCAGCTCGAGGAGTGCTGCGGTGCCCGCGATGTTCACGACAGTCGTCGAGAGCGGGATGCCCCAGGTGCCGAAGCGGTAGAAGGCGGCGTCGAGCGCGGCGTTCAGGGCGAGGTTCGCCAGCGCGACAGCGGTTGGGAGCCACGGCGACTGGAGGCTGAAGAAGGCGCGGTTCAGCAACAACATTGTGCCGTTGAACGTCAGGCCGGCAGCGAAGGCCGCAAGCGCGGCGGCAACGACGGGCGTCTGGCCCGGGTTGAACTGGCCGCGCTGATAGAGCAGGCGGATGATCGGCTCGGCGAGGACAGCGGAGAGAACGCTCGCGGGCACGAGCAGAAAGGCGATCTGGCGCAGGCCGAGGCCGACCATGTGGCGGAAACCGTCCACATCCCCGCGCGTCGCGAGCCGTGACAGCGACGGGAAGAGGACCGTCGCGACGGCCACGGAGAACATGCCCTGCGGGAGCATGTAGACGCGGAACGCCTTGTCGATCGCGCTCGGCGCGAGGTTCGGGTCGATCAACCGCGACGCAAACAGCGAGTCGATGACGAGGTTGAAGTTGATCAGCCCGAGCCCGATCGTCACCGGCACCATCAGGGTGAACACCTGGCGCACGGCGGGGTCGCGCCAGTCGAGCACCATCTGCAGCCGCCCGTCGCGGCCGCGCAGCCAGGGCAGCGGCAGCAGCACCTGGATCACCGTCCCGACCACGATCGAGGCCGCGTAGACGTAGAGCTTGGCGTCGATCGTATGGGCGTGCGGGACACCGATGACGAGCCCGACGATGATCGCGATGTTCCAGAAGACCGGCGTCAGCGCGGGCACGGTGAAGTGCTCGTAGCTGTTCAGGATCCCGACGATCACGCCCGAGATCCCGAGCAGCGCGACGATCGGGAAGAGGACGCGCGAGAGGCCGATTGCGAGGGCCCGGTTGCCGCCTGGGTCGCCGAACGGCGCGATCACGAGCGGCGCGAGCAGGATGAACAGGGCGGTGAGGGCGCCCAGACCAAGCAGCATCAACCAGAAGAGCGTCGATGCGACGCGCCAGGCGCGCTTGCGCTCGCCTTTCTCGAGCAGCTCGCTGAATACGGGGACGAACGCCGAGGAGAGCGCCGCATCGGCGACGAGCGACCGGACCAGGTTCGGCACCTGGAAGGCGACGGTGAACGCGTTGATCGGCCCGCGGACGCCGAAGTAGTACGACGCCACCACCTCGCGGACGAGGCCGAGGATCCGCGAGAGGCCGGTGGCGAGCGCGAAGATCGCCGTCGACCGCGCCAGCCGCCGGCCGCGGGCCGCGGGTTGCTCGTCCACGGCGCGAGTATAGGAAGAGCCTCCGCCGGAACCGCTCGCTCGGGGGGCTGCTACGATCGCGTCGCCCGCCCAGCGGGCATTTTCACGCTATGCCGAACATCAAGCAACAGAAGAAGCGGGTCCGGACCGCCGCCGCCGAGCGGCTTGAGAACCTGCGCTACGCGTCGACGGTGAAGACCCTCACGCGCCGGCTGAACGCGGCCTTGAGCGACGGGGACAAGGACCGGATCGCCGAGGAACATAAGGCGCTAGTCCGCTGGATCGACAAGGCCGCAGCGCGTGGGGCGCTGCACCGGAACGCGGCCGCGCGGAAGAAGTCGCAGGCCGCGAAGCTCGTCTCCGGCGGCCCGGCCGGCTCGAGCTAGACGCTTGCCGCTGCAGGCGCGGCGCGGGTGATGTCCACCAGCGTGCGTGCGAACTCGAGCTCGCCCGGAAGCCTGCTGCCGCCCTTGAGGGCCCAGTCGAGCGCCGCGAGGCTGACCACCGCGTCGCCGAGCTCCTCCTGGCTGAAGTTGCGAGCCTGCTCGTACAGCTTCTGGACGTAGTAGCGGTTTCGCTTCAGCCGTTCGGCGCCGGCGGCCGGCGGGACGCCCTCTGCGTCGAGCGCCTGGCATTCGCGCACCCGGCCGACGTGGTTGGTGAGCAGGCCCGCAGTGCGCAGGAGCACGTCGCGGGACGCGTCTCCCGAACGCTCGACGAGCCGCTCGCTAGCGGCCAGGACGCCGGCGACGTCGCGGCGGCCCCAGGCGTCGGTGAGGTCGAACGGCGGCGCTTCGGCCCGCGCGGGCACGAGCTCGGCGACTTCCCGCTCGCCGATCCGCTCGCCGGCCGCCCATGTGGTCAGCTTGTCGACCTCGGTCAGGAGCTCGTCCGCGTTGTCCCCGGCGAGCTCGACGAGTGCGACGGCAGCGTCGCGGTTGATCACCACGCCGCGCTCATTGAACTGCTGCTCGACCCACTTCGGCAGGTCGGCCTTGTTGCTGCGGCCGCGCGTGGGCAGGTCGTAGGCAAGGACCTCGCCGGCCTTCGCGACGGCCTTGGCGAGCGGCGAGTCGCGCTTGACCTCGTGACCGAGCAGCACAAGCACCGTCGTCGGCGACGGCCGCTTCAGGTACTCCTCGATTGCTTTCAGGTCCGCCGCCTTCCAGCGCTCGACGCTGTCGACCACCACGAGACGGCGCTCGACCGTGAAAAGGCCCATCGCGTTGCACGCGGCCGCCACGTCGTCGCCGCTCGCCTCGTGTGCGGTCAGGTGCTCGGTCGCGTCATCGCCGACCCTGTCGCGGAGCCGGCGCAGCGCGCGCGTCACCTTCGGGCGGTCGGTTCCGACGAGGAGGTACGCGGAGAGAAGCTCAGCCACCGGCGCCAAGCATAGGCGGCGATCGCACCACCGACGAGCAGCAGCTCGACGAGCGAGCGGCCAGAGCGGACCTGGGCTCCCGGAGTGCCGCCGATCACCCGCGCGCAGGCAGCGAGGTACGCGGCGCACCAGCCGTTGAGCCAGGCGAGAGCGGTGGCTGCCGGAGGCGAGATGAGCCCGGCGAGGGCGGCGGCGAACGCGAGAGCCAGGAGCGGCGCGACCGCCGGCGCCGCGAGTGCGTTCGCCGGGACCGTCAGCAGCGGCACGGCATGGAACTGGAGCCAGAGGATGGGCGCCGTCGCGACCCCGCAGGCCGTCGAGACCGCGATGACCCCGGCAAGCCTGGCCGGGACGGGGTAGCCCTCGAGCAACCGCAGCAAGCGCGGGACGAGCAGGAAGATCCCGGCAACGGCGGCGAACGAGAGCTGAAAGCCGGGACCCAGGAGCGTGTACGGGTTCCACGCGAGGAGGACGAGCGCGCCGAGCAGGAAGAAGTGCCAGCGGTCGGCAGCCCGCGCGGCAAGCCAGGCGAGCGAGACAAGGGCACCCGAGACACCGGCGCGAATCACCGACGGCTGGGCGCCGACGGCGAGCACGTACGCCGCGATCGCGCCGAGTGCGCCCATCTCGCCGAGCCAGCGCGGGATGCCGAGCAGCCAGGCGAGCGCGAGCGCACCGGCGGCGACGAGCACGACGTTCTGTCCCGACACGGCGAGCAGGTGGTAGAGGCCCGACGCGCGGAAGCGTTGCCTTAGACCCTCTGGGAGCGACTGCTCGTCGCCGAGGACGACACCTTCGACGATCCCGCGCCGGTCACCGCGGAGGCCAGGGGCGATCGAGCCCGCGAGTAGCGCGCGCAGCCGATCAGCCACGCCGCCGAGCCCGCCCCGGCGACCGATCATCCGCCAGCGATCGACGTGGAGTACGACGTGGACGCCGTGGTGCCTGAGCCAGGTTGTCTCGTCGAAGCCGTTCTTCGGCGGACGGGGCAGGCGCACCGTTGCGACAGCTTCGATCAGGGCTCCCTGAGGCGGCGAGCGCCCGAGCGGTAGCTCGAGCAGCACCGCCTCGCGGAAGCGTAGCCGGCCGAAGCGGCGCACCTGGGCCGGGGTACGGAGCTCGAACCGCGACCGGCGAGCGGGCGCGGTCACGGCGAGCACAGTCCGCTCGGACGTGTCGACGCGCGCCAACAGCTCGCTGCGATCGAGAGAATCGAGGCGCGCGCTACCCCACCACCAGCCGACAAACACGAAGGCGGCCAGCAGAAGCAGCACGCGTGAGCTGTCGGTGGACGCCGCCGCTCCGGCGCCCAGCACTGCAGCCGCGCAAAGGGCGAAGAGTGTCGAGCCGCGCGCGAGGTTCGCCCCGGCCAGCCCGAGGCAGAGAGCAGCGACGTACCGGTGCGGCTGGGCCGGCGCGCCGCTCACGGCACGACCAGGTCTCGAAGCTGCTCCAGTCGCTTCGGTCCGATCCCGGGAACGGCGTCGAGCTCGTCGACGGACGAGAACGCGCCGTGCTTTTGGCGGTAGTCGAGGATCTTCTGCGCGGTGGCAGGGCCGACTCCGGGGAGCGTGTCGAGCTGTTCGAGCGTCGCCGTGCTCAGCTGCACCGGCGCTGCAGGGGCTCCCGGCGTGGCGGGGCCGCCGCCGACCGGCTGCCCGGGAGCGCCGCGCCGTGGCACGACAACCTGTTCCCCGTCAGCAAGCGGCGCCGCGAGGTTCACCTGCGCCAGGTCGGCTTTGCCGTTGGCCCCGCCCGCGCGGGTGAGAGCATCCGCGATCCGCGAGCCCTGCGAGAGCCGGTACAAGCCCGGCCGCCGCACGGCTCCGACCACGTCCACCACCACCCGCGAGGACGGGAGGCCGGTCACGCCCGCCTGCGCGACCGGCGGCGGGGGGAGAGGCGCCGCCGGCGTCGTCGTGCCTGCGCCCAGGACGAAGCGCCCGAGGAACAGGATCAGGACGAGCGAGCCCACGGCGGCCAGGAGCAGCCGCCGCCGCTGGAGGAGGAACTCCGGCATGGCCAGAGCGTGCCCGGAAAATCGTCACGCGTGTGTGACCCCTTTGTCACCGAGGTGGAACGAATTCGGCACACAATCGACACGATCACAGCACGCTTTCGTGCGAGCGGCGCAGGTACCGTCCCAAACCCCCTCCCACCCAGGGGCGCGCGTGAACAAACACACCCGCCGGCGCCCGGCGCCCGGCGGCCGAGATCTTCCGGGGAGCGCCTAGACCACGAGGTTGACGAGCTTCCCGGGCACGACGATCGCCTGCCGGATCTCCTTGCCGTCCAGCTGTGCCTGCACGCGCTCCGAGGCCTTCGCCCGCGCCACCAGCTCGTCCTCGGACTCTTCCGCCGATGCCTCGATTCGGTCGCGCACCCGGCCGTTCACCTGGATCACCAGCTCGAAGGTCTCCCTCCGCAGCTGCGACTCGTCCGCGACCGGCCACTGCTCTTCCCAGAGGCGAGAGCGTCCCAGCGCTTCCCAGAGCTCCTCCGCGATGTGCGGCGCGTACGGCTGGATCAGGGAGACGGCCGTCTCGGCCGCGAAGCGCGCGCCCGGGGCTGACGGGTTTCGCCCCAGCTCGTTGATCAGCTCCATCACCGCGGCGATCGGCGTGTTGAAGACGAAGCGCCGGCCGATGTCGTCGCCGACCCTCGCGATGGTCTCGTGCGCCTTGCGCACGAGAGGAGCACCGTCCGGAGCCGCACCGTCACCCGCGGCCGCCTCGTGCACGATCCGCCACAACCGGCGCAGGAAGCGCGCGATCCCCTCGACGCCTTCCTCGGTCCAGTCCATGTCCTGGTCGGCGGGCCCGACGAACAGGATGTACAGCCGCACCGCGTCGGCGCCGTACATCTCCGCGAGCTCGTCCGGCGCCGTCACGTTGCCGCGCGACTTCGACATCTTCGTGCCGCCCTGCCGCACCCAGCCCTGGTGGAACAGGCGCTGGAAGGGCTCCCTGAACCCGACCAGCCCCAGCTCGTTCATCACCTTGACGAAGAAGCGCGAGTACATCAGGTGCCCCGTCGCGTGGTCGATGCCGCCGATGTACTGGGCGATCGGCGCCCAGAAATCCGCCAGGCGGCGCGCGAACGGCTCCTGGTCGTTGTCCGGGTCGCAGTAGCGGAGGAAGTACCAGGCCGAGTCGACGAAGGTGTCCATCGTCTCGGCCTCCCGTGTTCCCTCGCCGCCGCAGCGCGGACACGGCACGCGCAGCCACTCCTCGTTCGAGGCCAGCGGCGGCTTGCCCTTCGGCCGGTAGTCCTCGACCTCCGGCAGGATCACCGGCAGCTCGTCGTCCGGCACGGGCACGATCCCGCACTCGCCGCAGTAGACGACCGGGATCGGAGCTCCCCAGTAGCGCTGGCGCGAGAAGCCCCAGTCGCGCAGGCGGAAGCTGACCGCCGGACGGCCGCGACCCCGCTCGCCGAGCCACTCGACGATCGCGGGCCCGGCCTCGTCGGCAGGCATGCCGCTGAACTGCGCCGAGTCGACGAGCACGCCCTGCTCCTCGTCGATCACCTGCTTGACCGGCAGCTCGAACCGCTCGGCGAATGCCTCGTCGCGCTCGTCATGGCCGGGCACCGCCATCAGCGCGCCCGTGCCGTACTCCATCAGCACGTAGTCGGCGACCCAGACCGGCACGCGGGCATCGGTCGCGGGGTTCGTGGCGAAGAAGCCGGTGAAGACCCCGGACTTCTCGTCGGTCGCGCGTTCCTCGACGCGCTTTGCCATCGATCCGCGTACGTACTGGCGGATCTCGTCGCCGTTCGGCGAGCGCTCGACCATCGTGTCGACGAGCGGGTGCTCGGGCGCGAGCGCGAAGAAGGTGGCGCCGAAGACGGTGTCCGGCCGCGTCGTGAACACCGGCACGTCGACGTCGAGCTCGTCGATGCGGAAGAGCAGCTCGGCGCCCTCGGAGCGGCCGATCCAGTTGCGCTGGATCGTCTTCGTCCGCTCGGGCCAGTCGATCAGCTCGTGGTCGTCCAGCAGCGCGTCCGCGTAGGCGGTGATGCGGAAGAACCACTGCTCCATCTTCCGCGCTTCGACCACGGCGCCGCAGCGCTCGCACTTCCCGTCCACGACCTGCTCGTTCGCGAGCACGGTCTGGTCGTTCGGGCACCAGTTGACCGGCGCCTCCTTGCGGTACGCGAGCCCTTGCTCGAGAAACCGTAGGAACAGCCACTGCGTCCAGCGGTAGTAGGCGGGATCGTGAGCGGCGATCACGCGGTCCCAGTCGATCGCCCAGCCGAGACGGCGCATCTGGCGCTCGATGTTCGCGATGTTCGCCTCGACGATCTCGCGCGGGTGGCCGCCCTCCTTGATCGCCGCGTTCTCCGCCGGCAGGCCGAAGGAGTCGTAGCCCATCGGCCGCAGCACGCGCAGGCCATTGCGGCGCTGGAAATGCGTGACGACGTCCCCAAGCGTGTAGTTCAGGACGTGCCCCATGTGGAGGTGCCCGGAGGGGTACGGCAGCATCTCGAGCATGTAGAACTCGCCGTTGGCCGTGGTGCCGGGCGGCGGATTGTCGACGTAGAAGGCGCGCGCGTCCTCCCAGACTCGCTGCCATTTCTGCTCGATCGCCTGCGGGTCGTACGTGTCCAATTTGCCTCCAGAAACGAAAAAGCCTCTCGAACGAGAGGCTGCGGGAACCGACGCGGCTGCGGCCGCGGTGTTCCCTGCTCTACTCGAGAAGCTGCTTCATCCCCTCGGACTTTAGCATCGCTGCAACCAAAAACGAGGAGGGACGATGGCCGGGTACACCAAGATCAATCTCAAAGACGACGTCGAGGACCAGGCTCCGAACTTCGGGCTGGGAGGCAAGATCGAGGCGAGGATGGCGCGCGTGCCGCTGGAGCTGGAGCACTCGGGCGTCAGCTACCAGCGCCTGTCGCCGAACTACCGCCTGCCCTTCGGGCACACGCACAAGACGCAGGAGGAGGTCTACGTCCTCATCAGCGGCAGCGCCCGCGCGAAGCTCGGGGACGAGGTCGTCGAGTTGCGACCCTTCGACGCACTGCGGGTACCTAAGGAAACGGCGCGCGCCTTCGAAGCAGGTCCCGAAGGCGCCGAGCTGATCGCGATCGGGGCGCCGAACACCGGCCCCGGCGACGCAGAGATGGTGAACGACTGGTGGGACGACTGACTTGGCCGAGCCGCGCTGGATCGACGAGCTCGACTGGGGCTTCGGCTGGATCTCGCGAGAGCGCCCGCAGCTCCAGCTGACCTCGCACGCGCTGCTCGCAGGCGGAGGCGTCTGGGTGGTCGACCCGACCGAGGCGGACGGCGTCGAGGAGCGGATCCGTGAGCTCGGCGAGCCGGCCGGCGTGATCCAGCTCCTCGACCGGCACAAACGTGCCTGCGCGAGCCTCGCCCAGCGCCTCGGGGTGCCCCATCACCTCGTTCCGTTCGGCGAGGTGAGCCTATTCCAGGCGATTCCCGTCGTCGACAGGAAGCGGTGGCGAGAAGCCGCGCTCTGGTGGCCGGAGCGCCGTGTGCTCGTCTGCGCCGACGCTCTTGGAACCCTTCCCCACTCCGTCGCGCTCGGCGGCGAGCGGCTCGGCATCCACCCGCTCCTGCGCCTGACACCGCCGCGGCAGCTGGGGCGGCTCGAGCCCGAGCACGTGCTCTGCGGTCACGGCGCCGGCGTGCACGAGAGCGCGACCCAGGCGGTGCGAGACGCGCTCGCCGGCTCGCGGCGACGGCTGCCGCGGCTGCTGCTCGAGCTGCCCGCTCTGCTTCGCAGCCGCTGACTACGATCGGGCGAGTGCCGGCGCTCTTCCCCGAGACCGCGACCGTCGCCGAAGGCGAGCTCGCCGTCGGCGGGCTCGGCGCCGCGGAGCTGGCCGAGCGCTTCGGCACCCCTCTCGTCGTCTACTGCGAAGGCACGGTGCTCGCGGCCGCGAGAGCCTACCGCGCGGCGGCGCCCGACGCGCTGCTGCTCTACAGCCTGAAGGCGTTCCCGAACCTCGCGATCCTGCGGCTGCTCGCCGCCGAGGGCTTCGGCGCGGACGTCTCCACTCTGGGCGAGCTCGAGTTCGCGCGCCGTGCCGGCATTCCGGGCGAGCTGATCGTCGTGCACGGGAACAACAAGAGCGACGAGGAGCTGCGCGCAGCGGCGGAGGCCGGCGTGCGCTTCGTCGTGCTCGACGCGCTCGACGAAGGCGAGCGCGCGAGCGAGGCCGGCGTGCGGCGCGTGCTCGTCCGCGTGACACCCGGAATCGAGGCGGACACGCACGAGGCGATCCGCACCGCGCACCACGGCTCGAAGTTCGGGCTCCCGCCGGAGCAGGCGCTCGAGGCGATCGCTTCGGCACGCGCGGGCGGGCTCGACGTCGAGGGCGTCCATCTGCACATCGGCTCGCAGCTGCTCGACCCGCAGGCGGGGCTCGAGACCGTCGACTGGCTCGGCGAGTTCGTCGCGCGCTGCCGCACCGAGCTTGGCTGGGAGCCGCGCGTGGTCGACCTCGGCGGCGGTCTCGGGATCCCGTACGTGGCGGGCGACGATCCGCCCGCGGTCGGCGACTTCGTCTCGACGCTGTTGCGCCGGCTCGAGACGGCGTGGGCGGGCAACGCGCCGCCGGAGGTGATCCTCGAGCCCGGGCGCTCGGTCGTCGGCCGGGCAGCGCTGACGCTCTACCGCGTGGGCGTCGTCAAGCGTGCGAGCGATGAGGTGACCTACGTGGCGGTGGACGGCGGCATGTCCGACAACCCGCGGCCGCAGCTGTACGGCGCGCAGTACACCGCACTGCTCGCGAACCGAGCCAGCGAGGAGCCGAGCGGCACCTACGACGTCTGCGGCAAGCACTGCGAGTCCGGCGACGTCCTGATCGAAGGAGCCCGTCTGCCCGAGCCGCGGCGCGGCGACCTGCTCGCGGTCCCGGGCACGGGCGCCTACACCCTCTCGATGGGGTCGAACTACAACGCGGTCCCGCGGCCGGCGGCGGTGCTCGTGGCGGACGGCGAAGCGCGCCTGATCCGCCGCCGCGAGACCGTCGACGAGCTCCTCGGCCACGAGGAAGCAAGCAGCTAGGCTCAGCGCGATGGTGCGCCGGCTCGACAGGCTTCCCGGAGTCGTCCTCGTCAGCGTCGCCGCCGCGATGTGGGGCCTCGACGGGCTGATCCGAAAGCCGCTCTCCCACTCAACCTCCGCCTACACGATCGTCTTCGGCGAACACGTCGTGCTCGTCGCGCTGACGCTACCGCTGCTCGTCGCGGCCCTGACCGCGCTCTGGCGCGCCGGCCCGGCCTACGTCGCGGCGGGGATCGCGATCGGCGCCGGCGCGTCGGCGATCGCGACGATCCTCTTCACGAAGGCCCTCTTCCACGGCGACTTCATCACCGTCGTCGTGCTCCAGAAGGTGCAGCCGTTGATCGCGGTGCTCGGCGCCTGGCTCGTGCTCGGCGAGCAGCCGCGGCGCCGCTTCGCGTGGTTCCTCCTCCCCGCGCTCGCGGGGATCTGGCTGATTGCCCTGCCGCACCCGCTCGAACCGCACGCACACGGCCTGACCCCGATCGCCGAGACGCTCGCGGCGGCGTGCCTCTGGGGCCTCGGCACCGTGTTTGGCCGCTTTCTCGGTCGCCGGCTCGCGTTCGAGCACGTGACCACGGTGCGCTTCGCGTTCGGTCTCGTCGCAAGCGCCTGCGCGCTCCCGATCGTCGGGGCGAAGGCGCTCGCCGGCGCGCACGACAGCTTCTGGATCGCGGTGCTCGCGCTCGTCACCGGCTTGTTCGCGCTCGGCCTCTACTACTACGGCCTGCGCCGCACGCCCGCGCTGCTCGCGGCCCTGGGCGAGCTCGCCTTCCCGGTCACCGCCGCCCTCGTCGGTATCTACGTGTTCAACAGCTCGCTGCGCTGGACGCAGTGGCTCGGCGTCGCCGTCACGGTCGGCGTGATCGGCCTGCTGCCCGTGCGTCGTGGCGACCTGGTTCGATTACCGGCGAGCCCCGAGCCGGGCCTCGCGACTACCTGACGCGGCCAAGGCGCCGACTCGGCGGCGCCGACCAAGAGGTCATGCCAGCTTCGCCGGCGTGGCCGTCTGTCCACCTTCTGGTAACGGCTCGGGTGGTCCCTTGACCTACCGCACGCGGAAGAGCCCTCCGAAGGAGACCCAGTGCCCGTTGTGGTAGCGCTGGAGCTTCGCCTGGTCGAGCGGGAAATGGTCGCCCTTGCCCGTGTGGACGGTCATGCCCGGTAGCAGGAAGGGGTCGTTCTTGATGTTCAGGCTCGTGGCCGCCTTCATGATCCCGGCTCTCGTCGGGTTCTTGCCGGCCTTCTTCAGGGCCGCGACGAACGTGTGCGCGACGGACATGCCGTAGACCGCGTAGACGTCGTTCGGGTTGCCGCCCTTGAAGCGCTTCATGATCGAGCGGTAGAGCTTCGAGCCCGGGTCGCTCTTCCAGTGCACGTCGGTCGGGTCCTTGAGGAAGACGATCGAGATCGAGCCCTCGGTCTGCTTCTTGCTCGTGCCGGCGGTAGCGAGTCCCATGATGTTGGCCGCGCTGGAGACGGCGTTCACGTAGACCTTCGGCCGCCAGCCCAGCTGGTTCGCGTGCACGTAGGACTGGATCGCGAACTGCGGCGTGGCGAAGACCATCAGGGTGTTCACGCGCGCGGCCTTCAGCTTCGCGATCTGCGACCGCACGTCCGGATCGGTGACGTCATAGCTCTGCTTCGACTTGATCAGGCCGGCCTTCTTGCCGAGGCCGTTGCGGAGGCCGGCGAGCAGGTCCTTGCCGTAGTCGTCGTCCTGGTAGAGGACTCCCACGCGGGCCTTCGGGCTCGTCTTCGCGACGTAGCGGCCGTAGATCGTCCCCTCGGCGCGGTAGTTCGGCTGGTACGCGATCGTCCAGGGGTACTGCTTGTAGTCCTTGCCGAAGGTCGTCGCGCCGGTCGCCGCGAAGAGCTGCGGCACCTTGAGCGCGTTCAGGTAGGAGCGCGTCGCGAGGTTCTGCTCGGTGCCGAGGCTGTTGAAGATCGCGAAAACCTTGTCCTGTTGGACGAGCTCGCGCGTCTTGTCGACGGTCTTGGACGGGTCGTAGCCGTCATCCTTGTAGATGTATTTGATCTTCCGCCTGTTCACGCCGCCGTGGGCGTTCACGTAGCGGAAGTAGGCGGCGGCGCCTTTGGCCACCGATTGATAAGCGGACGCGGTACCGCTCAGCGGCGTCGTGCCGCCGATCACGATCTGCGTCGGGGTCACGCCGGTCTCCGTGGTCGCGCCGGACGCCACCGTCGCGACCACGAGCGCGCCGGCGGCACACAGAATGAGTTGAAGCCTCCTCGACATCCCTCTAGGGACGAAGGTATAGCCGCGATGTTAGGGGTCTGGCAAGGCGCCGCAGCAGGCCGCCGGCGCCGGTCGGGAGCAGCAGCATGACGAGGATGATCGCGGCGCCGTAGACGAAGTCGGGCACGCCCTGCGCGCTCGAGAAGTGGGTCGAGATGTTCGGCAGGTATTCGACGAAGAAGGCCCCGAGCACCATCCCCGGCAGCGAGCCGAGGCCCCCGACGACAGTGCCGACGAGGATCAGGATCGAGAGCAGGAACGTGAACGAGAGCGGGTTCACGATCTCGCTCTGGATCGCGAGCAGCGACCCGGCGACGCCCGCGTAGACGCCGCTGAGCGCGAACGCGAGCGTCTTCGTGCGCGCGAGGTCGATTCCGGACGAGGCCGCGGCGACCTCGCTGTCGCGCACCGCGCGCAGGGTCCGGCCGAAGCGCCCGCGCACGAGCAGCCACGCGGCCACAAAGCCGAGCAGGCCGATTCCCCAGGTCAGGTAGTAGAGGAAGTGGTTCTGCGTCATCGAGTGGCCGAAGACCGTCACCGTCCCACTGAGACCGGTCACTTGCAGCGGTGCGCTCTCGAGCAGCCGCAGCCCCTGGCTGCCTCCAGTCAGGCCCGAGAACTTCTTCAACAGCGACGGGACCGCGACCGCGAAGGCGAACGTGGCGAGCGCGAGGTAGAGGCCCGAGAGCCGCAGCGCCGGCAGTCCGATCAGGAAGCCGACGAGCCCGGCGGCGACACCCGCGAGCGGGATCGTCCAGACGTCGCGCCAGTGCTCGTGGACGACGAGCGCGGCAGCCGTGTACCCGCCGACCGCCATCAGGCCGCCGTGGCCGAGCGAGATCTGGCCCGTATAGCCGGTGAGCAGGTTCAGCCCGACGATCGCGATGAAGAAGACGCCGGCCTCGGCCAGGTTGCGCGAGTGGAAATCGCTGACGAAGCGAGGCGCCAGCACGTACGCGGCGAGCACCGCGGCCGCGACGACCAGCCAGACCCCGATCCCGAGCGAGCGTCGCCGCATCAGACCCTCCGCTCCACCACCCGGCCGAAGAGCCCGGCGGGCCGGACGAGCAGGACGCCGAGGATGACCGCGAGCGCCACGGGGAGCCGGAGCTCGCTTCCGACCCAGTTGACGTAGGTGCCGATCAGGTTGATCAGCACCCCGAGCAGCATCGTCCCGACAACCGCGCCGAGGAGGCTGTCGATCCCGCCGAGCACGGCACCCGCGAACGCGTAGAGGAGCACGGGTTGCATCAGGTTCTGGTCGAAGCTCGCGAGGGCCGGCGCCGTGAGCATCCCGGAGATCGCGCCCATTGCCGCGGCGAGGCCCCAGCCGAGGGCGAGCATCCAGCTCACGCGGACGCCGACGAGCCGGCTCGCCTCGGGGTTCAGCGCGGCCGCGCGCGAGGCGAGCCCGAGCTTCGTGAAGCGGAAAAAGAGCCAGAGCAGCGCGACCGCGGCGAGCGAGACGCCGATCGTGCCGAGGTCCTGGATCGAGAAGGCGACACCGCCGACGGTGATCGGCCGGATCGAGAAGGCATTCGGCAGGCTGCGTGTCTCCGGTGTCCAGATCCAGCGGGCGGCGCCGTTGACGAGGAAGAAGAGGCCGAGCGTCACGATCACCACGGTCAGCTGGGGCGCGCGCTCGACCGGCCTGATCACCGCGCGCTCGATCGCCACCCCGGCTGCGAACGAGATCGCGATCGTGAGCGCGAACGCGCCCCAGTAGGAGAGCCCGTGGTGGACGAGCGACCAAGCGATGAAGGTCGAGAACATCGCCATCTCGCCCTGCGCGAAGTTGACGACGCCCGTCGACCGGTAGATCAGGACGAGCGCGACCGCCAGCGTCGCCCAGACGCCGCCCGAGGCCAGGCCGATCACGGTCTGCTGGGCGAGTTGGGTCCAGTCGAAGGCCAGCAGCATCGTCAGTACCCGAGGTACGAGCGTCTGACGGCGTCGTCCTTGCGCAGGTCGGTGCTCGCGTCTTCGACGGCGACGCGGCCGACCTCGAGCACGTATGCGCGCGAGGAGGCTTCGAGCGCGAGGGCCGCGTTCTGCTCGACCACCAGCACCGCCAGGCCCTGTTGCTCGTTCAGCTCGCGCACGATCCGGAAGATCTCGGCGACGACGAGCGGCGCGAGGCCGAGCGACGGCTCGTCAAGCAGCAGGAGCCGCGGTCTCAGCATCAGCGCGCGGGCCAGGGCGAGCATCTGCTGCTCGCCGCCGCTGAGGGTGCCGGCGCGCTGGGCCGCTCGCTCCCCTAGCCGCGGGAAGTAGCCGAGCACGCGCTGCTCGTCCTCGGCGACACCCTGGCGGTCGCGGCGCGTGTAGGCGCCGAGGCGGAGGTTCTCCCGCACGGTCAGCTCGGTCAGCGTGCCGCGGCCCTCGGGCACGTGCGCGATCCCGGCGCGGGCGATCGCCTCTGGCGAGCGGCGGGCGATGCTCTTGCCCCCGAACGCGATGCGGCCGCCGCGACGGACCGTGCCCGAGACCGCGCGCAGCGTCGTCGTCTTGCCGGCCCCGTTCGCGCCGAGCACGGCCACTGCCTCGCCCTCGTCCACGTGCAGCGAGACGCCGTGCAGCGCCGAGACCGGGCCGTAGCGGGCGGTCACGTCCGTGAGCTCTAGAAGCGGTTCAGGCAACGGCGGTTCCCAAGTAGGCTTCGATCACCTTCAGGTCGCCCTGCACCTCACGCGGTGCGCCGCTCGCGATCAGCCGGCCGAAGTCGAGGACGTGGACGCGCTCGGCGACGCTCATCACGAGACCCATGTGGTGCTCGACGAGGAGCAGCGTCAGCTCGAAGTCCTTGCGGAGGTTGCGGATCAGCTCGCCGAGCTCCGCGACCTCCTCGTGGTTGAGCCCGCCGGCAGGCTCGTCGAGCAGCAGCAACCGCGGCCCCGCTGCGAGGGCGCGCGCGAGCTCGACGCGCTTGCGGGTCCCGTACGAGAGCTCCGCGGCGGGCCGGTGCGCGAGCTCCGAGAGCCCGACGTAGGCCAGCAGCTCGCGCGCGCTGCGACCGCGCCGCGCGTGCCGGCCGACGAGGACGTGCTCGAGCACCGTCATCGAGCCGAACAGCTCGACGTTCTGGAAGGTCCGCGCGATCCCGCGGCGAACGATCTTGTGCGGCGGCGTGCTCAGCAGGCTGTCGCCGTCGAAGAGGATCTCGCCCTCGTCGGGGCGATAGAGCCGCGTGATCAGGTTGAACAGCGTCGTCTTCCCTGCGCCGTTCGGGCCGATCAGACCCACGATCTCGCCGTCGGCGACGTCCAGGGTGACGTCGTCGACGGCGACGACCCCGCCGAACCGCCGCGTCACGTGCTCGACAGAGAGCAGCGCCACGGCCGAGGACTCTACGGCGCCAGCTGGGCCGACTCCAAGTAACAGACTGTTACTTGGAGGGTTCGAACGTTGGAAGTACGGCGATCTCCGTCGTCGGCACCGCCACTTCGGAGCAAGTAACAGACTGTTACTTGCTGCTCATACGGGCTGCAGGTCGGCGGGACTCGTCACCGGTCGCTGGCAGACGAAGCGCTCGCAGACGTAGACGGCGGACTTGCCGTCGACGTAGTCCTTGCCCTCGAGCAGCGGCACGCCGTCGCCGGGGCCGAAGGCCACGACCGCGTTCGGGTCGAAGGGCTCGAGCGCGGCCCGCGCGACCGGGCTGTCCGGCGGGCCGACGACCGCGATCTCCTTCGGCGTCGCGAGGTAGAGGTCGAGCGCGTTCAGCGCCCAGGCGAACTCGGTCGGCCCGCGCGAAAGGCTCTCGCCGAGGAGGCGCAGGACGCCGACGGCCCGCCGCTCGAGCTCGGCGTCGCCGTAGATCCGCGCGAGCCGCAGCAGGACGTAGGCGAGCATCGAGTTGCCCGACGGGACGGGGTGGTCGAACAGGTCCTTTCGCCGCGCGACCAGCTGCTCGCCGTCCGCGGGCGCGAGGAAGAAGCCGCCGTGCTCGTCGTCCGAGAAGAGCTCGACCGCGAGCAACGCCAGCCGCCGCGCCTCCTCGAGCCAACGCAGGTCGCCCGTCGCGAGATGCAGCTCGTAGAGCCCGTGTGCAACGTTCGCGTAGTCGTCGAGGAAGCCGGCGCCGCTCGTGCGGCCGTCGCGGATGCTGCGGTGGAGCCGCCCGTGCTCGTCCGAGAGCGGGCCGAGCAGGAACTCGCCCAACGCGCGCGCTTCGCCGATCCAATCGGCACGCTCCAGCCGCCGGCCGGCCTCGGCCAGCGCCGCCAGCGCGAGGCCGTTCCACGAGGCGATCGCCTTGTCGTCGAGCCCTGGCTGCGGCCGCTGCGAGCGCAGCTCGAGCAGCCGCTCCCGCGTCTCGGGATCCAATGAACCGCGCAGCACGAAGCGACCGTCCTCGAATGGCTCGAACAGCTCCCCGGGCGCGCCCTCGCCCGCGGCCCACGAGTAGGTGAGCCCTTCGACGCCGTCGGTGTCGGCGTCCTGCGACGACGCGAAGCCGCCGCTCTCGAGGCGCAGGTCGCGGAGCAGGTACTCGACGGTCTCCTCGACGACCTCGCGGTAGCGCTCCCGGCCGGTCACGAGCCAGCCGTGCAGATAGGCGGGGACGAGCAGCGCGTTGTCGTAGAGCATCTTCTCGAAGTGCGGCACGAGCCAGCGCTCGTCCACCGAGTAGCGATGGAAGCCGCCGCCGACGAGGTCGTACATCCCGCCGGCGGCCATCGCGTCGAGCGTCCGCACCGCCGTCTCGGTCTCGCCCCGGCGGAGCAGCAGCTCGAGCGCCGAGGCCGGCGGGAACTTCGGCGCGCGGCCGAACCCGCCCCACTCCGGGTCGCTCAGCTCTTCGAGCCTGCGCACCGCCTGGAAGAGCAGCGACTCGGTGAGCGGCTCGGAGGTCGGCGAGCCCGCAGCCGCCTGGTGCAGCGCGTCCACGAGCACCTCGGTCCGGCGCGTCACGTCGTCGCGCCGCTCGCGGTAGAGCTCGGAGACGGCGAGGAGCACCTGCTGGAAGGACGGCAGCCCGTGCCGCGGCTCGGGCGGGAAGTAGGTCCCGCCGAGGAACGGCTCACCGGCCGGCGTGAGGAAGACCGTCAGCGGCCAGCCGCCGTGGCCGGTCATCGCGACGACCGCGTCCATGTAGATCCCGTCGACGTCGGGGCGCTCCTCGCGATCGACCTTCACGTTCACGAAGCGCTCGTTCATCAGCGCTGCGGTTTCGGCGTCCTCGAACGACTCGTGCGCCATCACGTGGCACCAGTGGCAGGCCGCATAGCCGACGGAGAGCAGAATCGGCTTGTCCTCCTCTCGCGCGCGAGACAGCGCTTCCTCGCCCCAGGGATACCACTCGACCGGGTTCGCGGCGTGCTGCAGGAGGTACGGGCTGCTCTCGTCGAACAGGCGGTTCACTCCGCACTAGGCTAGCCCTCGTGGTTGAGCTGGAAACCAAGCGGCTGCTGTTGCGCGCGCCTGTTCCGGAGGACGCGGAGGCCCTGGCGCCGATGTACGCCGACCCCGAGGTGATGCGCTACGTCGGCGACGGCCGCACGCTCACCCGCGCGGAGACGGAGCGCTCCGTGCGGAGGATGATCGAGCGCTGGGAGGCCGACAGCTTCGGCCTCTTCACCACCGTCCGCAAGGAGGACGGCGCTGTGATCGGACGGGTCGGCCTGCTCGTCTGGAACACCGAGACGTGGGAGCCGACCACGCGCTCGGCTGCCGACGGCGGCCCGACCGAGGTCGAGGTCGGCTACACGCTCGGCCGCGACTACTGGGGCCAGGGCTACGCGACCGAGGCTGCGGGCGCCGTGCGCGACTACGCACTCGGCGAGCTCGGCGCGGACCGGCTGATCGCGCTGATCATTCACGGCAACACGGCATCCGAGAAGGTCGCGCGCAAGCTCGGGCTCGAGCACGAGCGCGACATCCAGCTCGGCCGCCGCGAGGCGCAGCTCTTTGCGCTCGACGCATGAGCGAGATCCGCGACCTGCTCCGCCGCACGGCCGAGCTCGCGGCGGACTACCTCGAGAGCCTGGACGAGCGGCATGTGTTCCCGCAGGTCACCCCGGAGGTCCTGCGCGAGGCTCTAGGCGGACCGCTCCCCGAGGAGCCGCTCGACCCCACACAGGTCGTGAACGAGCTCGCGGCCGAGGCCGAGCCCGGCGTCGTGGCGCTCGGCAGCGGACGCTACTTCGGCTTCGTGATCGGCGGCGGCCTGCCGGCCGCGCTAGCCGCCGACTGGCTGACCTCGGCGTGGGACCAGAACGCCGGGATCTATCCGATCGGACCGTCCGCCTCGGTCGTCGAGCAGGTGACGCGCGAATGGATCGTGGAGCTGCTCGGGTTGCCGGGCGAGGCCTCGATCGGGTTCGTCACGGGGACGCAGCTCGCGCACGTCACCGGACTCGCGGCGGCGCGGTGGCACGTCCTCGACGACGCGGGGTGGGACGTCGGCCGCGACGGGCTCTCCGGAGCGCCCCCGGTGCGCGTGCTCGTCGGCGAGCAGCGGCACGTCACGGTCGACCGAGCGCTGCGCCTGATCGGCCTCGGCGCTCCGACCACGGTCGCGGCCGACGACCAGGGCCGGATGCGTGCGGACGCCCTCGCCGAGACACTCGACGGCGCGACCGGGCCGACGATCGTCTGCGCCCAGGCCGGCGACGTGAACACGGGCGCGTTCGACCCGCTCCCGCAGATCGCGGATGCCTGCGAGAACGCGCGCGCGTGGCTCCACGTCGACGGCGCGTTCGGCATCTGGGCCGCCGTCTCGCCGCGCTTCCGTCATCTCGTCGCCGGGATCGAGCGAGCGGACTCGTGGACGACCGACGCGCACAAGTGGCTCCAGGTTCCGTACGACTCGGGGATCGTCCTCTGCGCGCACCCCGAATCCCATCGCGCGGCGATGACGGTGACGGCCTCGTACCTGATTCAGGACGAAGGAGCCCGCCGCGTCCGCGACGCCGTCGACTGGGTGCCCGAGTTCTCGCGCCGCGCCCGCGGGTTCGCGGTCTACGCCGCGCTGCGCTCGCTCGGACGCAGCGGCCTCGTCGAGCTCGTCGAGCGCTGCTGCGACTGCGCTGCCCGCTTCGCCGAGCGGATCGTCGAGGTCGACGGCGCCGAGGTCCTGAACGAGGTCGTGCTCAACCAGGTGCTCGTCAGCTTCGAGTCGGACGAGCGAACCGACGAAGTGCTCGAGCGGGTTCAGCAGGACGGCCGCATCTGGGTCGGCGGCACGACGTGGGCCGGCCGCAAGGCGATCCGCGTCTCGGTCTCGAACTGGCAGACCGGCGACGAGGAGATCGACCTCGCCGTCGAGGCGTTCCGCGGCGCCTACGCGAAGTTGCCGGCGCGGTAGAGCTGGCCCTCGAGCTTTCGGCCGAAGATTCCCTCCAGCCACTGCGAGATCGCGATCAGCGCGTCGAGGTCGACTCCGGTCTCGATCCCTTCGCGCTCGAGCAGGTAGACGAGGTCCTCGGTCGCGACGTTGCCGCTTGCCCGCGGCGCGTAGGGGCAGCCGCCGAGCCCGCCGACCGAGGCGTCGAGCACCGTCGCCCCCGCCTCGAGCGCGGCGAGCGCGTTCGCGTAGCCCGTGTTGCGGGTGTTGTGCCCGTGGAAGCCGTCGGCGCCGGAGCGGGCGATCAGCTCCCGCACCTCGCGCGGCGCCGCCACGCCGATCGTGTCGGCGAGGACGACCTCTGAGCCGTCGAAACGGGCTGCCAGCTCTGCGACGCGGCCCGGGTCCACGTGACCCTCGAACGGGCAGCCGAAGGCGACGCTGATGGTCACGGTGGCGGGCTCGTTGGCGGCGGCCAGGATCCGCCCGACCCGCTCGATCGCCTCGTCGAACGACGCGTTGGCGTTGTGCCGGTTGAACTCCTCGGTCGCGCCGAGGGTGACGTTCACGCGGTCGAGGGCTGTCGCCCGGAACCGCTCGTACCCCTGCTCGTTGAGGACGAGGCCGGAGTACTCGGTGCCTTCCTTTCGCTGGATCCCGGCGACGACGTCCTCGGCACCCGCCATCTGCGGCACGCGGTCGTCGCGCACAAAGCTGACCGCCTCGATGCGCGGCACGCCCGCGGCCGCGAGGCGGTTCACGAGATCGGCCCGCGTCGCCGGCTCCAGCGCTTCGGCCTCGTTCTGGAGGCCGTCGCGCGGGCCGACGTCGCAGAGCGTGAGCAAGCGGGAGTTACCCGTCGAGACCGGTGGCTTCGACATGGTCGGGCTTGATCCGCACCTTGACGCGCTGCTCGCTGGGATCGCGCCACGGGTACTCGTCCTTCCCGAGGTACTTCTTGGCGAGCTTGTCGATCTGCTCGTCGGCGCCCTCGGTCGTGATCTCGGCCGTGCCGCTGACGGCGACCCACTTGTACGTGTTCTCGGGATCGACCACGAGCACGGAGACGCGCGGGTCGTTGCGCAGATGCTTCTCCTTCGCGCGTCCGGCCGCGGTGTTGAAGCTGACCTCGTCGGTGTCGGTGTCGACCCAGACGATCGTCGAGTGCGGCGAGCCGTCCTTGCGCAGGGTCGTAACGGTGCCGACGTAGGGCTGCTCGAGGAACTCTCGTGCCTTGTCGTCCAGCGTTGCCATCGTTCTCCTTTCGCTCTAGTCGCCTAGGCTAGTCACTGGCTGGGAGTTGCCGTCTTCGTCGGTACTCTCAAGGGCCTGCTCGTCCTCGCGACCGACGAAGCGCCCGGGGCCGCCAAACCCGGTGTCAGACGCAGGCGCGAAAGTGTGGCGCCTTCGTCACCGAATTCGCGCTTGCCCTGCAACTGCCGACCAGCGCAAGTCGACCTCGGGTGTCAGACACCGTGACGAAGCTACCGTGCCGCCATGGATGGTTGGCAGGCCTGGCAGCACCAGACCAGCGACGGCGCCGTCGAGTCGGAGCAGCGCGTCGCCCTTGACCGACCGGTAGTCGAGTTCTCGACCACAGGCGCCGAACGCCTCGGCCGGGAGTACTGGCGCGAGGTACAGCGGCTGACGGGATCGCTCGTCCGCCCGCGGGAGCGCGGAGGCGCGCTCGAGCTGCGGCTCCTCGGCGGTGGCCCCGTCCTGCTGCGCTTCGGGCGGCCGACCGTCGAAGCGAGCGACACGCGCGCGTTTTGCAGCTATCCGATCCAGGGCGGCCTCCTCGCCAGTCGAGCCGCCGGCAAGATCGCGTTCGAGCAGACGGCGGGCTCGATGCGCTCGACGATCCGCGGCTTCTTCCCGCGGCTCGCGGCTCGCGAGGGCGAGCCTGACTGGACCGGCGCGCTCTACAACCAGCTGCAGAGCCGCGCGCACGTCGCGATCAGCCGCCGGTACTTCCAGCGCCTAATCGCCGAGGCGCCGAGGTGAAGGTCGTCCTCTTCGGCGCGACCGGCACGATCGGCCGACCCCTCCTGACGACCTTGGCGGAGGAGCACGATGTCGTCGGTGTCTCGCGGCAGGAGCGGGACGCCGGCGACGGGATCACCTGGGCGGTTGCCGATGCGACCGACGCCGACTCCGTGGCGCGCGTGCTCGAGGGTGCGCAGGTGGCCTACTACCTCGTCCACTCACTCGGCGCCGCGGACTTCGAGGCGCAGGATCTGCGCGCGGCGGAGACCACCGCCCGCGCGGCCGAGGCGGCGGGCGTCGAGCAGCTCGTCTACCTCGGCGGCCTCGGCGACGACTCCGCCGACCTTTCGCCCCACTTGCGCAGCAGGCGTGAAACCGGCCGGCGACTCGCCTCCACCTCCGTCCCCGTCACCACCCTTCGCGCCGCGATCGTCGTCGGCCACGGGAGTGCCGCCTTCGAGACTGTGGTTTCCCTCGTCGACCGCCTCCCAGCGATGATCACGCCGCGCTGGGTGACCACCCGCACGCAGCCGATCGCCCTCGGCGACGTCGTCGCCTACCTGGCAGGCGTCTGCGGTGTCGAGCCGGCACTCGGCCAGGACTTCGACGTCGGCGGTCCCGAGGTGATGACCTACCGCGAGATGATGGAGCGGATCGGAAACCTGCGCGGTAAGCGCCCGTTCATCGTCGAGGTGCCGCTGCTCACGCCCTACCTCTCGTCGCTCTGGTTGCACGTAGTCACGCCGGTCAAGGCAGGCGTCGCGCGTCCGCTGATCGAAGGCCTCCGCAACGAGACGGTCGCGCGCGACGACCGCATCCGCGAGCTCGTCCCGATCGAGCTGACCTCGTTCGACGACGCCGCGCGCGAGGCGCTGGCCAAGCGCTAGGCGAGGGCGCGGCCGCGGGTCTCGCGGCCGAACACTGCGGCCACCAGGCCGCCCGCTGCCATCACGATCGCGACGAACGTGAGCGACCACGTCGTGCTGCCGGTCGCATCCTTCAGGTGGCCGAAGATGTACGGGCCGGCGATCGCCGCCGTTTTGCCAACGCCTTCCATCAGGCCGAACGCGCTCGAGCGCAGTCGCGTCGGGAACGTCTCGGAGGTGTACGGGTACACCGCGCCCCAGGCGCCGAGGTTGAAGAAGCCGACGAAGAACAGCGCCGTGATGTAGACGCTCGACGTGTCCGCGACGGCGAACGCATAGGCCGAGACGCCGCCGAGCACGAGGAACGTCGCGAGCGTCGGCTTCCGCCCGACGCGCTCGACGAGCCAGATCGCCGCCGCGTAGCCCGGGAACTGCGAGAGCGCGCTCAGCGTCAGCAGGAGGTAGACGTTGACGGAGAAGCTCTTCTCGGCCTGCAGGACGAACGGCAGCCAGAGGAAGAGGCCGTAGTAGGAGATGTTCAGCGCGATCCAGACTAGAGCCGTCGTCACGGCGCGGCTGCGCAGGCGCTCGGAGAGCAGCTCGCGCATCGACGAGCGCGGCTCCTCCGGCACGGTCAGCTCGCCAGGCTCGACGTGGCGGCCGGTGATCTCGCTCAGCACCTCCGCCGCCTCCTGGGTCCGGCCCTGCCGCGCCAGGAAGTACGGGCTCTCCGGGAGCGACCGCCGCACGACGAAGGCCATCAGCGCCGGGAAGCTCGCGGCCACGAAGAGCCAGCGCCAGCTCCAGGCGCCGCCCACGTTGTGCCCGATGAAGACCCACGAGAGGCCGGTCGCGACGAGCAAGCCCACGGGCCACCAGAAGTCGAGGAAGACGAGCAGCCGCCCGCGCCGCTGCGGCGGCAGGTACTCGGTCAGCATCGATGGGTCGACGACGAGCATCCCGCCGAGCCCGAGGCCGGCGAGGAAGCGAAAGCTCATCACCGACCACGGCCCCCACGCGAGAGCCGTGCCGGCCGTGAAGAGCGCGTACCAGAGGATCGAGTACTGAAAGATCGTCCGCCGCCCGATCCGGTCGGCCAGCCGCCCGAGCGTGAGCGAGCCGACCAGCGAGCCGGCGAGCGCCGCGCTGTTGACGAGCCCCTGCATGCGCCCGTTGAGCCCCCACTTCGCCGCGAAGATCGGGGCCACGAAGCCGACGAGCAGGATCTCCATCGCAACGAACGTCCAGGCCGCGCCGGTGACCAGGATCGCCTTCTTGTGGAACCGCGACAGGCCGCCGTCACGGAGGACCTGCTCGACGTCTCTTACCGGGATCGCAACGTTGGCTGTCGTCATCTTCGGGTAGTTTTAGCCTGTGGGGCGAAAACCTCGGCGAGAGTCTACCAGCCAGTACGCGGCACACGTCACGCTGGCCGTCGTGCTCCAGGTGCGCGTCGGCCGCCTGCGGGTGCTGCTGTGGCAGCGGGCGCGCGAGCCGTTCCTCGGCGCGTGGTCTGCCCCGGGCGGCTACCTCGAGCAGGATGAGACGCTCGAGCAGTCGATCCGCCGCCACCTCGCCGACAAGGTCGACGTGCGGGAGCTCGCGCACCTGGAGCAGCTCGAGACGCTCAGCGACCCCGGCCGCAACCCGCGCGAACGGGAGCTCGCCACCGCCTACCTCGGGCTCGTCCCCACCGACGTCGACCCGGCCGTGCCCGAGGACACACGCTGGCACGCGGTCGCGCGGCTGCCGGACCTCGCCTTCGACCACCGCGCGATCGTGCTCGCGGGCCGCGACCGTTTACGGGCGAAGCTCTCGTACACGAACGTCGCCTTCGCGCTCGCGCCGCCGGTCTTCACGATCTCGGAGCTGCGCGAGATCTACGTCGCGGCCCTCGGGCACGAGGTCTCCGCGACGAACCTGCAGCGCGTCCTGCTGCGCCGCGGCGTGCTCGAGCCGACCGGCGAGCGGCGCGAGCCAGGCCGCTCGGGCGGCCGCCCCGCGGCCCTCTACCGCTTCCTTACGCGGCGGCTCGAGATCACCGACCAATTCGCCGTCCTGAGACCCCCCGCCTGAGGGATGCCTCCGTCCTCGCGGCTCCCTACGGTGCGGGCGACGGGAAGGAGGAAGGGGTCTTGGGGCGTTCTCTTTATGGTGGTCTGGTGGTGGCAGCAGCCGTCGTACTTGCATTCGTAGCCGTAGCGCTGACGATGGCGTTCAACGGCGCATAGACTCCGGGCGTGGGCATCGGGGACTGGCTCAAGAAGCTGCGCGGACGCGAGGACGACCGCGCGATCGAGCACGCACAGGAGCGCCAGTTCGAGTCGCACGACGAGCGGCACGCGACCGAGGACTACGAGGGCCTGGTCGCGGACGAGCGGGCCGGCCGCGCCTTGCACGAGCCGAACGTCGAAGACGCCGAGCGCTTCGCCGACGACACGTAGTCAGCCGGTGACGGTCACCCGGACCGTCTGCACCGCGTTGTTCGCGTAGCCGCCCAGGTTCCACGGCGGCTCGGCCGGCTGCTCGTTGCCCGCCTCATCACGGGCGCGGGAGCAGAGCACGTGCTCGCCCGGCTCCGCGGTCCAGCGGAAGCTCCAGCCACGCCACGCCCACGGCTCGCCTTCGGGCTCGAGCTCGGCAGGCGCCCAGGTCACGCCGCCGTCGGCGCTCACCTCCACCGCATCGACCGGCGCGATCCCCGACCAGGCCCGGCCTTGGAGGAGCACCTGGCCCGCGGAGGCGGTGCGATCGCGGGTCATGAACTCCGGGATCCCGGGCGGGATGAGCAACGAGCGCGGCTGCATGCGAGACAGCGGGTCGCCCTCCTCGTCCTCGGTCTGCCGCAAGCGGTAGCCCATCACGTTCTGGAAGCCGGCGAAGGGTTCGTCGAGCAGCTCGATGCGCTCGAGCCACTTCACGTTCGTCATCCCGTACCAGCCGGGCACGACGAGCCGCAGCGGGAAGCCGTGCTGCGGCGGCAACGGCGCGCCGTTCATCTCGTACGCGAGCAGCACCTCGTCGCGTAGCGCGTCCTCGAGCGGCAGCGCCCGCTGGAAGGCCTGCTCTTCCCCGCCCTCGACTCCCCGGTCGAGCCCGGTGAAGAGCACCTCGACGGCGTCGCCCATGCCCGCCTCTTCGAGCAGCGGCCGCAGCGGCGTTCCCCGCCAGCGCGCCGTGCCCACGGCCTCAAGCAGCCACGGCTGGCTGACCGGCCGCGGCTCGAGCTTCGCCCGCCCGTTGCCCGCGCATTCCATCGTCACCGCGAGCTCGACCGCCGGTCTCGCGCGCAGCTCGTCCAGGTCGAGCACGAGCTCGCGCTCGCCTCGGACGCTCAGCCGCCAGGACTCCGGCTCGACAACAGGCACGTCGTAGTGGATCAGCAGGTAGTGCAGGCCGACCGGGGTGATCGCGTAGCGCAGCGCCTCGAGCGGCATGCCGTGGTTCCGTGCCGCTAGCTGCAGCTCCTCGAGGCTGATGCCTTCGTTCACGTGGCTGAGCCTACCGCGACGCAAAAATGAGCCGAACGGCCCATTGACGCGGGACGCCCGGGTGCCGAGGCTTGCGAGGTGAGCCAGACGCAGATCCTCCTCTGGTGCATTGCACTGATCGTGCTCGAGCTGAACCACCTGAAGTGGATCTGGTGGACCTACTGGGAGTGCGCGAAGTGCGGTCGCAAGCACAAGGACTGTGGCTGCAGCTCCAAGTGGATCATGTTCCTCTAGGAACCTCCCGACGACGGCCTCGACGTGACGGTCGTCTGAGCGCGCGCTAGCCTCCCGCCCGTGATCGACCCGGAGCTCGCAGCTGTGCTCGCAGCACTCGCCTTCGGAGTGCTGCTCACCCTCCCGGGAGTGCGCAGCGCCGCGCGACGCAGCGAGCGCTTCTGCTCGACCTGCGGCCGCCGCATCCTGCTGGGCGAGCGGACGTGCGACTGCGACTGACGCCTGAGCTGCCGGCACGGCACGACCTGGTCGTGTTCGCCGGGTACTGCCTCGCCGCCGGGATCTACATCGCGATCGGCGTCGCCTGGGTCGACTTCCTGTTCTCGTTCTGGGTCGGGCTCGCGTACCTGGTCCTGACCGCCTGGCTCGTGCCCGCCGCGGTGCGGCGGCTGCGATGAGCTGGGCGGCGCACGACCTCGAGCCCTACGCGATCCAGCGGCATACGAAGCTGAAGCTCGCCTTCGTCCCGCTGCTGCTCGGCTCCTACTCGCCGGACATGATGACCAAGTGGTTCGTGTACGGGATCCATCTCGGGCCCTGGGAGCTGAAGGCGTCGGACCCCGCCAAGTTCCACCGCGGCTGGCCCGGCTTCGGCTTCACCCACTCGTTCGTCTACGGGGTCGTGATCGGCCTGATCATCTGGAAGGTCTTCGGCAGCAAGCTCTGGGCGGTCAGCTTCCTCGTCGGCCAGTTCGCCCACGCGCTCACGGACACGGGCGACACCGTCGGGACGATGCTGCTCTTCCCTTGGACGTTCCACTTTCACCTGGGCGCCTGGGCGTACGCGGGCCAGACCGGGCGCATGACCGACGCAGCGGCGTACTTCAGCGGGCTCGGCTGCATGTGGGATCTCGTCTGGGTCGTCTACGGCCTCGTCAGCTGGCGGGTGCTGACGAGCGCGTACTTCGACAACTACATCTACCGGGCCGACGCGTTCTGGCCGTGGCTGAACCGCGTCGTCCCGCGCGGCGCGCTGCTCACGGTCTACCGGGCGGCGTTCTTCTACGGCACCTCGCGCTGGGTCGCCTGGACGATCTGGGCGCACGTGATCCACCACTACCCGTACGACCTGAGCTGGGGCGGGCCTCACTGGGTGCACGCCGCGCACCCCTAGGTTTCATTGCGTGGCGAGCACGACGATCGCGTAGGTGATCCCGAACCCGGCGAACGTCAGGGCGACCCGCAGCGGCGACGTGCGTGCGTGGGCCGCTGGCAGCAGGTCGGAGGCGCCGACGTAGAGGAAGAAGCCCGCGTAGACCGCAAGCACGTAAGCGAGCCCGCGGTCAGAGATCGAGATCGCACTGCCGACGATCGCGCCGAAGAACGGTGCCGAGGCGTCGGCGGCGAGCCAGCGCAACGCCTGACGCCGCGAGCCGTGCTGGCGGAGCACGAACGTAACGGTGTTCAGCCCGTCTGCGAAGTCGTGGCTCACGACCGCGGTGAAGACGAGCAGCCCGGTCAGCGTGTTGATGCCGAACGCGAGCCCGATCCCGAGGCCGTCGATGAAGCTGTGCACGGACAGCGCGCCCGCGCCGAGGGCCCCGACACGGTGGTGCGCGCGCGCCTCGTCGGCGTCGTCGCGGTGGTGCAGTACCAGCGCGCGCTGGAAGAAGAAGAAGAGCAGGAAGCCGGCGGCGACGAGCGTCGTCACCCGCCGTGAGTCGTGGATACCGTCGATCGCCTCAGGCAGCACGTCGAACAGGGCGACCGCGACGACGACGCCCCCGCTCAGCGCGAGCACGGTCTCGAGGTGGCCTCTCAGCCGCAGCGCCGTGAGACCGCCGATCAGCGTCGAGACGACGGTGCAGAGCGAGAGCGGGATGGCGATCCAGGTCACGCGCAGCGCTCGCAGACGCCGTAGAGGTCGGCGTCGTGCCGTTGCACGACGAACCCGTGACGCCGCTGCACCTCCGTCACCGGAGGCGCGGCGCAGAGGTCCGTCTCCTCGACCGCCCCGCAGGTGACGCAGACCAGGTGGTGATGGTGGCCGGGCTCGCAGGCGATGAAGCGGCCGCGATCGAGCCGGCGCACGAGCTCGTCGGCCTCGAGCAGCGCGAGCGTGCGGTAGACGGTCGCGAGGCTGACCGGCGCGGAGCCGGCGCGAGCGGCTGCCCAGAGCTCCTCGGCGGTGAATGCGTGCTGGCGCGATGCGACGAGCTCGGCCAGCAGCCGGCGCTGGCGGGTGTTCCTCCTGACCATCGTGCGACCTTACTGCAAACGCCTCTCATTCTCAATCGAGCCTCGATCTCGCCGCCGGCCTGCGGTTGTGCAACCATCCGCCGCGTGCGACGGCTTCTCCTCACCCTGCTCGCGACCGCGTGGCTGCTCGCGTTCGCTCCGAGCGCTCTGGGCGGCATTGCGGAGATCCGCGACGCGCAGGGCCACCTTGTCGCAACCGCGCCGACGGGCTCGTACGCGTCCCTCCAGGACGGGGGCTTCACGCTCCGCTTCGACTCTTCGTCGCGCAGCGCGCGCGGCGTCTCGCTGAGCGGCGTCTCCCTGGCCGGCGGACTCGTCTACGCGGAGCGGATCTTCGTGCCGACCCACGGGCTCGCCGGCGCGGTCGTCCGCGGGCTGACGGTGAACGGCAAGACCGTGCCGTCGACCCCGAACACGCTCGTCCCGCTCGGGCCGGCGAGCTACCTCGTCGTCCTCCAGGAGGCCGTCGTCCCCGGCGAGGGCAGCGGCGTCGTCGGACTGCGCCTGGTCGCCGGCGACTCGTCGCTCGGCATCGACCCAGGCTCGCAGCTCCTCGTCGGCCTCGCCCGAGCCGCGCTGCCGCCTGCGCGCCACCACCGGACAGCCCAGCTCTCCTGGCTCGCGCTCGGCGTCACCGGCCACGGCGCGGACACCGGCAGCGACGACCTCGCCTTCCCCGAGTCGCAGCTGCTCGGGGTGCCGGCGACGGGGGGCTCGATCGGCGGGCAGGCCGTCCAGATCGCGATGCAGTACCTCGGCATTCCGTACCTTTGGGGCGGTGCCGACCCGGTCACCGGCTTCGACTGCTCCGGGCTGACGATGTACGTCTATGCGCAGCTCGGGATCCACCTCACCCACTACACGGGCTCGCAGTTCTACGAGGGCGCCCGCGTGCCGCCTTGGGCCTTGCAGCCAGGCGACCTCGTCTTCTTCGAGCCGAGCTCGCGCGGCCCTCAGCACGAGGGGATGTACATCGGCGGCGGCAAGTTTATCCAGGCCCCGCACACCGGGGACGTCGTGAAGATCTCCTCGCTCTCCCAGCCGAGCTACGCGTTCGGCTTCGTGGGCGCGGTCCGCCCATTCGGCGCCTGACCGCCTGCCGCGTCGAGCTCAACGCCTGGCTCGCGGACAACCGGCGGACTTAGAGCAGCAAGGTGCCGCCCCGGCACAAGGCCGGGGCGGCACGGTTCGCTTGGAGACCGCTACCGGATCGGCAGCGTTAGTGCCCACGCGCCGCGACCATGGGTCGCGGCGTAGAGCACGTTCGCCGACTGCGACAGCGTCAGCCCGTAGACCGCCACGGACGGGAGCCCGGAGCCCGCCGACTGCCAGTGGCTTGCGCCCCTCGGCAGCCGCAGGACGCCGAAGTCCGTCGCGGCGTAGACGTCGCCGGTTGCGCCAAACAGCGCGATCCCGGTCACCGGCTGGTCGCCGAGGTCGTACGACCGGTCGACGAAGGTTGCCGTCCCAGTCTGCGGGTCGTACCGGGCCTCGAAGACGTGGCCCGGGGTCGTTGGCGTGTACGCCTCGTACCCCGAGTACGAGATCCAGGCGTGGTTCGGGTCGGCGGGATCGATCGCGATTTCTGACACGAACCGCCCCGGCGTGCTCGCCGTGTCGATGCGCGTGAAGCGGACGTTCCGCGGCTGCGCGTCGTCGGCGTTCGTGCTGACGAACACGCGGCCCACGCGAGTCGCGGCCCAGAGGGTGCCGCTGTCGCTCGGAGCGCGCTCGTTCGCGACCACGTAGTTGCCGAGACGGGTCTGGCCGAAGTTCGAGCCGGTCAGGTTCGGCCCGAGAGGCTGCCAATCGCCGCACGGCTTGCTCCGGAACGGATCGACGTGCAATGAGTTGCAGTGCGCCTCTAGGTACGCCTGGTCGCCGCCGTTGTCGTCGGTCCGCCAGACGTGCTCGAGGCCGACGAAGGCCCGGCCGCCGGTGCGTGGATCGGCGATGAACGGGACGTAGAAGGAGCGCTGCTCACCCGTCGACTGCAGCGGATCCCACGTCGCCAGCCACTCCTTCGGATCGTTCCCGTGGAAGTTCACCTCGGGAGTCGCGTCGTAGTAGTTGTGGTAGCGGATGGTGCCGTTCCCGGCGTCGAAGCCGGACTGGCCGCCGTCGCCGCCCACCGACTCGAGCCATGCGCTCGAGCCCGTGTACGAGAAGGTGCCGTTGTCCTGCGTGCCGCCGAGCAGCTGCCCTGTCGGGTTCGCCGGGTTGAACGACAAGGACTGGAACTGAATCGTGTTCAGGCCGTCGTTGACCGGCGTGATCGCCGCAGGAATCCCGCTGAGTGCCCGCTGGCAGTCAGCGAGGTCGGCCGGAGCGAGCGGCTCCGCACCGTGGCCGTTCGTGTAGACGAACTTCCGCGACGAGCAGGCCGCCGACGCGTTGCGCGGGTTGCGGACGTCGATTCGGACGACACCGCCGTCCGAGCCGACGAACGCGATGCGCGGGTCGGCCGAGTCGAAGACGACCGCGTGCTCGTCCGGATGCAGCCCGCCGGTGATGGTGTACGACGGAGCGGAGCCGAGCGTCGCGGTCATGTCCTGCCACGTCACGTCGGTCGCCACGGCACCGCCGTTGGTCGAGCGGATGACTGCCCTGCCATTCGAGCGCGGCGGCAAGCCGCCGTAGGCGACGAGCTCGTCGTAGTTCATCGAGCCGCCGAGCCAGAGCGTGTTCGCGAAGCCGCTCCCCACGCCGGGCTGACCGGCCGGGCTGGCGACGAAGTCGTCGTAGCCGCACTGGCCGTTCTGGCAGTAGCCGTACGCGAGGAACCCGTTCGTGCCGTTGGTCGAGCTCGAGAGCTCGGTCCAGCCGGCATTGCCGTAGCTCCCCGAGGGCGACCCGGCGATTGCGGCCGCGTCGTCGGTTCGCCAGACGCGTGCCACGCCGAGATCGTCGGACGAGTCGCCCAGGTAGATGCGCGTCTTGCCGCCACCGAGGTTGACGGCGTCGAACTCGACGCGGTCACCGAACGCGTCGCCCGGGTTCATGGTCTGGAATACCTGCGACCACGAGGTGCCACCGTCGTTCGAGCGCCAGAGCCCGTAGCCGACGACCGCTGCGTACAGCGTCGACGCGCCGTTGGGATCAAGCTCGAGCTTCGTGATCCCGCCTTGGAACCAGTCGACGCCCGAGGACGCAGGCGCCGGGTTCGGCGGCGTCTTCGAGGCGAGGTCGGTTGCGAGCGTGAAGGTCGCACCGCCGTCGGTCGACCGGTAGACGCCGAGCGCCGGAGCGTTCGGCGGTGTGCGGCGGCCGCCGTTCGCGGACGAGGAGCCGTGGCGCGCGACGTCGGTGCCGATGTAGATCGTGCCAGGCGCGCCGGGCTTGACCGCGATCGCACCGATCGAGCGGTTGATCGCCACGGCCCGCGAGCCCGCCACGAGCTGCCAGCTCTGGCCGCCGTCGACGGACTTGAAGAGACCGAGGCCGGCCTCGGAGTCACCCGAGCCGTTCGGCTCGCCCGAGCCGGCGTAGAGCGTGTTTCCGGTCGCGTCGTTCGCGTCGACGATCAGCGAGCCGAAGGCGTTCGTCGGCAGGCCGGCCGGCGGCGCGATCCAGGCGGGCTTCGATGCGAGCGCATTGTTCGTGCGCCAGATGCCGCCGCCGGCGGCCGCGACCCAGAGACGGCAGGGCGCGCCGGCCGGAGCCGCCGCCTTGCCGCAGTTCGGGTCGATCGCGAGTGCGGTCACGCGGCCGGACTCCTGCGTCGGAGGGCCGGTGCCCGTCGCTGGATCGAAGAACTGCGAAGCCTCGCCCGCAACGTTCGGCGTCACCGGGCCGAGCGCTCTCCACGCACCCGGGTCGGCGGCCTGCGCCGCGTTGAACGCGGAAGTCGTCGAGAAGGCGGACGCGCCGAGCGTGCGCGGCTTCGTCTTGAACGCGTCGTGCGACTTCAGCGCGAGCCGGTCGTCCACGTAGGTGCGCGGATACGCACGGTTCCCGACCTGCTCGGCCACGGGAGTGTCGGCTCCGTTCCGCCGAGCCTCCTCGCCGCGTGCGCGCTCGAACTTCGCTTCCTTGTGCGGGTCGAAGCGCACCGAGAACCGCGCCGGCTGCTGCTGATCCCGTGCGATCAGAAGCGCCGCGGCGGCGACGGCGACCGCAACCGCGGCAACGAAGAACCAGCGGTTCATTGCTGTCTTGCCCATGTAGAAATCCCCCAGTCGATGAATTCGGTCCGCGCCGTCCCTCAACGGCCGCGGACGGATCGTAGCCTCGATTTCGCTATCTGACCAGAGTTGGGGACGTGCGCGCGAGCACGGGAAGCGCAGCGGGCTTGGCGAAGTAGAAGCCCTGGCCGA
>JAWVDY010000320.1:0-3088 GCA_033856995.1 Gaiellaceae bacterium
CGAGAAAGAGGACGGGCGGCAACGAGGCAAGGTCGCGACCGAGGAGGTGCGGGGCGTAGCGCGCGGCGAAGAGCCCCACCTGCAGCGACACGCCGGCCAGCGCGCACGTCGCCACCGCCAGCAACGCGCGCGCCCCCGGCTCGCGCTCTCGCCCCCGCACAGCGTCGACCAGCAGGACGCCGAGCGCCGCGAGCGGCACTGCGGCGGTCATGAGGCAGAGGTACGCGAGGTGGTAGTAGGCGAGGCGCAGCGCCGAGGCGACCGGGTAGCGCCCTCGCAGCGTCTGCCCGTACGCCCCCACCACGCCGGGGGCCGCTGCCGTGATCACCGCGGCGAGCGAGAGGATCGCCCAGGTCGGCCAGAAGCGGCGCAGCCGCAACCGGTCGCGGGCGAGCAGCGCGTCGAGCAGTACCGCGGCGCCGAGGACGGGGACGAAGACGATCGCTTGCGCCCGCGTGGCGACCGCCGCTCCGATCAGCGCCAGGGCGACGACCTGGTCGCGCGAGCCCGCCGTCTCCACGGCGCGCGCGACCGCGAGCAGGGTCAGCGCAGCGAGCGGATAGAACAGCACCTCCGTCATGACGAAGCCCGCGTAGAGCAAGAGCGGCGAGCAGACAGTGAGTGCCGCGGCGGCGAGGGCGTAAGGCGCGGGCATCAGCCTGCGCCCGTACAGGAACACCGGCACGGCGGCGAGCGACATCACGAGCGACTGGAGCAGCCTGAGCGATGCGAGCCCGCGTCCGAGGCTGCCGACTGCGAGCGGGAGCCCCGCCACCACCGGGTAGAGGAGGCCGTAGCCGACCCCGCGTCCGTGGAGGATGGGCAGCGAGCCGTGCCGCCAGAGCGCCAGCGCCCGCTCGGCGTAGATCGCCTCGTCGGGCATGATCCAGAGTCCCTCGACGCGACGCGCGAGCAACCAGTGCCCCAGCGTCGAGGCGCCCACGAGCGCCGGTAGTGCGAGCGTCAGACCGGCGCGTCGAAGAGTGCGAGCCATCGGGTCAAGTCTTGCTCAACCGGCAGCTCCTTCTCGAGCTTCGCCTTCAGCTCGAGCTCCGTTGCGTTGTCGCGCTTCTGCTCGCCCGCCGGCACGAAGGGCCAGAACGTGCCGCGCTTGAAGCCGTAGATCCAGAAGACCGGGTTCGGGCCGCCGTCGAACTTGAAGGTGGCTGCGAGGAGCTGCGAGCCGAAGCCCTGCTCGGTGAGCCCTGCGGCGATCGCGTGCACGGTAGTGACCAGATCCTCGAGATCCGGGTCGCGCACCGTCACCCAGTCGTAGCCGTACTCGTCGGTCTTGCGCTCGACCGTGGAGCCAGACGATTGCGCGACCGAGGCGACGAGTTTGTCGATGTCGTCGAACGCGCTCCGGAACTCGCCCGAGGACTGCGGCTTGAACGCGATCGCCGCGACGCCTGCGGTCTTCAGCCCGAGCTCGACCTGGAGCGTGACGGCGGCGGTGGTCAGTGCGAAGAGGCGGTCGTCGTGCGGCTCCGAGAGCTTCTTGCGCCCGAACAGGACGTCCCGCAGGCCCACCGAGGAGCTACGCGACCGGACGGCCCATCTCGCGCGCGATCTCGGCGAGAGCGGCGATGCGCTTCTCGAGCGGCGGATGGTCCATGAAGAGCTCGGCGGTGGCGGACTTGACCTTCGCCGGGACGATGAAGAACGCGTTCATGCCCTCCACCTGGCGCAGGTCGCGGTTCGGGATCAGCGTCATCTGCGAGGAGATCTTCTGGAGGGCGCTCATCAGGTACTCCGGGGAGCCGGTGATCAGCGCCGAGCCGCGGTCGGCGGCGTACTCCCGGTAGCGGGAGATCGTCCGGATCAGGACGAAGCTGACCGCGTAGACGACGATCGAGACCACGAACAGGATCAGCCACACGGGCGGGCCGTTGTTGTTGTCGCGGTTGGAGCCGCCGCCCCACATCCCGGCGTAGAGCCCGAAGCGCGTCAGCATCGCGGCGAGCATGGCGAAGAAGCTCGCGAGCGTCATGATCAGCACGTCACGGTTCGCGATGTGCGAGAGCTCGTGCGCGAGCACGCCCTCGACCTCCTTCGGCTCGAGCCGGTCCCAAAGCCCGGTCGTCACGCACACTGCGGCGTGCTTGGGCGACCGGCCGGTCGCGAAGGCATTCGGCACCGCCGTGTCCATGATCGCGATCTTGGGCTTCGGCAGGTCGGCCATCGCGCAGAGGCGCTCCACCATGTCGTGCAGGCCCGGAGCCTCCTCACGCGTCACGACCTTCGCGCCCGCCGCCCTCAGTGCAAGCTTGTCCGACGTGAAGTACTGGAAGAACGCCATCCCGATCACGATCACGAGCATCGGCACGAGGCCGACGTTCAGAACCTGGAAGAGGACGACCGCGAAGATCACGTACAGCAGGCCGAGGAGCCCGCTCGTGAAGATCATCCGCAACGTGAGGCCGGCGTCGCGTCCATATGACCTGCGCTTCATGCGTCTGATTGTAGGCGTGCTGATGGTCGCGCCGCTGGCGCTTAACGGCGCCTCAACAGCGCGGGCCGCGGACACCTGCGTCGTGGCGGGAGCCCACCCCGGCGGCGCGAGGGGATTTGTCGTCGCGCGGCCCCACCACAGCGTTCTCGAGCACGTCGCGACGCGGCGGGCCCCGTGCACGACGACGTTCTGGGTCGACCCGCGGGGCGGCCCGTTGCACGCGCTGGCGGTGGTCGGCCCGGGCTGGAGCGGGACGATCAGCTCGCCCGAGACGCGCGTCGACGGCCTCGTCGGTGCGGCAGAGCTGCGCAGCGGCGACCTGCACGGCGGCGGTCACGCCGACCTGAAGGCGCTGAAGTCGCGCCTGGACCGGACCCGTTCGAGCGTCATGCGCTCGCGCGTCCTCCTGGCGGCGATCCTCATCGCCCTGGCGATCTTTGCGCCGCGGCGCGCCGTCGTCGGGGGCGCCGCTGCCGTCACGGCGGCACTCGTGCTCTCGGCGTTCGGCTCAACGAGCCTGACGCTCCTCGCCGTGCTGACGCTGGTCGGCTCGCTCGCGCCGTGGCGCTCGCTCTGGCTGTTCTTCGCGGCGTATCTCGTCGTGCTCGTCGTCTCGCCGGAGACGCAGTCGCTCGC
>JAWVDY010000321.1:0-16092 GCA_033856995.1 Gaiellaceae bacterium
CCCCGGGTACTTGAAGCTCATCGCAAGCCCGGCGACGAGGCCGCCCAGCTCGATCCGCCCCGACACGAGCAGGGCCAGCGACGCCGCGACGGCGAGCGTGAGCGGGACGTCGGTGACGGCCATGCGCGAATAGGCGACGTGCGTCGTCTCGACGGCGACGACCGCCGCGGCGACCGCACCCGCGGGGCCACCGTAGGCGCGGCTCCCGAGCCACCAGGCGGCCGCGACCGAGCCCACGGCGAGCACGATCACGACCAGCCGCGCCGCGAGGTACGACGGGTGGGCCTGCCACGCCTCGAACGGTGCGAGCACGTACAACAGCAGCGTGGGGTAGTCGAACCATTGGGGGTCGAGCCCACCGCCGTGGACCATGTGCCACGCGCGCGGGACGATGCTCTGCTCGTCGGGGCTGAAGAGCGGGAACGGGTGGCCGTAGGTGACGCCGAAGGCGCGCAGTGCGGCCGCCGTGGCCAGAATCGCGGCGAACGCGACCTTCGGCCCGCCCCAGAGCGCCTCCCCCCGCCGCCGCTCCGGCGGGGCCTCGGCCTCAGACGGGCGGGGCGCTTCCGCCGACGAGCTCGGCAACGTTCCCGGCCGGCACGATCACGGCGTCCATTCCTGCCCGTTCGAGCTCGGCGACCTCGTGGCGGCCGTTGACCGGCAGCTCGGCGATCGCGAGCTTCCCGGCGGGAACGTCCTGGAGCAGGTCGAGCGCGCGCTGAACTGGACCTTCGTCGCCACCGTCGCCGACGGCGAGCAGGAAGATCTCCGGGTCGACGCGCTCGAGGGCTGCTTGCAGCTCCTCCTCGTCGCGCACCTCGACCGCGCACTCCAGCCCGAGGTCGAGCGCCTCCCGGTAGGAATGCTCGAGCTGACCGTCCTCGTGCTCGAGCTCGGCGAACGCGAGCACGCAGGCATCGGCCCCGGCGGCGTGCGCCAGATCCGGCGAGCCGTGCGGGCGCCAGAGCAGCGGCAGGCTCGTCGTCTCGCGCACCGCTTCGACCGCGGCGTGCAGTGCGAGAGCCTCGGCCCCCTCGTCCTCGGCGGTCCTTGCCCGTCCGGGATCGTCGACGGGGACGACGATCGAGATGCCGTCACCCTCGGAAATCGCCTGACTGAAACGGCGCGACCCGGTCACCTGTGGCAATTCTGGCGCATAGGCGCGACACACGCGTGCGGAGTTCGCGAATACGCTCGCCTCGGGGAGGAGGATGGGTGCGCCTTAAGCAAAGGTGCTCGCGTTTTCGCCGCTGCTCAGACGCCGATCGGATGCCAGACGGTCTTCAGCTCGAGGAAGCACGAGATCTCCCACGCGCTCTGGCCGTCCGGCTCGCCGCGGACGACGCGCTTGACGTTGTCGGCGGCGAGACGCTCGAGCTCGGCGGCCTCGCCGTCGGCGCCTGTGACGTCGAGCGCGTTCACGTCCATGTGGGACGCGAGCACCGGCGCCAACTCCTCGCGCCATCCCGTGACGATGTTGACCACGCCGCCCGGGACGTCCGCGGTCGCGAGCGCTTCGGCAAGCTCGATCGCCGCCACCGGGTGCGTCTCCGATGCGACCGCCACGACCGCGTTGCCGCCCACGAGCGCCGGCGCGATCCGCGAGACGAGGCCGGCGAGCGCCGGCTCGTCGGGGGCGAGGACCGCGACCACACCCTGCGGCTCGGGCACGGTGAAGTTGAAGTACGGCCCCGCGACCGGGTTCGACGAGCCGAGCACCTGCGCCAGCTTGTCGGCCCAGCCGGCATACCAGACGAAACGGTCGATCGATCGCTCCACTTCTTTCGGCCCCGAGCAGACGTCTGCGAACTCGGACCGGCGCGCTTCCATCATCTCGGCGACGCGGTAGAGCACCTGCCCGCGGTTGTAGGCCGTCAAGCCGGCCCACTTCGGGAACGCTCCGCGTGCCACCCGCACCGCGTCGCGGATGTCCTTGCGCGAGCCGCGTGCGACATTCTGACCCTCGGCCTCGTAGGTCCGGCCAGACTCCGAGCGCGGGAACTCACCGCCAACGAAGAGCTTGTACGTCTTCTTGATCGGGAGCCGGCTACTCACCCGGACCGAACACCAAGAATGAGACGACCATGACGATAAGTCCGATCCCGAGGAGCACTGCAAGCCAGGCCAGTTGACGACCAGTTCGCGACAGCGATCTCCGGGCGTAGTGCTCTCGGGTCATTCGAAGTCCACGTACGGCTCGAGCCCGTGCAGGCCGCCCTCGCGGCCGAAGCCACTCTCCTTGTAGCCGCCGAACGGCGAGGCCGGGTCGAAGCGGTTGAACGTGTTCGCCCAGATCACGCCCGCGCGCAGGCGCTGCGCCATCGAGAGGATCCGCGAGCCCTTTTCCGTCCAGACCCCGGCAGACAACCCGTACGGGGTGTTGTTGGCCTTCTCGACCGCCTCGTCGGGCGTGCGGAAGGTCAGCACCGAGAGCACCGGCCCGAAGATCTCCTCCTGCGCGATCCGGTAGCTCTGCGCCACGTTCGTGAAGACCGTCGGCACGAACCAGTAGCCCTTCTCCGGCAGGCGGCACGGCGGCTGGTAGATCTCCGCGCCCTCGTCCTCCCCGCTCTGGACGAGCTCCTGGATCTTCTCGAGCTGGGCCTTCGAGTTGATCGCGCCGACGTCCGTGTTCTTGTCGAGCGGGTCGCCGACGCGCAGGGTCGTCAGCCGCCGCTTCAGCTTTTCGATCACGTCCTCGTAGACCGACTCCTGCACGAGCAGACGCGAGCCCGCACAGCAGACGTGACCCTGGTTGAAGTAGATCCCGTTGACGATGCCCTCGACGGCCTGGTCGAGCGCGGCGTCGTCGAAGATCACGTTCGCCGCCTTGCCGCCCAGCTCGAGCGTCAGCTTCGTGCCCGTGCCGGCGAGCTCGCGCTGGATCGCCTTGCCAACCTCAGTCGAGCCGGTGAAGGCGATCTTGTCGACCTCGCTCTTGACGAGCGCGGCGCCCGCGCGGCCGTCGCCTGTGACGATGTTCACGACTCCCGCCGGCAGCTCGGCCTGGCGCAAGACGTCACAGAAGAGGAGCGCGCTCAGGGGCGTCGTCTCCGCCGGCTTGAGCACGACCGTGTTCCCGGCTGCGAGCGCGGGCGCGACCTTCCACGCGAGCATCAGCAGCGGGAAGTTCCACGGGATGATCTGGCCGGCGACACCGAGCGGCTTCGGCTTCCGGTTCGGGAAGGCGTACTCCAGTTTGTCGGCCCAGCCCGCGTAGTAGAAGAAGTGCGCGGCCGCGAGCGGAAGGTCGACGTCGCGCGACTCTCGGATCGGCTTGCCGCCGTTCAGCGACTCCAGGACGGCGAACTCGCGCGAGCGCTCCTGCAGGAGGCGTGCGATCCGGAAGAGGTACTTCGCCCGCTCCGAGCCGGGCAGGCCCGACCAGCCGTTCGAGAACGCCTTCCGCGCCGTTGCGACCGCGAGCTGCACCTCGGCATCGGTCGCCTGGCCGACCTCCGCGAGCGGCTGTTCGGTCGCAGGCTCGATCGTCGTGTAGGTCTCCTTCGGCTCGACCCACTCGCCGCCGATGAAGTGGCCGTAGCGCTCGCGAAGCGTGACGATCTCACGGGACTCGGGCGCGCTCGCATACGTCCAGTCGGCCGGAATCGGCGCGCGATCCTGCTTTCGTTCGAGCTCGGTCACCCGGGGACTAGCTTAGCGCCGCCTGGACGCGGGCCAGCTCGGCGGTTACCGTGCGTGCAGGTCAGAGCGAAACGGGGAGGGTGAGATGCGGGTCAAGGTCTTCTTCGGCGTGTTCGTGCTCGTCGTGGGGGTGGCCGTCGTGGCGGTCGCCGGCGCGACCCAGCCCGGATCCGGAAGCTCGACCGGGAGCGCGCAGGTCTTCGCCCCGAACCCGGTGCAGAGCCTCGGCGACGAGTCGCTCACCGACCAGAAGGACTCCGACGCCGCGGTTCCCGCCGCCGCCTACCACGCCGTCCAGCTGACCAACCTCGACGGCAGCGGCTTCCTCCACGGCGACTACGCGACGATCTACAGCGCGACGGGGCGCCAGGCGTACTCGCCGACGAACACGTTCGCCTACACGCGCAGTCAGGACGAGTTCGAGCAGGTGATGGCGTACTACTGGATCACGAAGGCCCAGAAGTACATCCAGAGCCTCGGCTTCGGCGTCACGCGGCGGGCGATCGACAAGCAGCCGCAGAAGGTGCGAATCAACCAGTACGGCGCCGACAACTCATTCGAGACCGACCACCCGATCCTCGAGATCCGCTACGGCAAGGGCGGCGTCGACGACGCCGAGGACGCCGAGGTGATCCTGCACGAGTACGGGCACGCGATTCACTCGTCGCAGAACTTCAGCTTCGCCTCAGAGCAGGCCGGCGCGATCAGCGAGGGCTTCGCCGACTACTGGGCGGTGACGGTCTCCGATGTCGTCGACCGCTCGCTGGGCGTCCCGCAGCGCGAGCCACTGCCGTGCGTCGCCGACTGGGACTCGACCTCGTACACGAGCTCGGTCCCGCACTGCCTGCGGCGGATCGACCTGAACCTGCACTACCCGGCTGACCTGAACGGCGAGGTGCACCATGACGGCCAGATCTGGTCCCGGGCGCTCTGGGACATCCGCCGGGCGCTCGGCAACAGGAAGGCCGACACGCTCATCCTCGCGGGGTCGTTCGACTTCCCGGGGACGACGATGCCGGTCCTGGCAACCAGCACGGTCGCCGCGGCGCAGCGCCTCTACGGCACGAGCGTCGCGAACACGGTCAGGGCCGCCTTCGCCTCGCGCGGGATTCTGTAACCGTCAATCCAGCGTGAAGTAATCCGGGCTCTGGTAGCGCCCGGTCTTCTCCTTGCGCAGCTGCATGAGGATGTCGTTCAGCAGCGAGGAGGCGCCGAAGCGGTAGAGATCGGGCGTGAGCCAGTCGACGCCGAGCGTCTCGTTGACGAGCACCAGGTGCTGCACGGCCTGCTTGGCGTTGCGAATCCCGCCGGCGGGCTTGAAGCCCACGCGGCGGCCCGTCTCTTCGTAGACGTCGCGGATCGCCTCGAGCATCACGAGCGCCACCGGAAGCGTCGCGGCCGATGGGAGCTTGCCGGTGGAGGTCTTGATGAAGTCGGCGCCCGCCGCGACCGCGAGCAGCGACGCGCGGCGCACGTTGTCGTAAGTGCCCAGCTCGCCGGTCTCGAGGATGACCTTCAGGTGCGCTTCACCCGCAGCCTCCTTGATGCGCACGATCTCGTCGTAGACCTTGGCGTAGCGGCCGGCGAGGAAGGAGCCGCGGTCGATCACCATGTCGACCTCGTCGGCCCCGCGCTCGACCACCCAGCGCACCTCGTCCAGCTTCGCCTCGAGCGGCGACTGCCCGGACGGGAACGCCGTCGCGACCGAGGCGACCTTGACGCCGGTGCCGCGCAGCCGCTCGACCGCCGTGGGCACGAGGTTCGGGTAGATGCACAGCGCGGCGACCGAGGGGACGCTCGCGTCCGAGGGGTCCGGACGCACCGCCTTCGAGGCGAGCGCCGCCACCTTCCCAGGCGTGTCCGCCCCTTCCAGCGTCGTCAGGTCGGTCATGCGCACGGCCAGCTCAAGCGCGAACACCTTGGCCTCGCGCTTGATCGAGCGTTTGGCGAGCGTCGCCGCGCGCTCCTCGAGCGCGACCTGGTCGATCGACCCGATCCGCGGCAGCCGGGGCTCGAGCGGAAGCTCGAACCCGGTCGGATGCGCTGGAGCCTGCGCCATTCGCGGAGTGTAGCCCTGGCGGCTAAGCAGCCCAGGCTAGGAGTTGCGGCACCACGCCCTCGAGCGCGGCGCTCCCCAAGACGATCGAGCGGATGCCTGCCTCGCGGGAACTACTGGCGTCGCGCGGCGTATCACCAACCTCGACGGTGGCCCCGGCCGGCCAGCCGCCGGCGCGGGCCCGCGCGAGGCCGATCAGATCCCTTCTCGACTCGGCGTCGCAGCCGAACGCCCCCTGGCCCGAGGGGAAGAAACGCCCGAGGCCGAGCCGATTCATTCGCGCGCGTGCGATCGGCTCCGGGTTCCCGGTCAGGAGGGCGAGGCGGAGACCCGCGTCGGCCAGGCGCGCCAGTGACTCCTCGGCGGCTGGAGCGGCTCGCCACCGGCTCGTATCGGCCTCCGCCAGCAGCTCGAGGTAGCGGTCGGCAAAGCGCGGACACCATGCGGCCAGCCCGGAGTCGATCTCGTCGGTTGCGACGCCCGCCGCTTCGAGTACGAGCCGCGCGATCCGAAGCGAGGTCTGGCCCCGATGGTCGATGTCCTCGAGCGGATCGCCGGGAAGCGTGACGTCGTACCGCTCCTCGAGCGTCTCGCCCAGAGCCCGGCCCGCGAGCGGGTCGTCGGTGAGGAAGAGCGTGCCGTCGACGTCGAACAGCACCAGGAGGCGCACGCTCAGATCCCGAGGCGCTCCAGCATCGCCTCGTCCTGGCGCCATTTCGGCCGCGTCTTGACCTTCAGCTCGAGGAAGACCGGGTGGCCGAGCAGGAACTCGATCTCGGGCCGCGCGCGTGTACCGATCTTCTTCACCACCGAGCCGCCCTTGCCGATCACGATCTGCTTCTGGGAGTCCGTCTCGACGAAGATCGTCGCGCGAACGACTTTCTCCGTCAGCTCCTCGAGCTCGACCGAGATCGCGTGCGGCACCTCCTCGCGGGTGAGCTGGAGAGCCTTTTCGCGGACGAGCTCCCCGACCTGAAGCTCGGGGTCGAGGTCACTGCGCTGCTCGGTGGGGTAGTAGGCCGGGCCTTCTGGAAGCAACTCGACGAGGTCGCCGCGGAGCTCGTCGATACCGTCGCCGGTCCTCGCGCTGACGGGGTGCAGCGAGTGGAACTTGCCGAGCCGAGCCGCGGTCTGCATCTGCTCGGCGATGTGGCCCGGCTTGACCTGGTCGACCTTGTTCAGCACGATCACGACCGGGACGTCGAGAGAAAAGACGCGCTCGGCGATGTACCGGTCACCGGCCCCGATGCGCTCGCGGGCCGAGAGAACGAAAGCGACCGCCTCGACGTCCTCGAGCGACCGGTCGACCGTGCGCTGCATCCGCTCGGTCAGCGCGTCTCGCGGCCTCTGGAATCCCGGGAGGTCGGCGAGCACGAGCTGATGGTCGTCGCCGTTGGCGATCCCCATCACGCGGCGCCGCGTCGTCTGCGGCTTGTCGGAGACGATCGCCACCTTGCCCCCGGCGAGCGCGTTCACGAGCGTCGACTTGCCGACGTTGGGCCGCCCGGCGACGGCGACGAACCCGCTCCTCAACCGCCCATACCCCCACCCTGGGTGGGGATGATTTCCCGCCGCCCTCGGCGGTGACGATAGCGGCTGCCGGCGCACGTGTCTGTCACGGGTACGAGACGAATCTGGAACTTTTCGCGCGGCCGTTCCGCGGACTCAGACCTCACTCCAGCTCCCACGTGTCCGGCAGGAGCTGGGCGGGCGTGTAGCTCACGAGCTCGCCGTCACCGTTCCGGAAGGTGACCCGGTCGAGCCGGAACTCGTAGAGCCACTGGCGGCAACCCCCGCACGGCGACGCGGTGATGCCGATCGCCTCCAGGTCGCCGGGTCGGCACCCCGCGACGACCGCGGACGAGAGCGCCACCCTCTCGGCGCAGACGCCGAGCGGATACGCCGCGTTCTCGACGTTCACGCCCTCGAAGACCCGGCCGTCGCGCGCCCGCACCGCCGCGCCGACCAGGTAGGTCGAATACGGCGCGTACGCGCGCTCCGCCGCCGCAACTGCCCGCTCGTACAGCTCGTCGCTCATAGCGCATCTCGACGGACGGCGTTCCGACCGTGCATTGCAGACGGCCGGCCCGGCAAAGCCCGGACGGCCCGGAGGCGCCCTCGCAAGCGCCGGCTCACGCGAGCACCTGGAAGACGACGAGCGTGATCAGCGCGCCGAGGACGCCGCCGTACGCGACCTCGAGCGCGGAGTGCACGCCCGACTCGACCCGCGTCTGCGCCACGAGGAGGGCCATGATGAAAGTCAGCGACGAGATCAGGAAACGGTGCGAGTCGCTGATGATGTACGTCGCGGCCATCCACCCCGCGAACGCCACCGCGGCGTGGCCGGACGGGAGGCCTCCGCGCAGTGGGGTGCCGCGCCCCGTGTAGGCCTTCGTCCCGATCACGACGATGATCGTCAGGACGAGCGCGATCAGCGTCACCTGCGCCGGCGCATTCTGAAGCCGGTCGAGGAGGCGCGCGCTACGGTCGGCGACCTGGCCCGAGAACACGAGGTAACCGATCGCCACGGCGTTCACCGTTGCGATCAGCACCGCGCCGGCGGCGATGTCCTTCGCGAGCTTCGCCAGCGGGTCGAACGAGGTCGTCGCGACGTCGATCGCCTGCTCGATCGCCGAGTTGACCATTTCGGTGATGAAGACGAACGCGATCGCGAGCAGGAGCGCGATCAACTCGAGCTTCGCGACGCCGGTCACCACGGCCGTCACGAGGACGATCACGGCGACGACGAAGTGGATCCGCATGTTCCGTTGCGTGCGGAGGACGTGAATGATCCCCTCGAAAGCGAAGTTGAAGCTGTCGAGGAGGTTCTGCGCCCGGCGCCTGGTCACTCGCTCCACCGCGCCTCCTTCGCCTCCATCTCGTCGCCGTGGTCGTGGCCCAGAAGGTGCAGCAGCCCGTGGACGAGCGGCTGCCGCCACCCGTCGCCGACGACCTGCGGGCAGAGCACTGCGTCGCCGAGCTGGCGAGGGAGCCCGGCGGCGAGCTCCTCCCGGCCGTCGATCGGGAACGAGAGCACGTCGGTCACCTCGTCGATGCCGAGGTGCTCGCGCTTCAGCGTCCGCATCTCGTCACGCCCCACGAAGTGCACGCCGACCTCGCCCTCCTCGATGCCTTCGCCCGCGAGCACGCTGCGCGCCAGCTCGGCAGCCCCGCTCTCATCAACCTCTATCCCGCTTCGGTTCGACACCTCGACCGAGATCATCGCGCTAGCGGCTGCGCTGCGTGCCCGTCTCCTCGGCGTGGAGCTTGTACGCCTCGACGATCCGTTGGACGAGCTTGTGGCGGACGACGTCCTCGTGGCCGAAGCGGATGAACCCGATCCCCTCGATCTCGCCGAGGATGTCCTGCACTTGGATGAGGCCCGACGCCTGCTCCTTCGGTAGGTCGATCTGCGTGACGTCGCCCGTGACCACAACCTTGGAGCCGAAGCCGAGGCGCGTGAGGAACATCTGCATCTGCTCGGGGCTCGTGTTCTGGGCCTCGTCGAGGATGATGAACGAGTCGTTAAGCGTGCGGCCGCGCATGAACGCGAGCGGCGCGACCTCGATCGTCCCTTTCTCCATGTAGGCAGCGAGCCGGTCGGGGTCGAGCATGTCGTAGAGCGCGTCGTACAGCGGGCGCAGGTACGGGTCGACCTTGGCGAGCATGTCGCCGGGGAGGAAGCCGAGCCGTTCGCCGGCCTCGACCGCGGGGCGCGTCAGGATGATGCGGCCGACCTCGCGGTCGGACAGCGAGGCCACCGCAAGCGCCATCGCGAGGTACGTCTTGCCGGTCCCGGCGGGGCCGATCGCGAAGGTGACGGTGTGCCGGCGGATCGCGTCGACGTAGCGCTTCTGGTTGAGCGTCTTCGGTGAGATCTTCTTGCCCCGGTGGCGCCAAACGACGTCCTCGAAGACGTCGCGGATGTCCTCGGCCTCGTCGAGCGCGGCGAGAACGGCGTCGACCGTGCTCGGGCCGATTTCGTGGCCGCCCTCGACCAGCTCCGCGAGCTCGTCGACAACCGCGCGCGCCTGGGCGACGTTCGGGTCGTCTCCCTCGATCGTGAGGCGGTTGCCGCGGAGGAGCAGCGTGATCCGCAGCCGCTCGCGCAGCGCGTCGAGGACGCCGTCGCCTACGGTTGCGAGCTCGGCGGCGACGTCGTTGGAGACCGAGAGAACTTCCTGCACAGCGGCTCAGTGTAGGGCTTGGGGCCGCGATCGCGGCCGCCGCGCCGGGCGCGACCTGCGGTCACGCTTTTGCCACGCTTTCGGCACAGACACGAGTGTCCCCGCTCGGTACGCTCGCAGTGCGGAGGAGGCCGGGTGCACCTGAATTACGGGAAGGCGCGGGTCAGGCGAGCTTCTCGCGCACGAGCTGGCTCACGGTGGAGCCGTCCGCCCTGCCCGCGATCTGTGGCATCACGTCGGCCATCACGCGACCGATGTCTCGCATGCTCGTGGCGCCGACCTCGGCGATCGCGTCGTCGACGATCTCCTCGAGCTCGTCCTCGGAGAGCGGCTCCGGCATGAACTCCTCGAGGATTGCCAGCTCACGCTCCTCGCCGTCGGCCTGCTCCTCGCGGCCGCCCGCGCGAAAGGCCTCCGCCGCCTCGGTGCGCTTCTTGCGCTCCCGCTGGAGCACCTGCAGCTCCTCGTCGTCGTGCAACGGTCGTTGGAGCTCTTTCTCCGCCGAGCGAAGGCTCGTGAGGATCAGGCGCAGCGTGTCTCGACGATCGGCGTCGCGCGCGGCCATCGCCCGCTTCAGCTCGTCCTCCAGGCGCGTGATCAGGCTCATCCGACGAGCCCTCGGACGCGGCCGCCGAGAATGTGCCAGTGGAGGTGGAAGACCGTCTGGCCGGCGCCCTCCCCCACGTTCACGACCACCTTGTAGTCGTCGAGCCCGGCCTCGCGCGCCGTGTCGGCGACGAACTCGAGCATCCGCTTCGACTCCTCCGCCGGAAACTCGGAGATCTCAGCGAAGCCAGGCACGTGCCGCACGGGGATTGCGAGCAGGTGCGTGTCGGCCTGCGGCGCGATGTCGCGGATCGCGACGAAGCCGTCCGCGGTGTGGACGTGGTCGCCCTCGCGGACGAGCGTGCAGAACAGACAGTCGTCAGGCTGCGCAGATCCCTCCACGGCGCGGGACTCTACTCCTCGCGCCGAAAAACGTCCGCCGCCCAACCGCCGTCGGTCACCCGCCGCTCGCGGCGGAAACCCGCCGGTGACGGTGCGTCCTGCTCGAGGTAGCCGGACGTGACGACCGCCCGCGCGTCGAGCAGCGGCATCAGCTGGGCGACGGCGGCAGCGGAGATATTCGCAACGGCGACGTCCGCACTCGGCAGCGAATCGCCGAGCCCGTCGGCGAGACGGCACTCGACGATGGCGCCGTTTGCAGCCGCGTTCCGCTCGGTCGCCTCGACCGCGGATGGATCGTGGTCAAGCGCCGTCACCGGCTCGAAGCCGAGCCGAGCCGCGGCGATCGCCAGCACTCCCGACCCGCAGCCGACGTCGACGAGGCTCCCACGTTCGAGCTCCTCGATCAGCTGCAGGCAGAGCCGCGTCGTCGCGTGGCCGCCGGTGCCGAAAGCGCGGCCGGGATCGATCACGATCGCCTCGACATCCGCCGGCGTGTCCTCCCACGGGGGCCCGACCCAGAGGCTCCCGACCCTCACCGGCCGGTGGAACTCACGCCACCGCTCCTCCCAGCCGGAGCCGATGTCCTCGGAGATCACCTCGCCGAAGGCGGCCCAGAGACGCTCCTCGCCCGCATCGTCGGTATACGCCACGAGCTCGAGGCCGTCGACGTGGTCGAGCTCCTCGAAGCCACCGGGGAAGAGCTCGAGCATCAGCGCCCGTGCAACCTCGGCACGCTCGGCGGGAACGGAAGCGGAGACGCGGCGGAGCGAGCTCAGCGGAAGGCGCTCTTCAGCTTCTGGAAGAACCCCTCGTCCGCTTCGTAGGTCTCGGCGCCGGCGCTGCGCTCGAACTCCTCGAGCAGCCGGCGCTGCTCGTCGGTCAGACGCTTCGGCACCTGCACGTTCAACAGGATCCGCTGGTTGCCACGGCCGAAGCCCTGGAGCACCGGCATGCCGCGACCCTTGAGGACGTGCAGCTTCCCCGGCTGCGTGCCGGGCTCGACCTCGAGCTCGATCTCGCCCTCGAGCGTAGGGACCTTCACCGTCGTCCCGAGCGCGGCGTCGGTCATCGTCAAGTCGACGGTGCAGAAGATGTCGTTGCCCTCGCGCACGAACCGTGGATCCGGGTTGACCCGCACCTGAACGTAGACGTCGCCGGCGCGGCCGCCGAGCGAGCCGGCATGACCCTCGCCGGTCATGCGGATCTGCTGGCCGTCGTGGATCCCCGGCGGAACCTCGACCTCGAGCGTCCGCTCCTCGACGATGCGGCCGGAGCCCTCGCACTCGAGGCACGGATCCTCGACCACTCGCCCGGCGCCCCCGCAAGCCGGGCAGGCCTGCGAGCGGACGAACTCACCGAACGCCGTGCGGGAGACCTGCTGAAGCCGCCCGCGCCCCCCGCAGGTCCCGCACATGACCGGCTCGGTCCCCGGCTTCGCGCCGCTCCCGCTGCAGGTCGTGCAGGTGACGGTGGCGGGGAAGGGCACCCGTCGCGTAGTCCCCTGCGCCGCCTCCGTGAGCTCGATCTCGATCTGTGCGACGACATCGGCGCCGCGCGCGCGACCGGTGGCGCGGCCGCCCGACGCGAAGATGTCATCGCCGAAGAAGGCGCCGAAGAGGTCGGCGAGGCTGCCGAAGTCGAAGCTCGTCGGGGTGAAGCCGCCACCGCTGAGGCCTTCGTGCCCGTAGCGGTCATACAGCTGCCGCGCCTCGGGCTTCGAGAGCACCTCGTAGGCCTCGACCACCTGGCGGAAGCGCTCCTCCGCGTCGGGCTCGTTCGAGACGTCCGGGTGCAGCGTGCGCGCGAGCCGGCGGAAGGCCTTCTTGATCTCGCCGTCGCCGGCCTCTCGCGAGACGCCGAGCAGCTCGTAGTAGTCGCGCCTCGTCGTCGCCATCAGCTGAGCGTAGCGCCCGCTCTAGTTGTCGTCGTAGACCTCCTCTACGAACCGGGAGAGCTCGTGCGCGGCGGCGCGCACCGAGCGGATCGCCTTGTCGTAGTCCATGCGAACCGGGCCGAGCAGCGTCACGACGCCGAGCGTTCGGTTGGTCAACCCGTACGACGCGCCGACGAGCGAGTGGTTCCGCAGCGCGGGATGCTCGATCTCGGGCCCGACGCGCACGAACGGCCGCATCGGGTCGAGCGCCTGGCTCAGGACCTCCAGCAGCGCGGCACGCTTTTCGAGCACTTCGAGCAGACGCTGGTAGCTGTCGAGCTCCTGGCCGTGGAGATCTTCGAGGAGCCCGGCGGTGCCGCCGACGTAGAGGCTCTGCTCCTCGGCCGCGAGCGCCTCGTCGAAGAGCGGCCGCAGCGTGCCGAGGAAGGCCGCCTCGCGCCCGCCCAGCGTCGGCTCGTGTAGGCGGCGGCGCAGCAGGCTGCTGCCGAGCTCGAGGCCGGCGACGCGGTCGTTCAGATACTGCGTCGCCCAGTTGACGAGGCCCGGGTCGACATGCTCGTCGAAGCGGTAGACGCGCTTGGTGACGCTCCCGGTCGACGTGATCGCGACCACCATCACGACCTGCGGCTGCAGGAGCAGGACCTCGACGTGGCGGACGGTGGCGGTGCCGAGCGGCGGCGCGGAGACGAGCGCGAGCAGCCGCGTGAGCTCCGAGAGCATCTCGGTCGTCGCCTGCAGCGCCGAGTCGACCTCGTTGCGAGCGGCGGTGAGGTCGAGCGGGAACCCTCCGGGCTGCGGGTCGAGCCGCTCGAGCAGCCGGTCCGCGTAGTAGCGGTAGCCGCGCTCGGTCGGGACGCGCCCGGCCGAGGTGTGCGGGTGCATGAGCAGCCCTTGCCGCTCGAGCTCCGCAAGCTCGCTACGGACCGTCGAGGTCGAGACTTCAAAGCCCGCACGCTCGACGAGCGTGCGCGACCCGACGGGCTCCCGGCTTGCCACATAGGACTCGACGACGCCGCGCAGGATCGCCCGCTGGCGGTCGGTTAGTTCCGGTTGCAGAGCGCTTACGTTCACTTTGCAGGGATTTTACGCAAGGAGCTCAGCGGTGACGCCGCCGCCGAGGAAGCGCCCGCGCTCGGTCAGCGCCAGCCCCTCGCCCGCTGCGCTGCGCTGCACGAGGCCCAGTCGCTCGAGCCGCTCGAGCGCGGCGGGATCGACGGCGTCGCCGAGATCTTCGAGCGACAGCGGCTCGTCCAGCCGCAACCCCAGCAGCACCCGCTCCGAGCGTTGCACTCGCTCCGGCAGCGGCTCGACCTCCCGCTCCGGCCGCTCGCCCGCCTGAAGGGCCGCCAGGTAGCGGCCGAGCCGCGGCGTTGTGCGCCAGCGCGACCCGTCGATCGTGGAGACCGCGCCGATCCCGAGCCCGATGTAGTCCCGGCCGCGCCAGTAGGCGAGGTTGTGCCGCGAGCGCAGGTCTCGTCCCTCGACTCCCGGGGAGCGGCAGAAGTTCGCGGTCTCGTACCAGCGGTAGCCCGCGCCGGTCAGGCGCTCGACAACGCGTTCGAAGTAGGTCTCCATCGTCTCGGCCTGTCGCGCGAGCTCGTCCCCGTGCGCGTGCGTGAAGCGCGTGCCCGGCTTCGCTTCCAGCTCGTAGCACGAGAGGTGCTCCGGCGCGAGCGCCAGCGCCTCGGTCAGGTCGGCCTCGAGGTCGTCCACGCTCTGGCCCGGGATCCCGTAGATCAGGTCCAGCGAGACGTTGGCGAAGCCCGCGTCGCGCACGACGCCGAAGGCGCGGCGCACGTCGTCGGGGCTCGCCCGCCGCTCGAGCACCTCGAGCAGCCGCGGCTGGAAGGTCTGCGCTCCGAGCGAGATCCGCGTGACGCCGCCGTCCCGCAGGAGCCGGGCGAGGGCGGGCGTGACGGTCTCCGGGTTCGCCTCGACGGTCACCTCCTCCGCGGCCGGCAGCGCTTGCAGCAGCCGCTCGAGCTCCCGTGGCTCGGTGAGCGTCGGCGTGCCGCCGCCGAGGAACACGCTCTCCAGCCGCGGCGCGAGCGCCGACCGCTCGAGTTCCAGCTCGGCGAGCAACGCGTCCACGTACGCACGGTGCTGCCCCTGCCGCCCGACGACGGTGACGAAGTCGCAGTACCCGCAGCGCGAGGCGCAGAACGGGAGGTGCACGTACAGGTGCCGGGCGCCGCTCACTTCTTGTTCCCGTCCAGGTTGAGCACGGCGAGGAACGCCTCCTGCGGCACCTCGACCGCGCCGACCTGCTTCATCCGTTTCTTGCCGGCCTTCTGGCGCTCCAGCAGCTTGCGCTTGCGCGAGATGTCGCCGCCGTAGCACTTCGCGAGCACGTCCTTGCGCTTCGCCTTGATCCTCTCGCGCGCGATCACGCGGGAGCCGATCGCCGCCTGCACCGCCACGTCGAAGAACTGTCGCGGGATCTCCTCGCGCAGGCGGTCGACGAGCAGTCGGCCGCGCGCGTACGCCCCGTCGCGGTGGACGATCAGCGAGAGCGCGTCGACCGGCTCTCCGGCGATCAGCACGTCGACCCGCTCGAGGTTCCCTTCGCGGAAGCCGACCACGTCGTAGTCGAAGCTCGCGTAGCCCTTCGTGCGGGACTTCAGCTGGTCGTAGTAGTCGAGCACGATCTCGGCCAGCGGCAACTCGTAGACGAGCAGCACCCGCGCCTCGGAGAGGTACTCCATGTGGTCGAAGCGCCCCCGCCGCTCGGTGTTCAGCTCCATCACCGGCCCGACGTACTCCTTCGGGACGATGATCGACGCCTTGATGTACGGCTCCTCGACGCGCTCGACCTCGCGCGGCATCTCGGCCGGGTTGTGGACCTCGACCTCCTCTCCGGCCTTGGTCACGACGAGGTACGCGACGTTCGGCGCGGTCACGATCAGGTCGAGGTCGAACTCCCGCTCGAGCCGCTCGCGCACGATCTCCATGTGCAGCAGGCCGAGGAACCCGCAGCGGAACCCGAAGCCGAGCGCCTGCGAGGTCTCCGGCTCGTAGAAGAGCGAGCCGTCGTTCAGCTTCAGCCGCTCGAGCGCGTCGCGCAGCGCCGGGTACTCGTCCGAGTCGGTCGGGAAGAGCCCGGCGAAGACCATCGGCTTCACGTCCTTGTAGCCCGGTAGGGGTTCGCTCGCGGAGTTGCGCTCCGAGGTCAGCGTGTCGCCGACGCGCAGGCGGCTGACGTCCTTCAGCCCTGTGATCACGTACCCGACCTCGCCCGCACCGAGCGCTTGGGCCGCCTGCATCGTCGGCGAGAGGAAGCCCACCTCCTCGGACTCGAAGCGCGTTCCCTGCGCCATCGCCCGCAGCGGCTCCCGCGCGCTGAAGGAGCCGTCGACCACGCG
>JAWVDY010000322.1:0-3429 GCA_033856995.1 Gaiellaceae bacterium
TGCAAGGACGGCTCGTACGGTGGATCAAGTGGACGGCAGCGCCTGTGCTCGAGGAGCGGCTGACCGATGCGGTCGCGCGCGAGGTGACCGAGCGGCGACAGGCGGAGACCGATCTGCGCGAAGCGGAAGCGCGCAACGCGGTGCTGGCCGAAGAGCAGGCGGCGCTCCGGAGGGTGGCGACCCTCGTAGCGCGCGGTCTGCCGCCGACTGAGATCTTCGCCGCCGTTGCCGAGGAGATCGGGAGGCTCGTCTCGATCGACGGAACCAGAATTCTTCGCTACGAGGCCGACGGAACCGCAACCGTAATCGCGGGTTGGAGCGAGTCCGTCGAGGTGCCTCCCGAACTCGAGATTGGTGCGCGGCTGGCACTGGAGGGTGAGAGTGTCTCGAAGATGGTGCTTCGGACGGGACGACCGGCCCGGATCGACAGCTACGCGACTGCCGCCGGCCCGCTGTCGGAGCCCCTGCAGCGAGCAGGAGTTCGGTCCGCAGCCGGCGCTCCCATCGTCGTCGAAGGACGCCTCTGGGGCGTGATGGCAGCCGGGTCGACGAAACCTGAGCCGCTGCCGGCGGATACCGAAGCGCGCCTCGCCAACTTCACCGACCTGTTGGCGACGGCGATCGCGAACGCGGAGAACCGCGAGGAGCTCGCCCGGCTGGCCGAGGAGCAGACGGCGTTGCGGCGGGTCGCGACGCTGGTGGCACTCGGGACGCAACCGGAGGAGCTGTTCGCGGCGGTCACGGCGGAGGTCGGGCGGCTGCTCGGCACTGACCTCGCCGGAATGGCCCGATACGAGAGCCATGACACGGTGACTGTCGTGGCGACCTGGGCCGCCCAAGACGAGCACGGCGGAGCTCACCCATTGGTTCCGGGTCCGTGGCCGCTTGAAGGAGGCGATCTGGCATCGACGATCTCGAGGACGGGCCGGCCCGTCCGGATAGACGACTACCACGGCGTTCCCGGGCGCATCGCCGCGTTCGTTCGAGACGAGCTCAAGATCGGCTCCTCGGTAGGCAGCCCGATCGCCATCGAGGGCCGGTTGTGGGGCGCTCTGTTCGTCCACTCGAAGCAGATCAACCAGCCGCTCCCCAGGGACACCGAATCGCGTCTCACGGGCTTCACGGGGCTCGTCGCCACGGCAATCGCGAATGCCGAGAGCCGTGCGGCGCTCGCAGCGTCGCGCGCGCGGATCGTCGCCGCTTCCGACGAGACGCGCCGCCGGATCGAGCGCGACCTGCACGACGGCATTCAGCAACGGCTGGTTTCCCTCAGCCTCGAGCTGCGCTTGAGCGAATCGAACGCGTCTGCGGGCCTCGAGGAGGCCCGCAGGACGATCAGCCGGGTCGCGGGCCAGCTCGACGGAGTCACCGAGGAGCTGCGAGAGATCTCACGCGGCATCCATCCGGCCATCCTCTCCGAGGGTGGGCTCGGACCGGCATTGCGGACGCTCGCTCGCCGTTCGGCGATTCCGATTGCGTTTGGCAGCGTCGTCGATCAGCGGTTGCCGGAGCCGATCGAGGTCGCGGCGTACTACGTCGTCTCCGAAGCGCTCGCGAACGCGACGAAGCACGCGAAGGCCTCCCGAGTGGACATTGAGGCCGCCGCGCGAGAGAACAGCCTGCAGCTCTCAATTCGTGACGACGGGGTCGGTGGCGCCGATCCGGCGCGCGGCTCCGGGCTCGTCGGGCTGCGTGACCGCGTCGAGGCTCTCGGCGGCACCATCGACGTCGAGAGTCCCGTCGACGGCGGCACGGCAATCGTGGCCGCGCTTCCGCTCGAGCGTCAGGCGTCCGCTCGTTCTACGTCCGCTGAGTCGTCGCGACTATCCCGTAGTTCGAATTCCCGCTCGCGGTAAGTGATTCACCCATAGCGCCTGTAGGCTCGCGCGGCATGTCGCGGCCGGACTTCCTGACAAAGAGAATCGGGCCAATGGCCAGAGCTGTGTGGAAACCGGACCGAGGGATGTCGCGGCGCTCGCTGTAGCCTGGGGGCGTGCCCGGCGATCCTGCAATCGCCCTCGTCATGGAGGCCTCCGACACCCCGGTCTCGGTCGAGCTTCAGCGCGCGTACTTCGCGGATATCGCCTCGCGCTATCCGGGATGGCGTCCCGATCTCATCCCGAGCGCCGATCCGGCCGAGGTCGCGCCGCCGGTGGGAGCCTGGGTCGTGGCCTACGTGGACGACGAGCCCGTGGGATGTGGCGGCGTGAAGCGACTCGACGACACGTCGGCGGAGCTCAAGCGGGTCTACCTGGCGGCAGCGGCGCGCGGGCGCGGTCTCGGGCGGCGTCTCCTCGAGCAACTCGAGCAGCACGCGCGCGTCCTCGGCTACGAGCGCCTTCGGCTCGACACGGGCAATCTGCAGCCCGAGGCGCTCGGACTCTTCCGCTCCGCGGGCTACGAGCTGATTCCCGACTACAACGGCAACACCTGGGCTACGCACTGGATGGAGAAGCGGCTCCAGCCCTAGGCACCGCCGCGCGCGGGGGCCTACCACCGCCGAGACGAACTCTCGGCAAATGAGAAGGGCGGGTTGGGAAAACGTCCTTAGTCTCGTCACAGGCTTCCTACAGGGAAATCACATAAACGGCTGGCACTCTCGGGGTAGTTACCTGATTGAGAGGACCGCCATCATGAAAAAGCACGATCCGACAAGCCCAGACGAGGCCCTTCCCGCTCGCCCGGTTTCGAGCGTGATGTCAAGGCCCTCGGCGGCTGCAAGTTCACGCGGGGCCGGTGATGCGCCGCCTCCCCCGCCGGCGATTTCGCCTGACTCGTCGGCCTCGGCGCCCGTGGCCGAGCAAGCACGCCGAAACCGGCTGCGGCGATCGCTTTCGAACAGACGAAGGGGATGGATCGTGGCCGCTGCGCTGATGCTCCCCGTGATCGGGCTTTCCCTCGGTTTCGCCACGTCACCCTCAGCCTCAGCAGGGAACGTGGCGACCGGCAGCGCCCCGGCCGGCGGACCCGGCGGCGGGGGTTCCAACGCTCGCTCTGGACCGGCCGCTGGGGGGACATCCGGCACGGTCGGCAGCGTCTCCAAGTCGAGCTTCACGGTGACGACGTCAGCGGGTCAGACGGTGACCGTCGACAAGACGTCATCCACGAACTACCTCAAGAGGACGAACTCGATCTCGGCGAGCGCCATCACCAAGGGCGAACGCGTCCTCGTGCTTGGGACGACCAGTGGGACGACGATCAAGGCTAGGCAGGTCATCGTGCAAATGACGAGCGGCGCATCTGCGAGCGCCTCGACGAAGGTGATCCCCTTCCAGCAGGGTGCGCCGACCACGGCGAAGAAAGTCGGCCAGATCCCGGCGAGCTTCAGTCAGGGCTCGGGCACGATCGTCAGCGGAACGGCTGCGAACAAGGCCACGGAAGCCGCGCTGGCCGCCTACCCCGGGGGCGTCGTCAACCGTGTCGTGAAGC
>JAWVDY010000323.1:0-11194 GCA_033856995.1 Gaiellaceae bacterium
CGATCTCGGCCCAGAGGCCGGTGCCGAAGCCGCGCTCGGTGTCGAGCTCGACGCCGTACTGCTCGGCGAGCGCGACGGCGAGGGCCGGGCCGGAGACGTACCCGCGCTCGACGAGGATCGCGCCGAGCAGTCGGTCGCTGTCAGCCTGCTCGGTCAGCGCGAGCTCGAGCTCGTCACGCGTGACGAGGCCCTTCTCGAGCAGCAGCTCACCAAGGGGCCGCCAGATGCTCTCCGCACGTTCCATCGCCGTCTTATCGGCCGGAACGGGCTTTTTCAGGAGATCCGAAGTTTTGTGGCGAGAGTAGTCTTGGGGAGATGAAGATCCTGGCCCACCGGCGGTTGGGTGCAGCGCTGCTGGGGATCGCCGCGCTCGTGGGCGTCGCTCTCGGCCTCGCGCTCACGCGGCACGGCACGGAGAGCGCACTTGCGCAAGGCCCGGCGGGCGTGCTGGCGCGCGGCAAGTTCAAGACGGTCTCGTGGGGCACGGTCGGCAGCGCGTCGATCGAGCGAAACGGCTCGGGCCACGTGATCCTGCGCTTCAGCCGCGACTTCAACACGCAGCGCGCCCCGGAGCTGTTCGTGCACCTGGGCAGGAAGAGAATGCGGCTACAGCGCGCGTGGGGCAGTCAGACGTACCGGCTCTCCGGCGTCGACGCAGCCACCCTGCACGCAACCGTCCAGGTCTTCTGCGAGAAGTGCAACAAGGCCTGGGGCGAGGCGAAGCTCAGGCCCGCGGGCCATCGCATCAGCTGAAACAGCCGACAGGTCGCGCAGCTCCTGGATCGACCGCACCGCGCCGAGCGCGTCGTCCGATGGTCCGGCAACGATTTCCACAGATGACAGCCGAGACGGCGGAGCTGTGGAGGCGGCAAATGCTCCAGGAGATATCCGAGCGGACACTACGCCAGTTCGTCCGCGGAGGAACCTGGCCGGGGTTGGCACGCGAGATCGCCTGGCGTGCCGTGCGCGCAACCGAATCGGACTACGCCCGGCTCAATGCCCTGACAAGCTTGGTCGAAGCGAAGCTGGCCCACGCGCTGGACAGCCTTGACGACGCCGTCGAGCGAGTCTGTGTCGCGGCGGCCGAAGACCATCTGCGGAACTGGCCGCACGACCGAGAAGGCGCCGAGACGATCGCTGTCCTCGAGGGACAAGAGGAGGCCATTCAGGTATTGAGCTGCGTGTACGTAGACGTGCTCGAGTGGACGATTGGTGTCATCCGTCCGGACCAACCGCGTAACGGCCGCCCGGGCAGCGGCCGGCTCGGTTCTCGGAGAAGCGATGCGAAGATCTCGACGAGCGACTTGCCAGCGCCCGTTTCCCAGTGGTTGACGACGCGCTTTGTCGATTACGGCTGGCCGCGCCGGGGCGCTGCATAGGCCGGAGGTCAGCACCCGGCGAGCCAGGACTCTTCTGGCCCTGGCGAGCTAGTGAAAGACCGCGATCGCTACACCGCTGCGCGTGATGACTACGGTGTCACCGTTGGCATCCGGGAACTTCATGACGATCGTTGCCGGCGGTGGGGGCACCCGGACGCGACAAACGCTCATCGCCCCGTGGGGCCCTCCGACCGTGATGCCGATTCCGTCGTACAACGGACCACCGGCCACGAACTGCACTTGACAGAACTGGTGGGGGACAGGATTCGCGCCGGCCACCGCGACGCCCGGCAGCGCGAGCGCAGCGGCGGCGGCGATCGCCGCACGGATCCCGTTCATGGTCGTCCTTTCGTAGCATTGCCGCAGGAGACAGGATCATCGCACCGGCACCGGACACACCGTCGAGGCAACCTGTTCTTCGCCGTGGGCGACTAGCTCTTCGACCTCGGCGACCTCCGTCGCGTCAACGAGTGCCGCAGCCTCTCGTATGGGCGGTGCGTGGCTCGAACACGCGACCTCCTGCTTGTAAGGCAGGCGCTCTCCCAGCTGAGCTAACCGCCCTCGCCCCTAGGGTGCCACAGAGTTCCGGCCTACGTGGCTCCGGCACCGCCCGCGAAGCGGCCGGACTCCGTCCCGGGAGTGCCCCCGACGGGATTCGAACCCGTGCTACAGCCTTGAAAGGGCTGTGACCTAGGCCGCTAGTCGACGGGGGCGGCCTCGGAAGGATAGCCCCCGGCCTCGAGGATCTCCTTCAGGCGCGCAAAGTCCTTGCGCAGCTCCTGCTCCGCGGTGCGCGCGAGCAGCGGCTCGGCGAGCTTCATGAAGGTGCCCGCCTCGGCCTCCGCGACGATGCGGACAGCCGTAGAGCCGTTCTCCTCGGCGAGCTCGTGGTCGACGGTGAAGCGGACAGGCCCGCCGAGCGCCTTCAGCGTCAGCCGCCGCGGCGGGTCGTACGCCGTCACCTCGAGCTCGGTCGTCAGATCTCGTCCCATTAGCCGGCGGCGCTCGACGATCCGGGACCCCTCCGCGAGCAGCCCCTCCGCATGAGACTCGATTGCGCTGGACTGCCACTCGGGCAGCCGCTCGACGTCACTCAGGTAGTCGAAGACCTCCTGCGCCGGCCGCTCCACCTCGACCGTGAAGTCGATTCTGACCACGGCCGCAGGGTACCCTCGCTCCAGGGCCGGTAGCTCAGCTGGTAGAGCAGGGGACTTTTAATCCCAAGGTCGCAGGTTCGAGACCTGCCCGGCCCATTGGGCTCGCCGGCGCCACGCCTATGTTCGACCGGGCTCCGGCGAGAGCGCGAGGAACCCGGTGACCACCCGCGGGTCGAACTGCGACCCCGCCGCGGCGCGCAGCTCCTCGCGAGCCACCGCCGAGGGCAACGCGCGCCGGTAAGGGCGGTCGCTCGTCATCGCGTCCCAAGCGTCGCAAACGAGGATGATGCGAGCCTCGAGAGGGATCTCATCGCCGGACAGGCCGTGAGGGTAGCCAAGCCCGTCATAGCGCTCGTGGCAATGGAGGACGATCCTGCCGATTCCGGCGAGTTCCCCGATCGGTTCGAGGATTCGCTGCCCGATCTCGGGGTGCCGCTCCACGAGCTCACGCTCCTCGTCTGTCAAGGGCCCCGGCTTGGAGAGGATGTGATTGGCGACGCCGATCTTGCCGATGTCGTGAAAGAGCGCAGCCAGCTCGAGCTGCTTGAGCTCCGTGTCGTTGAGGCCGAGGTCCCGTCCTACGGCGACGGCCATCTCGCGGATAGCGCGCGCGTGCCAGGACGTCGACTCATCGCTCGCCTCGAGCGCGTTGGCGAGCGATTCGACCGTCGAGACGAACATCGACTCGAGCGAGGCAAAACGATCCGCGTTGGTGAGCGCGAGTCGTGCCTGGTCGACGATGCCGTCGAGCAGCCGAAGATCCTCAGGTGTCGTCGCTCGCCTATCGAGGCCCGTAATGACGCACCCGAACCGTCGGTTTGGCAGCTGTATTGGCGCAACGGCGAGAGAGGCTGGGTTTGGCTCAGAGCAGGCGAGGGTCGGTACATCTCGGCGGTCGAGCCAGAACGCAGCGCCGTCTGCGACGCGTCCGATGATCCACGTGGGCAGCGTCGGCACCCCGTCGTTTTGCTCCCAGTTCGAGCGAACGAGGCGCAGGGGCTCCCCGGGCCGGTTCTGCAGCCAGACGGTAGCGCTCGCGCAGCCGAGCGTCGACACGATTGCCTCGACCGTCAGCCGCGCGACGTCGGTGATGTTGTTGGCCGACACGAGCTCATGGCTGAGGCGAAGCATCGTGTCCGAGCGAACGAGCAAGGCTTTCGCGCGCTCAGCCTCTCGCCGCTCCGCCGCATTGAGCGCGGCGTTCTGGACAGCAACGGCCGCGTGCCCCGCGAGCACCTCCAGCAGCCGCACGTCGTCGTCGTCGAATTGGGCGAGGCCGAGCTTCGACACCACGACGACACCGATGGCCTGGCCGTCGAACAGCAGTGGAGTGGCGATCATTGACTCAGGCACGGCTTCGGTGCCTGGAAGCTGTTGCGCGAACTCGCACATGAGCGTGTTCTCGAGTAGGAGGGACGACCCGATCTCCGCGGCTCGGCCGGCCACGCCGTCGCCGATCTCGAGCGGTAGTGGGGCGATTTCGCTGCCGTCGCTGGCCGAGAACTCGTGTCGGTGAGCGATCGGAACGAGCGCGTCTTCTTCTCGTACGTAGACGCGGCACGCATGGTAGTCGAGCAGCGTCAGGAGCTCGCGCACGATCAGATCGCCGATCCCTTGCAGGTCGTTGAGACGGTTGAGCTTCCCGCTGAGACTCTGCAGCATCTTCAGGTGCGCGGTCGTCCGCACGTTCGGGACAGTGGGAGCGCCGGTGCCGGCGGTGCCTGCGTCGAAGACGACGACCCGATTCTTCCCGAGGCGCTTTGCCTCGAGCATCGCTGCGTCCGCGTACGCTGCCAGCTCGGGCGCATGGCGAGAGTGCTCTGGGGCCTGCGCGATGCCGATCGAAGCGCTGAGGCGTCGGCCCGCAACGACCGTCGCGCCCACCTCGAGCTCTCTCTGAATCCGTGACGCCAGGATCGCCGCCGCGCCGGCGTCGGCGTTCGGCAGGATGATGGCGAACTCCTCTCCTCCGACCCTGCACGCGAGGTCCTCCCCGCGGCTACACCTGGAGATGGAATCGGCGACCGTCTTCAGGACACGGTCGCCTGTGGCGTGTCCGTGGGTGTCATTCAGGTGCTTGAAGTCGTCCAGGTCGAGCATTACGACCGCAAGAGGGCTGCCGCTTTTGCGCGCCTCGGCGAGCTCCTCGCAGAGCCGCTCATGGAAGACGCGGTGGTTGAACAGCCCGGTGAGCGAATCCGTGCGGGCCTGGTGTTCGAGGGCCGCCGTCGTCTCAGCGTTGTCAAGCGCCAGTGCAGCCGCGTCGCCGAATCGTTTCGCCAGGTTGAACTCCAACTCGCTGAATGGATCGTCGCCGCCCGCGCGATAGATGTTGAGCGCTCCCTTGACCGACCCGCGGGCCACGAGCGGCACCGAGATCAATGCCTCTTCCTCGTCTGCCGGTGTGCCCGGGACAGTGGTGACACGTGGATCCAGGTGCGCCTGGTTCGCCAGCACGGCCTCGCGCTGTGCGACCGCCCAGCCCGTGATGCCGACGCCGAAATTCTGCCGCGTTTCCAGGATCTGCGCGGCCCATGGATCGCGAGCCAGCACGGGAACCAGGATGCTCTCCTGTTCATCCGCGCGGAAGATCGTCAGGCTGTCGTGTGGGATGAGCTCGCCAACCTCATCCGCAATCCGATCGAGCAGCGCGTCGAGGCTGTGCTCGGACAGGACCGCGTGAAAGACGTCGGCCAGCCGCTCATACGAGTCGACGAGGTTAGGGCTCGGCAGCCGCTTCGGACCAGCGACATCCGCCGCCAGACTAGGTGGCGGCAACTCGATCGAGTGGCGCAAGGGGAATGACATGGCCGCAGGAAGCAACCTTCCATCGACCCGCAGAGGAAAGCCACCGATCCCCCGTTCGGGAATGTGATGACGCGTGTCGGGAACGACAAGGCCGGACACGACCATCCGCGTGGACGGCGAAATTCTCCGACTGCTCCGGCCGGGCACGCTGGCTGCGTCGCAAATCGCGGCGCGCCTCGGGACAGACGAAGACATCGCAAAGAAACTGGAGGAGCTGCGGCGCCGAGGTCTCGCCGAGCGATCCACGATCGCGCCCGGCAAGTGGCACATCACCGACGCAGGTCGTGCTTATCTCGAGCAACTGCGGGCGGATGAGCCGTAGCAGTCCGAGGAGGAGGACACATGACCGTCGCGTGGGGATTGCTGTCGACTGCCCAGATCAACGACCGGGTCATCGATGCGGCGAGCAAGAGCGATCGCGCGGACGTCGTGGCGGTTGCCAGCCGTACGGACGCGCGCGCCGAGGCCTACGCGCGAGACCACGGGATCGAGCGCGCGCACGGGAGTTACGAAGCACTGCTCGAAGACGCCGATGTCGACGCGATCTACGTCTCCCTTCCGAACGGGCTGCACGTCGACTGGACGCTGCGCGCTCTCGAAGCCGGCAAGCACGTGCTCTGCGAGAAGCCCCTCTCGCGTAGCCCGGAGGCCGTCGAGCAGGTCTTTGACCGGGCCGAGCGGGACGGGCTGATCGTCTCGGAGGCCTTCATGTGGCGACACCACCCTCAGACGCTCAAGCTCGCCGAGCTCGCATGCGCGGGGGTGATCGGGCGCCTACGGCTCATTCGCGCCGCGTTCAGCTTCGACCTCGCCGCCGTCCACGCGCCTGACGATGCCCGGCTCGACCCGGAGCTCGAGGGCGGCTCGCTGATGGACGTCGGCACGTACTGCGTCAACGCGATTCGCCTGCTCGGCGGCGAGCCGCTGCGAGTCCAAGCGGAGCAGGCTCTTGGCCCCACCGGCGTCGACCTGTGCTTCGCGGCGACGCTCGCCCTGCCGCGAGACGTGATCGCGCACTTCGACTCCGGGTTCGCGCTGGCCCGGCGCGGCGAGCTCGAGGTCGTGGGCGAAAAGGGAGCGCTCTACGTGAGCGACCCGTGGCATCCGCGGGAGCCTGCGGTGGAGGTCCGGCGGCCCACTCCGGACGACGCGATCGAGCGCGAGCTCGTTCCCGCCGCGCAGGCCGACGCCTACCTCCTGGAGCTCGACAACGTCTCGGGAGCGATTCGGGGCGAGGCCGAGCTGCTCCTCGGTCGCGCGGACGCGGTCGGCCAGGCGCGGGCGCTCGATGCACTCCACCGCTCGGCCGAGATCAGGGCCGCCGTAGAGCTGTAGGTCAGCCCGCCAGGATCGACGCGAGCTTGGACGCGTCGATGTTTCCCCCCGAGACGATGCAGCAGACGGTGCCACCCTCGACGCGGGCCGAGGCTGCCAGGGCGAGCGCGCCCGCGCCTTCGGCTACCACGCGCGAGCGCTCTGCCAGCCGCCGCACCGCCGCGGCCGTCTCGTCGAGCGAGACCGCGAAGGCGCCGTCGAGAGCCTCCTGGAGGAGCGGCCACATCTTCGGCAGCAGCGATGGACCGCCCGCGCCGTCGACGAAGGAGGCGTGGAACTCGATCGGCGTGGGCTCACCGGCCGCAAACGCCGCGGTCAGCGGCGCCCCGGTCTCCGGCTCGACCGCGTAGACGCGCGCCTCGGGGCGGAGCGCCTTCACTGCGCTCGCGATGCCGACGCTGAGCCCGCCGCCGCCGAACGGGACGAGCACCGCGTCGAGCTCCGGCTGATCCTCAAGCAACTCGAGGCCGATCGTGCCGTTGCCTGCCATCACCGCCTCGTCCTGCACCGGGTGCACGAAGAAGCCGCCGAGCTCGGGGTACGCGGCGTCCTGGAGCGCCTGCCACCAGCGCTCGTGCGAGACCTTCACGATCTGCCCGCCGAGTCGCTCGATCGCCGCGAGCTTCGTCTCGGGCGCGTGCTCGGGAACGACGACGGTGCAGGCGACGCCGAGCTCCCGTGCGGCCCAGGCGACGCCCTGGCCCATGTTGCCGGCGCTCGCCGTGACCACGCCCTCGGCGAGCTCCTCGCGCGGCGCCAAGGCGATCGCGTTCAGGGCTCCGCGAAGCTTGAACGAGCCGATCGGCTGGAGGTTCTCGAGCTTCAGGTGGACGCCGTCGAGCTCGACGAGCGGCGTGCGCACGATTCGGCCGGCGAGCCGCTCCTGCGCCGCGCGAATCTCCTCGAGCGGGATCACGGAAACACCGTCGCGAGCTCGTCGCGCTCGTCAGGATTCAGCTCGAGCTCCACCGCCGCAAGCGCCTGGTCGAGGTGGTCGGACCGCCGCGGGCCGACGACCACGGCGGTCACCTGCGGATGGCTCAGCACCCAGGCCGTGGCCAGAGTGGCGGGAGCGACGCCGCGCTCCTCCGCCGCCTGGGCGAATGTCTTGAGCGCGCCGAACGTCTCCTCTCGCTCGAGATCCGCGTAGGGCTCGGGACGAAGCGTCATCCGGGAGCCGCTCGGATAGGCCTGGCCGCGGCGGTAGCGCCCGGCAAGCCAACCGCCCGCGAGCGGGCTGAAGGGCGTGAATCCGAGGCCCTCGCGCTCGCAGACTCGCAGCACGTCCTCCGCCTGCGGGCGCCGCAGCAGGCTGTACTCGTTCTGCACCCACTCGAAGCGCGCGAGGCCGAGCCGTTCGCTCGTCTCGAGTGCTTGCTCGAGTTGCGCCACGTCGAGGTTGCTCGCGCCGATCGCGCCCACCTTCCCGGCCTGGACGAGCTCGTCGAGGGCGCGCAGCGTCTCCTCGATCGGCGTCTCGGGATCGGGCTCGTGCGTCAGGTACATGTCGATGCGTTCGACGCCGAGCCGGTCCAGGCTTCCCTCGACCTCCCGCAGGATCCGCTCGCGGGAGAGCCCGCGGTCGTCGGGGTCGCCGGCGACCGACCAGTAGACCTTCGTGCTCAGCACGACCGGCACGCCTCGCTCACGCCGCCAGCGCCCGATCCAGGTCTCGCTGCGCCCTCCGCCGTACGAGGCCGCCGTGTCGAAGAAGGTCACGCCGGCGGCCCAGGCCGCGTCCATCAGCGCGAACGCCTCCTCCTCCGTCTCGCCGGTGCCGAACAACTCCGGCGCAGACCCGATGCCGCCGAAGTTCCCGCACCCGAGCCCGATGCGCGAGACGGTGACGGCGCTGCGACCTAGCTGACCATAGTCCACACGCAAAGCGTAGTCCCGGCTTGGAGCGGACGCGGGAACGTGTGAGAATCCACGGATGACGCGTCATGCCGTGCCAGAGCGCGACCTCGATCCCCACCGTGCCGAAGGCGACACCGCCTCGCGTGCGGTCGCGATCGACAAGGGCTTCGGCTCCGAGCTCCTCGAGCTGCACATCGCCCGCTACGAGCCTGGCCGCTCGCAGCCGCGAACGCTCGAGGGCGAGCAGGAGGTCATGTACGCGGTCGAGGGCGAAGGGACATTGATCGTCGACGGCGAGCCGCACCGGCTGGAGCCGATGACTGCCGCGTACGTCGTCGCGGGCGAGACCTACGAGGTCGAGAACGAGGGGCCCGAGACGCTGCTGATCGTCTCCGCGCTGGCGCCGCAGTCCGTGAACGGCCCCCACCCGCGCAAGCGCACCGTGCGCTACGAGGACCAGGAGCCGCTCCCCGCGAGCGGCAACCGCGAGTTCCGTTACCTCGTCACGCACGAGGTCGGCTGCGACGAGCTGACCCAGTTCTACGGCATCATCGCCCCCGGTCGCGCCCCCGACCACAGCCACGTCTACGACGAGGTGATCTACGTGCTCGAGGGGCTGGGAATGCTGCACATCGACGACTCGCACGAGCCGGTCGCGGCCGGCACTTGCATCCATCTGCCGCCGCTGCTCGAGCACTCGCTCGAGAACAGCGGGGACGGACCGATGAAGGTCGTAGCGACGTTCCACCCCGCCGGCGACCCGGCCTCGCGTGCATACGAGGCAAACGAATGACCGGCGATCGCGTCTCAGTCCATACGGAAGTGACCAATTAGGAGGGCAAGGATGAGGAAGTACGTAATTGCCGCGCTCGCCGCGGCCGGGGTTGCCGCGCTCGCTACGGCAGCATTCGGATCGACCAGCTCGCCGAGCCGCGCGAACGTTGCGAGCTTTGCAACCGCGACGATCAAGTGCGGCAAGACGCGCACGATCGGCCTCGCGGCGCCGTTCACAGGCCCTGCGGCCGCGGTCGGGAACCAGCAGGTGCGCTGGGCGAAGTACTACGTCAAGCGCTGGAACGCCGTGAGGGCTCACAGAAACAAGCGGATCCGGGTTGTCCCGGGCGACACGCAGCTGGGTGTGGATACGGCGTTCGCGGTCAAAGTCGCCAAGTCGTTCGCCTCGAACTCGAAGCTGCTTGGCGTCGTCGGGCCTGCCGGTAGTCAAGAGGTCGTCGCATCGACGTCGGCCTACAAGGGCGGCGGCCTCGGGTTCGTCTCGGGCTCAGCAACTCGCACGACGCTCACGGACGGCCACACCGACGGCAACCGCCGCGGGTACTTCTACCGCACCGTGCCGAACGACGACGCGCAGGCCCCGGTGGTCGCCAACTGGATCACCCAGAAGCTGAAGTGGAAGCGGGTCTACATCATCGACGACCAGGAGACCTACTCGCAGGGCCTGGCCGACGGCGTCCAGTCGAGGCTCAGGGCGAAGGGTGTCAAGGTCACCCGCGACTCGATCAGCCAGACCGACTCGGACTTCTCGTCGAAGATCGCGAAGATCCCGAACAACACCCAGGGCATCTACATCCCGTGGCAGCTCGCCCCACAGGCCCAGGCCTTCGGGCAGCAGCTGAGGGCTGCGGGCAAGGCCAAGATCAAGCTGTTTGGCTCGGACGGCCTGTTCGCCCCAGGTGTCTGGAAGATCGCAGGCTCGTATGACTCGGCCTTCCCGTACAACCCCGCTGATCCAGCGGTGAAGGCTTACATCAGCGCCCACCACGGCAACGGCGAGTTCTTCGGTCTCCCGTCGTACGTGGCGGCTCAGGTGGTCGTTGGCGCGGTCACGAGGGCCTGCGCGGATGGCAAGGCAAGCCGTGCCGAGGTGCGCAAGCAGATGGCGAAGACGAAGCTGAAGACCTCGATCCTCGGCTTCCCGGTCTCGTTCGCTCGGACCGGCGAAATGCACGCTCCGGCCACCTTCGGGGTCTTCCAGATCCAGAGCAACGGCTCGTTCAAGCGGATCGGCTGAGCAAAGGCCGCATTTCGAACAGTGACGTGGGGCCCATCCTCGATGGGCCGCACGTCACTCTGAAAGAGTTAGTGCCGGCGTGAACGCGGCTTCCTCACAGCGGCTCGGCAACCTCGTCGGCCTGATGCTGGCGCTGGTTCTGTGGACGTTCTACGCGGTCTACTTCTCGCCCACGCATGGCTGGACGTTCTTCTTCCAACTGAGCGTCAACGGAATCATCCTGGGCAGCCTCTACGCGCTGATCGCGCTCGGGTACTCGATGGTCTACGGGATTCTCAAGCTGCTGAACTTCGCGCACGGCGACGTCTACATGATCGGCTCGTTCATCGGCTTCGGCGTGCTCACGCTGCTCGGCGGCCCGCTGAACCCGGCAATCCCCGTGGCCGTGCTCGTCCTGTGCATGTTCGTGGTGGCGATGCTCGGGTCGGGATTGCTCGGGCTCGCGATCGAGCGCTTCGCCTACCGCCCGCTCCGCGAGGCGCCGCGGATCGCGCCGCTGATCTCCGCGCTCGGGGTGGCCTTCTACCTGGAGAACTCCGCCCTGCTGCTGTTCGGCTCGCAAGTCCGCAACTACGACGGCTTCGACCTCGTCAGCTACAACGGCATCCACCTCGGCGGCGACACCG
>JAWVDY010000324.1:0-14477 GCA_033856995.1 Gaiellaceae bacterium
GTCACCTCCAAACGGCGCCCCGCCCGCACCGATCGTCTACTTTTCGGACAACGCAGGGGACTTGGGCATCCCCCTCCCCCCTCGCGATCAATTGCAAATACCAGGCAATCCATTGGAATTCCGCCAACAGTTTGATCGCTCTATCGGACGACGTGCTGGTAGCACGCTGGTAGACCCGTTGAAGCAGCGGCCGATTCGAAGCGGGAAAACCCCTGCTTAGCAGGGGTTTTAGGTGGAGCTAGCCGGGCTCGAACCGGCGACCTCCTGGGTGCGATCCAGGCGCTCTCCCAACTGAGCTATAGCCCCGGGCGGGACGAAGTGTAGCCGGGCTGGGGGCCGGAAACCGCTATCTGGCCGTCGACCCGGCGAGGCGGCCCGATGCGCCGTCGGGGCGGCCGCTCGGCGCCTCGATGTCGCGCATCCCGGGCAGGAACAGGGCCGCGAGCGTGATCGCCGCGCCGACGAGCCCGGCTCCGACGAGCGTCGTGCGCACGCCGAGCACGCCCGCGACGGGAGCGGTGAGCGCGAACGAGATCGGCAGCAGGCCGATCGAGATCAGCCAGTCGAGGCTCGAGACGCGGCCGAGCATCGCGATGGGGACATGGCGCTGCTTGACCGTCGCCCAGACGATCGTGCCGGCGGTCTCGAGCGCGTTGAACACGAGACACGCGGCCATCAGCTGCCATGACGCCGCCGCGAGCCCGTAGCCGGCGATCGCGACGGTGGCAAGCGTCCAGGTCGCGTACATGACGGTGACGTCGCGGCGCGGATGACCGCGCTGCCCCATCCAGATCGCGGCGCCGATCGCCCCCACGCCGCCCGCGGCGAAGACGAGGCCGAGGTCCCGCGCGGAGCCGTGCAGCTCGTTCTTGACCATGAACGGCAGGAGCACCTCGCTCGGGCCGAGGAAGACGAGGTACGCCGCGGCCGCGGCCACGAGCGTCCCCCACAGCCACACCCGCGCGCGGATGAAGGACAGCCCTTCGCGCATGGCGGCGGTGTGCGAGGCCTGGGCGACTACGGCCCGCGCTCGTGGCCGCAGCGCGATTACCGCGAGCCCGGAGGCGGCGAACGACGCGGCGTCGACCGTGAACGCAAGACCCGCTCCGCTCGCGACGAGCCAGCCGCCGAGGAGCGGCCCGAGCAGCCGCAGCGCGATCGGCCGCACGAACTGGTCGAGCGAGTTGGCCGCCGCGAGGTCATTCGCCGGGAGCAGCTCCGGGACGATCGCCTCGAAGGCCGGCGTGAAGAACGCGGTGCCGCAGCCGTAGAGCGCGACGAGCGCCACGAGCTCCCAGAGCTGTAGCGCGTGCGCGAAGACCAGCGCGGCGATGCAGGCCACGGCCGCGGCGCGCACGACGTCCGCCCACAGCATCAGCAGACGCCGGTCGTGACGGTCGCTGAGCACGCCGCCGAGCATCAGGAAGGCGACCGTCGGCACGGTCATCCCGATCCCGACGATCGAGAGCGCCGTCGGCGCGTTCCAGAGGACGTAGGTCTCCCAGGCGATCGCGATCAGGAAGATGCCGTCGCCGACGAGTGAGACCGCCATGCCGCCCCAGAGGATCCTGAACTCCCGGTGACGCAGCGGTGCGAGCAGGCGCGCCCGCTCGAACCCGCCCGGTCGGTCGAGAGCCTCGTGACTATGCTGCATTGGGCGCCGCATCGACGTCGGACCACTCCGGCCGCCCCGCGAGGAACGTGGCGAGGTCCGACGTCGGCATCGGGCGCGCGAAGAGGAAGCCCTGGCCGATCTCGCAGCCGAGGTCGTGCAGCGAGCGCTCCTGCTCTTCGAGCTCGATCCCCTCGGCGATAACGTCGAGCTCGAGACTCTCCCCGAGCGCGATGATCGCCGACTGCAGGGCGACGTTCTCGCCAGAGCCGACGAAGGAGCGGTCCATCTTGAGGATGTCGACCGGGAACCGGCTCAGGTAGCTGAGCGAGGAGTAGCCGGTGCCGAAGTCGTCCATCGCGAGTCGGACGCCGAGGTTCTTCAAGTCGCACAGGCGCTGGACCGCGAACTCGGTGTCGGCCATCATCACGGACTCGGTGATCTCGAGCACGAGCGACGAAGGTGGCAAGCCGCTCGACTCGAGCGCGTTGCGCACGTCCGAGACGATCGAGTCCGACTGCAGCTGGCGAACCGAGAGGTTCACGCTGATCCCGAGCGGCTGCTTGCGGTCGAATTTCCGCTGCAGCACCACGCCCTCGCGGCAGGCCTCGTTCAGCACCCAGCGCCCCATCCCGATGATCAGGCCCGTTTCCTCGGCCAGCGGAATGAACTGGTCGGGCGGGATCGTCCCGCGAGTCGGGTGGTTCCAGCGCAGCAGCGCCTCGACACCGAGGATCTCGTGCCCCTGGAGCCGGACGACTGGCTGGTAGTGCAGCTCGAGCTGGTCGCTGTCGATCGCCTGCTGTAGCTCCGCGCGTAGCTCGAGCCGCTCGACGACGCGCTCATGCATCGCGGGCTCGAAGACGCGGTAGCTGCCCTTGCTGTCGCGCTTGGCCATGTACATCGCCACGTCGGCGTTGCGCAGTAGCTCGGATGCGTCGGGCACCGCCTCCTCGCGGTCGACGAGGCAGATGCCGATGCTGGCGCGCGGGAACACCTGCTTGCCGTCGATCTCGTACGGGGTCTCGAGCGAGTAGAGGATCCGCGCGGCCGCGTCAGCCGCCTGGGCGGAATCGTTGACCCCCTCGAGCAGGACGGCGAACTCGTCGCCGCCGAAGCGCGCGACGGTGTCGGTCGGGCGCAACGCGAGCCGCAGCCGGCGCGCGACCTCCCGCAGCACCTGGTCGCCGGCGGCATGGCCGAGGCTGTCGTTGACGGTCTTGAAGTCGTCGAGGTCGATGAACACGACTGCGACGTCTGGGAAGCCCCGCTGCGAACGCATCAGCGCGTGCTCGACGCGGTCGGAGAAGAGCGCCCGGTTGGCGAGGTTCGTGACGGGGTCGTGGAAAGCCTGGTGAGCGAGCTGGTCCTCGAACTCCTTGCGCTCGCTCACGTCGCGGCTGTTCAGCACGATCCCGCGGACGTGCTCGTCGCGCAGCAGATCGGTGTGCTGGACCTCGAAGCGCCGCTTGTTCCCGTCGCTGTGGGTGAGCGAGCACTCGATCGTGTGCGCGTCGCCGGCGCCCGCGCCATCGCCCGCGATCAGGTTCTGGAGTCGCGGCCGGTCTGCCTCGCTGAGCAACTGGTCGAAACGGGTCCCCTCGATTTCCTCGGCGCTGTAGCCGAGCACGCGCTCGACCGACGGGCTCTGGTAGGTGACGACGCCGTCCGCGTCGAGCACCGTGATCAGGTCGCTCGAGTGGGCGACGAGCGAGCGGAAGCGGGCTTCGCTTTGCCGCCGGTGCAGGTCTTCCGCGAGAGACGCGCCCTCCACGGCCAGCGAGACCTGCAGCGCGAGCGCCTGGAACGAGTTGGCGACCTCTTCGGACACCTCCTCCGGCGAGCCGGCGACGAGCAGGCCGCGCACCTCCGACCTGATCGAGAGCGGGGCGACGAGAACCGCGTGCCCACCGTTTTGCAGCCGGAGCTCGCTGCGAAGTTCCTGCGGGAGCCGGGCGAACGGGACGGTGGTGCCGCCGGCGTGATCGCAGAGCCAGGCGAACGACGATTCGGTGAGCGGCCACTCGCAGCCCTGCGAGGAGGCCACGACCGTGGGAACCGAGGACTGGACGAGCGCGAGGTGCACGCAGCCGTCCTCGCCGAGGAGTTGGCGCACGCCGGCGATCGCGGCCTCGTAGATCTGCGCGTAGCCGGCCGCGCCCACCAGCTCGGCGCCGGCGACGCGCAGGGTGCGTTCGCGCGAGACCGTGTGCTCCTCCTGGCGGACAAGGCCGGCCATCCTCGTGACGACGAGCAGGAAGAGCACGGCCGAGGCGACGATCAGCACCAGTGTGTCCGGGTTGTCGAATGCCTGGAAGAAGCGGATCGAGGGCGAGATCAGGCACGCTCCGCCGAGCAGCGCCAGGCGCACCGAGGTCAGCTTGGGCCGGGCGCCGCGCGCCGGCTCTTCGAGCTTGCGCATCGACGGATGGAGGGCGGCCGCGCCCCAGAAGACGTAGTACAGAATCCAGCCGAGGTCATAGATCAGCTGGCTGTGGTTGTAGGTGTTCTTGAGAATCGCGAGGTTGTAGGCCGAGTCGGTCGTGAGCAGGCAGACGATGCTTCCCGAGAGGAGGTAGAACGCGGGTGCGCGCCTGCCGGCGTCCACGGCGAGGCGGATGGCCGCCGCGAGCAGCAGCACGTCGCCGAGCGGGTACGCGATCGAGACGCTCTTGGCCAGCCACGAGAGCCCTGAGAGGTGAATGTTGGGCGCGATCAGGAAGACCCACGAAAGAAGACCGACGCCGATCGTCAGGATCAGCGAGTCGATCAGCGCCGACAAGTCGCGGCGCGGGTTCCGCCGCCTGATCAGGACGAGCAAGCCGGCCATCAGCACCGGGTAGACGGCGAGGTAGAGCCCGTCCCCGGGCGACGGGAACGAGGCGTTCGGGTTGCCGTAGGTGTAGACGTCACCGCTGAAGAAGAGGAGCTGCCCGGCCGCGAACAGCCACCAGGCGGCCCGGGCGCGAGGCCTGTGGAAGCGGATGCCGACCACGATCGCGACCACGCCCGAGAAGCCGAGCGCGTTGATCAGCGGGCCGCTGCCCTTGAACGGCGGGACGAAGAGGTAGAGCGCGGCGAGCGCACCGCCGGCGCCGACGTACCAAGCCCAGAGATGCGAGCGCCAGCTCGACACGACCGCGGTCATCAGGCGGCCCGCCGCTTCTGCGCCGACTGGAGGTCGAACCGGTCGGCGAGCCGGCCGAGCACGTCCACGAGCTGCTCGATCTCGGCGTTCGTGTTCGCGGCGGTCACCTGGATTCGGAAGCCGACCTCGCTGCGCGGGACGAGCGGGTACGCGGCCAGCGTCACGTAGATGCCGTTCTCGAACAGGAAGCGGCCGACCGCATCGATGTCCTCGTGCCGTGCGAGCGGCACCTCGATGATCGGGAAGCCGGAGCGGTTCGGAGTGTGCGCACCCAGCCGGTCGAGGCAGTCGAGCACGGTGGAGGTCTTCTTCCAGAGGTCGGCGCGGATCGCGTCGCCCCGCGCGGCGTTCACCTCGAAACCGACGAGAGTCGTCGCCAGGGAGGCAATCGGCGAGGGGCCGGAGTAGAGGTACGGCGGAGCGGCCGTCTTCAGCAGGCGCTTCAGTTCGGGCGGGCACGACAGAAACGCCGCGAGCGAGGAGTAGGACTTGGAGAGGCCCGCGACGAGTACCACGTGGTCGTAGCTCTCGTCGAAGTAGCGCACGATCCCGTTCCCCTTCTTGCCGTACGGGGAAGTCTCGTCCGCCGCGCGCTCGCCGATCACGCCGAAACCGTGCGCGTCGTCGACGTAGAGGAGCGCATCGTACTCGCGGGCCAGGCGGGCGAACGCGTTCACGTCCGCGGGGTTGCCGGTCATGCTGTTGACGCCGTCGATGCAGATCAGGCGCGGCGCGGAGCTGCCCTCGCGCAACAGCCGCTCGAGGTCGTGTACGTCCTCGAACTTGAACCGCTTGATCGTCGCGCCCCGCACCTTCGCCAGCTCGCAGCCGTCGAAGATCGTCTTGTGCGCGCGGTTCTCGAGGAAGATCGTCCCGCCGCCTGCCAGCACCGGGATCACCGACATGTGGATCAGCGTGATCGTGGGCAGCAAGAGGCTGTCCTCGGCGCCGATCAGCTCGGTGAGCCGCTCCTCGATCTGCTCGTACAGGACGGGGCTGCCCAGCAGGCGCGACCAGCTCGGGTGCGTGCCCCACCGCTCGAGGTAGCCAGGGACGGCGTCGATGATCTCGCGCTCGAGGTCGAAGCCCAGGTAGTTACAGGAGGCGAAGTCGGCCAGCCACCTGTCGCCGACGCGGATCATCCGGCCGTCGATCTCGTCGACGACCGCGTCCGTCATCGGGTTCGAGCGCGAGAGGTCCGCGAGATCGCTGCAGGCGTCCAGCCAGCGGTCGATCCAGCGCGCCGCCGCAGGAGCGGATCGTTCCGAGCCGCCGGTCATCGGTCGAGAATCGGCAGCTAGCTACGGAATCTTTAGCCCGGGTTTAGCGACGGCGGACGAGCGTCACACCGTCGCGGACGGTCAGCTGCACCGCAACCACTCGGTCGTCGTCCGCGATGCGGTCGTTCAGCTCGCGGATCGCGTGCGTGGCGGGCGAATCGTCCTCATCGTCGAGGACTCGGCCGCTCCAGAGCGTGTTGTCGATCGCCATCAGGCCCGTCGGCGCGAGCCGTGGCAGCAGCGCCTCGTAGTAGTTGGCGTAGTTCTCCTTGTCGGCGTCGATGAAGACGAAGTCCCATTCGCCTCCGAGCCGCTCGATCGTCTCGAGCGCGGGCCCCATGTGGATCGTGATCCGGTCGGCGTACGGGCTCCGCGCGTGGTAGCGACGCGCGACCTCGGCGTGCTTCTCCTCGACCTCGCAGGTGTCGATGTGGCCGCCGTCGGGGAGCCCCGCGGCCATCGAGAGGGACGAATACCCGCTGAAGGTCCCGAGCTCGAGCACGCGCTTGGCCTGGAGCCCGAAGACGAGTTGCTCGAGGAAGCGGCCCTCGACGACACCTGTGAGCATCTGCGGCGAGCCGAGGCTCGACTTCGTCTCCTCGGTGAGCTCGGCCATCAGTTCCGGAGGCGGCGTCGTGTGCGCCTCGGCATAGGCGTCGATCTCGTCGGGGACGATCACCGCTGCAGCCGCGGCGCTTCGGCGAGCGTGCCGTCCTTGATCCGCTGCGCCATGTCCTTCGACTCCTCGCGGTAGATCGAGCCGTCCTCGAACTCGATCCACGGGTACTTCTTCTGGCCGGTCCGGCGCTCGGTCTCGTCGCGGTTCCCCGGCCAGGGCAGCGGGTCGACGGTGTACTCGACACCCACTTGGTCGAGCGCCTACTGCACCTTCCAGCACGGGTGGCCCGGAAGCTTCACGAACATGTTCTTGCAGCGGTGGAGCGTGATCGCCATCGTCCCTCCTCCTTCGGTCCGGCGAGCTTACCCGCGCGTTAGCGTCCAACTGTGGCCGAACGCGTCCTCACCCGCCGCGAGCTGAACCGCGCGCTGCTGGCGCGCCAGCTCCTGCTCGAGCGGCGGCGCCTGGCGCTCCCGCGCGCGGTCGAGCGGGTCGGCTGTTTGCAGACCCAGTACGCGCCCTCGGGCTACGTCGGGCTCTGGTCGCGAGTCGAGGGGTTCGAGCGCGAGGCGCTCACGCGGGCGCTCGAGCGGCGCTCTGTGGTCCAGGCCATGATCATGCGCAACACGATCCACGTCGTCTCGCGGCGCGACTACTGGCCCTTGGTCATCGCGATCCGCGAGGAGCGGAAGGTGTGGTCGCGGCGCGTACAGGGCGCGAACGACCGCGAGTTGGAGCGAGCCGCACACGGGCTGAAGCGCTTCCTCGCCGACGGGCCGCGCCGCCAGGCCGAGCTCGCGGCGAGCGGCCTTTGGCGTCCGGGCGCCGCGATCTGGGTCGACCTCGTCCGCGTGCCGCCCTGGGGCACCTGGGAGCGTCGCCGCGCCGATCTCTACGGGCTCGCCGAGGACTGGGTCGGCCCGGAGCCGACGCTGTCGGAGGACGAGGCGCGGGCGCACCTCGCGCGCCGTTACCTCGGCGCCTTCGGGCCCGCGCCGCGCCGCGATCTGGCGAGCTGGGCCGGCATGCGGGTCGGCGCCCTTGGGACCGCGCTCGAGCAGCTCCCCCTGCGTCGCTTCCGGGACGAGAGCGGGAACGAGCTGCTCGACCTGCCGCGAGCTCCGCTGCCGCCGGCCGAGAGACCTGTACCCGTGCGATTCCTCCCAACGTGGGACGCGACGCTGCTCGCCCATGCCCGCCGCACGGGGATCCTCCCGGAGCGATACCGCGAGCGGATCTTCCACGTCCGGAACCCCCAGTCGGAGCGGACGTTCCTCGTCGACGGCCAGGTAGCGGGGACGTGGCGGTTCGATCGTGACCGCGTGCGGCTCGAGCCGTTCGGCCGAATCGCGCGGGAAACCCGGCGCGAGCTGAACGAAGAAGCCGAGCGGCTAGCGGCGTTCCACGCGTGAGCCGCCGACGATCGCGTCGCGTCCGTCGGCGAAGCGCACCCACGCCTTGCCCTTGCCGTCGTAGTCGGGCGACCAGACAACGAGCGTCGCCTCCTCGCCGCCGACCCGCACCGGCTCGGTTCCTTCAGGCTCGGCGCCGCTCCAGACACGCACAAAGGGGTTGTGCTCGAGCTCGCCGCCGATCGTCGTCTCGTCGGTGTGCCCGGGGAGCACGCGCGTCTCCGGCGGCAGCTTCATCAGCACGTCCATCACCGAGCGGCGGATCTGCTCGAAGTCGCCGCCGCCGACGGCATCCTTGAAGAGGACGTCACCGCTGCAGCACGCCTCGCCGTTGATCACGAAGGCGAGATGGTCGTCCTTGTGGCCTGGAGTCTCGAGCGCGCGAACGGAGAGGCCGCCCATGTCGAGGTCGCCCTTCACGATCGGGCAGCCGTACCGGGCGACGATCTCGTCGTCGCCGGCGATGTGGTCGGCGTCGGCGTGCGTCGTCAGCAGATGCGTCACGGTGAGCCCATGCCCCTCGACGGCATCGAAGAGCGGCTCGAGCGGCGCGCCCGAGTCGACGAAAAGGGCCGTGCCGCCGGGCTCGTCGCCGATCACGTACGCGTTTGAGAGCCAGTCGGGATGCATGCTCCGCTCGACGATCACCGGCGCTAGGCTAGACGCTCCGCTCCTGGAGGAGGACGAATGGCCGGTCTGATGTCACGCGCATCTCTTGTGGTGAAGTCGAAGTTCTCGAGGCTCCTAGATCACGCCGAGGATCCCGGCGAGACCCTTGACTACTCGTACGCGAAGCAGCTCGAGCTGCTCCAGAACGTGAAGCGCGGCATCGCCGACGTCGTAACCGCGAAGAAGCGGCTCGAGCTGCAGGAGGCGCAGCTCCAGCAGAGCGTCGTCAAGCTCGACTCGCAGGCGCGCGAGGCGCTGGCCGCCGGCCGCGAGGATCTCGCACGGCAGGCGCTCGAGCGCAAGTCCGGGCTGCAGCAGCAACTCCAGTCGCTCGACGAGCAGGCCAAGGGGCTCGAGCAGCAGCAGGAGAAGCTCGTCACCAGCGAGAAGGCGCTCTCGGCCAAGGTCGAGGCCTTCCGCACGCAGAAGGAGACGATCAAGGCGCAGTACTCCGCGGCCGAGGCGTCGGTGCGGATCGGCGAGGCGGCGACCGGGATCGGCGAGCAGATGGCCGACACGGGTCTCGCGATCCAGCGCGCGAAGGACAAGACCGAGCAGATGCAGGCACGTGCGTCGGCGATCGACGAGCTGACGACCTCCGGCGCGCTCGAGGATTTCACCTCCGACCAGACCGAGCTCGACCGGCAGCTCGGCCAGATCGCGTCGCAGTCGCAGGTCGACCGCGCGCTCGCGGAGATGTAGACGCAACTCGGGCCCGGCGAGGAGAAAAAGGAGCTGCAGAAGTGATCGTGCGCGTGATGGGCGAGGGCCAGTTCGACGTCGACGACGAGGTGGCGAAGGGCCTCAACGACCTGGACGAGCAGGCCGCCCAGGCGCTCGAGGCCGGCGACGAGGAGCAGCTCTCGGAGCTGCTGCGCCGGATGGCAGACGCCGTGCGGACGAACGGAGCGCGCTTGGCCGACGCCGATCTGTCGCCTTCCGAGGCGATCGTGCCCCCCGACGACCTGAGCCTGGCCGAGGCGCGCGAGCTCTTCGAGGGCGAGGGCCTGATCCCCGACCTCCCCAAGGCGTAGGGCGCCCGGCCGCCGAATCGCCACCGCCCGTTAAAGGTTCACGCGCGCGCGGCCCCACCCCGGGTGGGGAGTGAAGGTCCACCCGCCGCCCGCTGCGAGCGTACCGCCGTCCGGCGCACGTGTCTGTCACGCGTGACGAAAGCGTGACTTCTGCTCAGACGGGCGCGTCGAACACGGCGAACCAGCGCGTGAGGTCCTGCTCGATCGGCAGCTCCTGCTCGAGCTTCGCCTTCAGCTCGAGCTCCTCCGCGTTGTCCCGCTCCTTGCCGTCGCCCTTGGGGACGAACGGCCAGAACGCGCCGCGCTTGAAGCCGTAGATCCAGTACACGCGCCCGCCGTCGAATCCCTTGCCCTCGAACGGGAACACGGCGGCCAGCAGCTGCGGCCCGAACCCACGCGCCTCCAGCTCTGAGGAGACGAGGTGGACGCTCGCCACGAGATCCTCGAAGTCCTGGTCGCGGACGACCAGCCACTCGAAGCCGTACTCGTCTGACCGCCGCTCCACCTTCGAGCCCGACTCGACCGCGACCGAGTCCAGGAGCTGCTGGAGCTCGTTCTCGGCTCGGACGAACTCGCCCGCCGAGAGCGCCTTGAAGCAAACGCCCGCCGCGCCGGACGGCTTCAGCGCCAGCTCGGTTTCGAGCGTGATCCGCGCGGTCGAGATCGCGAACAGCCGCTCTGCGGCAGGGTCCTTGAGCTTCTTGCGCCCGAAGAGGACGTCGCCGAGACCCAACCGCTATCTCGCTACGCGACCGGGCGACCGAGCTCGCGGGAGATCTCGGCGAGCGCGGCGAGGCGCTTCTCGAGCGGCGGGTGCGTCATGAAGAGCTCGGCCCCGCGCTTGCGCCAGTTGGTCGGGACGATGAAGAAGGCGTTCATCGTCTCGACCTGGCGCAGGTCCTGCTGCGGGATCTGCGTGATGCCGCTCGCGATCTTCTGCAGCGCGCTCATCAGGTACTCGGGCGTCCCGGTCAGCAGCGCCGAGCCGCGGTCGGCCGCGTACTCGCGGTAGCGCGAGATGGAGAGGATCAGGATCTGGCTGAGGAAGTAGGTCACGACCGAGACGAGCAGGACGATCAGCCAGACCGGGACCGAGTTGTTGTCGTTGTTGTTGCGGCCCCCTCCGAAGCCGCCGAACATGCCGCTGTAGAGGCCGAACCTCGTGAGCAGGCCAGCGAGCATGGCGAAGAAGCTCGCGATCGTCATCACGAGCACGTCGCGGTTGACGATGTGGCTGAGCTCGTGCCCGAGCACGCCCTCGACCTCCTTGGGCTCGAGCCGGTTCCAGAGGCCGGTCGTCACGGCCACGGCCGCGTGGTTCTTGTTGCGCCCGGTCGCGAAGGCGTTCGGCACGTCGCTCTCGATCACGGCCACGCGCGGCTTCGGCAGGTCGGCCATCGCGCAGAGCCGCTCGATCATCTCGTGCAGCTGCGGCGCCTCGTCGGGCCCGACGATCTTCGCGCCCGAGGCGCGCAACGCGAGCTTGTCAGACGTGAAGTACTGGACGAACGCCATGACGCCGACGATCACGAGCATCAGCACGAGCCCGGCGTTCAGCACGTAGAAGAGCACGACCGCGAACACGACATAGAGCAGCCCCAGCAGCGAGCTGGTGAGCAGCATCCGCAGCGACAGCCCGGCGTCGCGCCCGTAAGCCTTGCGTTTCATCGAGAATCGGCCCCCTTGAAGGCGAGAAGGTTCCTCTTGATTGTAGCCCTGGGGATAGCGGCCACCGCGCGGATCCCCGCTGCGTCGGCTGCCCCGGGCATGCGGGTCTCCGTGATCGTGCGGCAGGCCTCCGCCTCGGTCTTCCGTTCTCCGGACGCCGCCCACGGGCTGCTCGTCGTCGGAGCGGGTCCGACTGTCACCAGGCGCGGCGCGCTTGCCGGGCTGGTGCGGGGAGAGCTCGGCAACGCCCTCGTCCACGGGGGCCTCCCGGGCGGGAAGCCGCTGATCGCGCTCTCGCAGCGCCCCGCGCGCGTGACGTTCTACGTCGCGCTGCCATCGCCCGGGCGGCACCACAACGTCGATCGCTACCCGGTCGCCGTCGTCGGACCGGGATACCGAGGGCTGCTGACCGACACCTCGACCCGCCTCCCGGGACTAATCTCGATCGCCGACGTCGCACCCTCCGCACGCGCCCTCGCCCGCGGCGAGCGGCCTCGGATCCGGGCCGAGCCGGAGCGCGACGCGCTCGCGCGGCTCACCCGGTTCGACCGGAGGCTCGACCGCTCCCACGATGTGCGCAACGCCGCCACGCTCGTGCTCGTCGGGCTGATGGTCGCGCTCTCGCTGGTCGCGCTGCTCACGTGGGCGCGCGCCGCTGCCCGCGCCTCGTTGCTCGCGCCCCCGGCCTGCGTCGGCGCCGCCATCGCCCTAAGTGCGGCCGGTGTCTCGTCGCGGTGGGCGGAACTCACAGGCATCGCGGTCCTCGGAACCCTCGGCGCGCTCGCCGGAGGCCTGCTGCTCAGACCGCGCCTCCAGCTCGCTTTCGGCCTCACCGCCTTCTTCGCGGCCCTCTTCGCAGTCATGTGGGCGCGCCCGGAATGGAACGCCCTGGCCGTGATCGGCCCGCACCCCGACGGCGGCGGCCGCTTCTACGGCGTCACGAACGAGGTCGAGACGCTCTTGCTCCCGGCTGCCCTCGTGCTCGGCGCGCTCGCGGGCCGGCGCGCGCTGCCACTGGTCGCGATCCTGGTCTCCGCCGGGATCGCGGCGAGCCGCATCGGTGCCGACGGCGGTGGCCTCGTCGTCTACCTCGCCGGCTTCGTCGTCCTCTGGGTGCGGCTCCAGCGCCTGCCAGCGCGACGCGCGCTCGTCGCCGCCGCAGTCGCCGCGGGCGCCGCGCTGCTGCTCGTCGGGCTGGACGCGGCCACCGGCGGCTCGAGCCACGTGACCCACGCGGTCGGAGGCGGCCCGGGCTCCCTGCTCGGCGACCTCGGCCACCGGCTGCACCTCTCCGCGGCGGCGATCGGATCGACCTGGAACGCGGCTCTCCTCTTCGCGCTCGGTATCGGCGGCATCGTCGTGCTCGCGCTGAGACGGCCGCGGCTCGCCCTGCTCGACGCCTGCCTCGCCGCGCTCGTCGTCTCGCTGCTCGTGAACGACACGCCCACCGACGTCGCCGGCTACGGCGGGCTCGCGGCGATCGGCCTCTGGCTGTTCGCGAGAAGCGAAGAAGCCGCCGGACGCCTTCAGTAGACTCGCGCCCGGATGCGCCGACTCGCCCCGTTCCTCGCGCTCGCGTTCGTGCTTGCCGGCTGCGGCAGCGGAACGGTCGTCTCGCCGACCGGCAAGGTCGTGGGCACGCTCCCGACGACGACCGCGGCGCAGGCCGCGAACGGCAACGCCAAGGCCGGTGCCGCCCTTTTCAAGGCACAGGGCTGCGGCGGCTGCCACACGTTCAAGCCCGCGGGCACGAACGGGAACGTCGGGCCGGACCTCGACAAGCTGGCCCAGTACGCGAAGAACGCGAACCAGGGGTCGCTGGCCACGTTCGCGCACGACTCGATCGCCACTCCGAGCGCCTACGTCGAGAAGGGCTTCACGCCATCGATGCCCGACTTCGGGCAGACGCTCTCGGACAAGCAGATCGGCGACCTCGTCGCGTACCTGACCAAGAACCACGGTTGATCGACCTCAAAGCGGCGCGCAACGACCCTGACCGGATGCGGCCAGGGATCGCGCGCAAGGGCGGCGGCGAGGCCTTCGACGAGCTGCTCGAGGCGGACGCGCGCTGGCGCGAGCTCGTGCCGCAGGTCGACGAGCTCCGTGGCCGTCAGAAGCTGAAGGGCAAGCCGACGCCGCAACAGCTCGAGGAGCTCAAGGCGGTCAAGGCCGACCTCGGGCGGCTCGAGGACGAGCTGAGCGCAGCGGAGGCCAGGCGCGACGAGCTGCTGCAGAAGGTGCCGAATCCGGCGCACGAGTCGGTCCCGGACGAAGCGTCGGGCGATTCGGAGGGCGAGATCCTGCGCGAGGTCGGCGAGCGCCCGCAGATCGCCGACCCTAAGGAGCACCTCCAGCTCGGCCGCTTCGAGATGGAGCGCGGCGCCCGCCTCTCCGGCTCACGGTTCGGCTACATGGTCGGCGACACCGCGCGCCTCGCGCTCGCGCTCTACCGCTGGGCGCTCGACCGCGTGGTCACGCAGGGCTTCGAGGCCGTGATCCCGCCCGTGCTCGTCCGCGAGGAGGCGATGTACGGCACCGGCTTCTTCCCCGCCGAGCGCTTCGAGATCTACGAGATCGCCGACGAGGGCCTCTACCTCACCGGCACCTCCGAGGTCGCCCTCGCCGGGCTGCACATGGGCGAGATCCTCGAGCGCGATCAGCTGCCGCTGCGCTACACGGCGTTCTCGACGAACTTCCGCCGGGAGGCGGGCGCCGCGGGCCGCGACACGCGCGGCATGTTCCGGGTCCACCAGTTCAACAAGGTCGAGATGTTCGCCTACGTCCTCCCCGAGGACTCCTGGGCCGAGCACGACCGGCTGCTCGCGATCGAGGAGTCGCTCGTGCAGGAGCTCGGCCTCCCGTACCGCGTCGTGAACATCGAGGCGAAGGAGCTGAGCGCGTCGGCTGCGAAGCGCTACGACATCGAGGCGTGGTTCCCGTCGCAGGAGCGCTACCGCGAGATCACCTCCGCCTCGAACACGACCGACTACCAGGCCCGTCGCCTCGGGATCCGCTATCGCGCGAACAGCCACACT
>JAWVDY010000325.1:0-7573 GCA_033856995.1 Gaiellaceae bacterium
CAGGTCTGATGCGGCTCCGGCGCAAGGGCTCGGACGAGGAGGTGCGGATCGTGATGGTCGCGACCGACCGCTCGGAGACCGCCGAGCGGGCGGTGCGGTTCGCCGCGGAGATGGCCGAGCGCTACGAGGCCGAGCTGCTGGTGCTGCGCGTGCTCGTCGGCACCGCGGTCTCGCGCGCCGACGCGGTGCCGGAGCTGGAGGAGTACGTGGGGACGCTGCCGGGCGAGCGAAAGCGCGCCGCCGTCGTCTCCGGCGAGGATCCGTCCGACGCGATCGTCGAGGCCGCCCGGCGGGAGAAGGCGGACGTGCTGGTCGTCGGCAGCGTCGGCATGAGCGGCCGACGCGAGTTCCTGCTGCACAACGTGCCCAACCGCGTTTCGCACAACGCGCCGTGCACGGTCGTGATCGTCAATACCCACCGGGAGGACGCGTGAGCGCCGCGGCCGACCAGCGGCTGCTCGGCCGCGCGGCCCGGATCGCGACCGTCCTCGGCAAGTACGGCTTCAACGAGTCGCGCCGCGACGACGACCCGCCGGAGCTGCGGGCGCGCAGGTTGCGCGAGGCGCTCGAGGAGCTCGGCCCGACCTTCGCCAAGCTCGGCCAGATCCTCTCGACGCGCCCCGACCTGATCCCGCCCGAGGCCGTCGCCGAGTTGGCGGCGCTCCAGGACCGCGTCACGCCGCTCGACGAGCACGAGGTCGTGACCGTGATGGAGGAGGAGCTCCGCGTCCCCTGGGAGGACGTCTTCGCCTCGATCGAGGGTGAGCCGCTGGCCGCGGGCACGATCGGGCAGGTCCACCGCGCCGTGCTCGACAACGGGGAGCGGGTGGTCGTGAAGGTGCAGCGGCCCACCGCCGAGCACGACATCCTGCGCGACCTCAGCCTGCTCGAGCTCTTCGCGCAGAAGACCGGCAACCGCGAGGCGTTGCGCAAGATCGTCGACCTTCCCGCCGCGATCGAGCACCTCTCCGAGTCGCTCCGCCGCGAGCTCGACTTCACGCTCGAAGGCCAGAACGTCGAGCGGCTTCGCTCCACGCTGACCGCGTTCCCGCGCCTTGCAGCCCCGCGCGTGTACGAGGAGCTTTCGACCAGCCGCCTGCTCGTGCTCGAGGAGATCCCGGGAGTCGCCGTGCGCGAGATCCCGGAGGGCCCCGCGCGCGGCGAGGCGGCCCGGCAGCTGCTCGAGTGCTACTACCGCCAGATCCTCGTCGAGGGCTTCTTCCACGCCGACCCGCATCCCGGGAACATGCTGTGGGCCCACGAGCGGATCTTCTTCCTCGACTTCGGCATGGTCGGCGAGCTCTCGCCGGAGATGCGCGGCCAGCTGCTCCTGCTCCTGCTCGCGTTCTGGCAGGAGGACGTGCCGTTCCTAACCGAGGTCGTGCTGATCATGGCCGGCCCCGAGGCCGAGAACGCGGACGCGGCCGGGCTGGAGGTCGACCTCACGCGCCTGCTGCAGCGCTACCGCCACGCGTCGCTCGGCGAGATCTCGCTCGGCCCGCTGATGCAGGAGATCGCGCACACGTCGACCCAGCACGGTGTGCGGCTCCCCGCGCCGCTCGTCCTGACCGGCAAGGCGCTCGCGCAGATGCAGCTCGCGGCGACGGAGCTCGATCCCGAGCTCGACCCGTTCTCGGTCGTCGGGCGGTTCCTGATGAAGAACCTGCTCACGCGCGCCCAGGCCGGGGCCGACCCGAAGCGGCTCTTCTACGACGTGCAGAAGCTGAAGGTGCGCGGCGAACGCCTGATCGAGTCGTTCGAGCGGATCAGCGGCGCCCGGCCCGGTCAGCGGCTCCAGGTCGACATCCGCGGGATCACGCCGCTCGAGCGGACGATCCGCATCGTCGCGCGCCAGCTCGCGCTCGCGATCACGGCCGGCTCGGCTCTCGTGGCCTGCGGCGCGACCGCGGCCGCAGTGAATGTCGCGCGCTGGGTGCCGATCACGCTCGGCGCAGTCGGCGCCGCGCTCGCGCTCGTGCTGCTGGCCGACCTGCTGCGGCGCCGGGTCTAGCGCTTCTTAGCGAGCGCCTTCACGAGCCGGCGTTCGACGAGAAATGCGACGACGCTCATCATCGCCCCGAGAAACGCCCGCTCGAACCGTCGGCGCATGGGCCGAGCCTACAGCTCCAGGCCGCGCGTGCCACGGAGGTCGATCCAGGTGCGCTCGTGGCCGCGGACGATCGTGATCATCACGTCCGTGCAGTGACGGCAGCGCACGACGACGCCGGGGCAGTCGACGTAGACGTCGAGCCGGGCCACCTCCTCACGCGCGCCGCAACCGCCGCAGACGCACGGTGCGGCGGTCAGCTCGACGCCGAAGAGCTCGAGCAGGATCCCGCCGATCGCGTTCCCGTCGAGGGTCCGCTCCCTCATCCGGTCGCTCCGAAGCGCTCGGTGCGGATCCACAGCGGGTCGTAGCCGAGCCGGACGAGCCCGTCGGCGGCCGCGTCGACGAACCGCGTCGAGCCGCAGACGTAGACGCGCGGGCTCTCCGCGACCGGGAACGCGACCTCGCGCAGGAGCCCGTCGTCGATGCGGCGCGCGTAGCCCTGCCAGCCTTCGGGCTGCTGGCGAGTCAGCGTGTGCACAACGTCGACCCCGAGCGTCTCGAGCTCGTCGCGGTAGATCACGTCGTCCCAGCTCCGCGACGAGTAGAGCAGACGCATCGGCGCGTTCGACCCAGCGCGTGCCCGGTGCCGCGCCATCGCCGCGAGCGGCACGACTCCCGAGCCGCCGGCCACGAGTAGCACCGGCTCGGGCTCGTCGCCGTCCCAGACGAAGTAGCCGCCGATCGGGCCGCGAACCTCGAAGCGGTCGCCCTTGCGCACCTCGTCCACGAGGTAGGGCGAGACCTCTCCGTCCTCGAGCCGCTCGACGGTAATCGCGAGCGGCTCGCCGGGCGCGGACGCGATCGAATACGAGCGCTGCGCCTGGTAGCCGTCCTCGGCTGTGAGGCGGATGTCGACGTGCTGGCCGGCCCGGTGATCGGACCAGCCCGGCGCCTCGAGCTCCAGCGTCCGCACGCGCGGTGTTTCCTCCCGGACGGCGGCCACCTCGGCCGCGAGCCAGGTCAGTCTCCCCAGTACCGCTGCTCCAGCCACGGATCACCCCGGAGGTGGTAGCCGTTCTGCTCCCAGAAGCCGGGCTCGTCCTCGTCGCGGAGGCCGAGGCCTCGCACCCACTTGGCGCTCTTCCAGAAGTAGAGGTGCGGCACGAGCAGCCGCGCGGGCCCGCCGTGCTCGGGGTCGAGCGGCTCGCCGTCGTAGCCGTAGGCGACCCACGCCTTGCCGTCGGTCAGGTCCTCGAGCGGGAGGTTCGTCGTGTACCCGCCGTCGCAGAAGGCGAGCGCGTACGCCGCGTCGTGCTCGACCCCTTCGAGCAGGGTGTCGACGGAGACGCCCTCCCAGTCGGTGTCCAGCTTCGACCACTTGGTGACGCAGTGGATGTCTTTCGTGATCGTCTCGCTCGGCAGGGCGCGGAACTCCTCCCACGTCCAGCGCGCCTGCTCGGCTCCGCCGTCGATCGTGAACGTCCACTCGTCGAGCGAGACGTGCGGCGTCGGGCCGGCCGAGAGCACCGGGAAGTCGTCGGTCAGGTACTGCCCGGGCGGGACGCGGTCTGACGGCCCGTCCTGCCGGCGACCGCGGAAGCCTCGCGAGACGAATCCCATGGAAGGATTGTCTCCCGTCGCCGCCGAGCGTTACCGTGAGACGGCGAGGAGCGTCGGCGTCGTGTGCCCGCCGGCCCGCGGTCGCAGGACCGTCACGTAGGCGGTCGTCGGCGACAGCGCGGTAGTCCAGAGCATCCTCGTCGTCGTTCGCGGCCGGTGCGGACACGGCAGGTGCTCGCCCTGGCTCGTGTGATGCCGCTCGTGGCCGAGGTCCTGTCCCGCGAGCGGGCCGGTCTCGTAGAGCACGCGGTCGTGGCCGCCACGCGCAGGGCCGAGGACGAGCTGCTGCGAGCAGCGCGACGAGCGGACGTAGAGGAGCTGCCCCGCGAGGAGGGACGGATTCAGGAGCTGCTCCTCCCGCGAATAGCGCAGCTGCAGACGCCTGCCGCTGACGACGTTCACTGCGGTGAGCCAGCTTCCCGACCGCGTCGAGCGGTGGAAGGCAACGAGGTCGACGCCGAGTGCCGGGCGCCCGAGGGTCGCCGGCTCGGAAACGTGGACGACGAGCTTCGACTCGCCGGGAACGGTCGCGTCCTGGACGCGGATCTCGTTCGCGGTCCGGTAGGCGAGCCAGCTGCGGGAGACCGCCAGCTTGGTCACGCCTGGCACGGTCTCCGAGAGGATGGGCGCAAGGGTCGTGCGGTCGGCGACGGTCACCGTCTCGCGGGCTCGCCACGCGACGAAGGAGCCGCCGAGCGCGGGATCGGTCCCCGGTAGCTGCGCCGTCGTCCCGTCCCGGCGCAGGAACCCACCGACGCCGGGCTCCTGCCAGGCCACGTCCGTTCCGGCGGCGCTGGGGTCGCCGGCAGGCGCGGCGACAGTCCCGGCGGCGCGCACCTCTCCCGCCAGGAGCGCGCAGAGGAGCGAGGCGGCGGCGAGGATGCGCAGCAGGCGGAGGCCGTGCGGCCGCTCGGCGAGCACCGCGTCGCCTCCGCGCTCGGCGAGCACCAGCACCGGCAGCGCGCGCCCGAGAGCGAAGCCGCCCGCGATCGCGAGGGCGGCAGTCACGCTCCCGAGCGCGAGGCTCAGCGCCGGCAGCGCCCAGGCCGCGGTCGCGGGTACGTAGGTCGTGAGGCCGGTGCCAAGCAGCAGGCCGTAGAGGAAAAGCGCCCGCGGGAGCGGCATTGTCCGGCGCCACGGCTCCGGCACCTGGAAGCGAACCTGCGGCCTGACGCGCAGGCCGAGCGCGTCGCTGACGACTGCGGCACCGCCGAGCGTGAGCGCCGCGATCAAGACGGCTTGACCACTCACGAGGGCGCCGATCGCCGCCAGGCCCGCGAACACGGCGGCGGCTCCGAGCACGAGGCCCGTGGCGAACGCGGCTCCGGCCCTACCGCGGTGGCGTGCGGCACTCACGGTGCCGACCATCGAGAGGCCTCAGGGCGACCAGGCACCGGCGAGCCCGACCAGCAGCCCCGTCAGCGCCAGCGCCGCGGTCAGCATTTGATCTTCGTGTCGTAGTACATGACGCAAAAGACCCGGCGGCCGCCGTAGCAGTAGCCGGTCAGCGCGGCGTCGCCGTTGATCCGGTCCTGCACGTAGCCGCAGCAGTCGATGAGCTTGCGCATGTGGCCACCGCAGCAGCGGTACCACGCGCCGTCGATCTGGCCTCGGAAGCCGTGCTCGCGGCCGGCCCGGGCGCAGACGCGCGTGCGCGGAGCCGGCGGCAGCGGGTTGCCGTCGGGGTCGCGCAGCACCGCCCCGTGCGCGTCCACCGGACGGCCGAGCTTGTCGACCGGCCGGCCGAGGTCGTCGACCCGGCTCCCGTCGGAGGCGCGGAGCGGAAAGCCCTTCGCGTCGACCCGCGGCAGCCCGACAGGATGCGGGCACGATCCGGTCGTGTAGATGTGGCCGCAGAAGTGGTAGGCCTCGGCCTTCTGCGCGCGCAGGGCCTCGACCACGAGGCCGCCGCTCGCGAGCCCGACCAGAAGGCGCCCCGTGCGCGCGAGGAACCCGCGCCGGGAGCTCGCGCCGGCGACGCTCTCGCTAAGCACGCACGGGCCGAGCCGCGTGGGCCAGGAGGCTGTCGAGCTGGAAGAGGGAGTTGAAGGTGCCCTTCGCAAGCACCTCGCCGTCGGTCGCGAGGACGACTGCGTACGGGCTCCCGGGAACGGCGAGCGCCTCCCAGGCGTCGGCGTCCTCCTCCTCGTCGAAGAGCCGCAGCTCGAGCCCCGGGTCATTTGCCAGCAGCCGTAGCGACGGCTCGAGTGCCGAGCAGAGCGAGCAGCCGGGCGAGGTGAAGGCGGCAACCAGCCTCCGGCTTCCAGGGCCACGATCGAACCGGTCGATCAAGGCGACGCGTCCGCCGAGCTCCGGGCCCTCGTGGTCGAGCGAGAGCGCCGCCTGCGGGGCGACGGCGAGGCGAAGCTCGCCGAGCTCTCGCGCCAGTGCGAGCACCGCGATCCCGAGCGCGACCAGGCCGAAGAACGCGACGCCGACGCCGATCGCGAGCCAGGCGTCAGTCGAGGGATTCGTGTTCGGCAAGAACGGAAGCGCGGCAAAAGCCGCAGCCAGGCCGCCTGCTCTGAGGACGCTTGCGCGCCCGATCCGAGAGCGGGCGTCGAAGCAGCCACAGGGCGCGCCGGCCCGTCCATGCGCGATCGCGACGACGTGGGCGACCGCGAAGGACGCGAGCAACGCCGCCGCCGCGAGCGCCGCACCGGACACGTCGAGGGCAACCGCAACCGCCAATGCGGTCTCGGCAACTATGGCGCCACCCCAGGCGGCGGCGCGCACGCGCCGGTCCTCGAGGCCGAACGAGCGAAGCGCCTCGCGCCCGGAACCGCCGGCGCGGGCCTTGCCTGCCGCGGCTGCGAGCAGCACGGTCGACAGGACGATTCGGAGGAGACCCACGACGGTCAAGCGAGGCGTGAGGATACGTGGTCGTGCGGCTACCCGCCGTCGCCATCCCGGCAGTTTCTCGAGCGCATCGCCCGGGTAGCCGTCCCTCCGCAAACCGACGAGGGAGGTACGCGACGATGGCAGAGCTGACCGCGATCGAGAGCAAGATCGGCGAGGTCCTGGGCCTGGCGATGGCTGCGCAGGACGCGACCCAGAAGGTGAGCAAGCTCGTCAAGGACGAGGGCGACCACGACGACCTGACGCAGACGCTGCAGCGGATGGCGAAGGAGGCGAAGGAGACCGAGGAGCGCACGACCGACCTCGCCTCCGAGCTCGAAGGCAAGAAGACCGCGATCCTCGAGAAGGCGCGCGAGACCAAGCAGGAGGCGACCGAGATGATGTCGACCTACCTGGGCGACGACGCGGACGCGCTCGACGGCTTCGAGTTCCTGACGATGGCCGAGGCGGGCGAGGTCGGCCACTGGTCCGTGGTCGGGACGATGGCGGAGCGCGCAAACGTCCCGGGCCTGCGGGAGCTCGTCGACTGGGCGACGCCGATCCAGCAGCGTCACTTCCAGCAGACGCTCGAGGGCTCCGTCGAGCTGGCCGCCGACGAAGACCCGAACGAGCCGGCCTAGCGGTCGACCTGGCCGTACGGCTCGCCGTAGGCGGCGAGCAGGTCGAGGAACGGCACCGCGTCGAAGGCCTCCGGGCCGAGGACGCCGGTGCCGTTCCACGCGCCGGTCGCGAGCAGCTCGAGCGCGACGACCGGGTTCAGCGCGGTCTGCAGCACGACCGCCTGTGACCCGTACTCGCGCATCGTCCGCTCGTTGTCGGCCACGTGGTAGAGGTAGGAGGCGCGCGGGTTGCCGTCCTGCCCCGTCCCGGTGACCAGCGTTCCCGCGCACGTCCGCCCGCGCATCCGGTCCCCGAGCGTGGCCGGGTCCGGCAGCGCGGCGGCGACCACGTCGCGCGGCGCGACCTCCACGCCGCGCACGGAGACCGGGTCGGTCCGGTCGAGGCCGACCTTGTGCAGGGTGCGCAGGACGTCGATGAACTCCT